>NZ_FRCS01000009.1 GCF_900143005.1 Cryptosporangium aurantiacum
CGGCGTCCGACCGCGATCGGCACATCGTCGGGTCCGAGGACGATGCGGTTGATCGCGGCGTCGCAGGCGATGCGGTCGATGGCTTCGAGGGGGAGGGTGTCGCCGAAGTCGGTGCGGCCTCCGTCGCCGGGTCCGGGGACCCACCGGCTGCCGGGAACCCAGATCCGGGGACCACGGCCGGAGCCGCTTCCCGGGCCCCGCCGGAGCTGCCGGGGCCGCTGTTGGGGCTGTTACCCCGGCCGCCGCCGGAGCCACGGCCGGGACCGCTGCCGGAGCGCGTGTCGGGACCGCCGGGGCCGCTGTCGGGGTAGTAGCGAGTGGGGGCCGCGGGTTCGGGTTGGGGCTGGGGGTCGGCGAGCCAGTCGGCAAGTACGTCCCAGTCCCACTCGCCGGTCCACTCCGGATCCGCCGCGGTGTCGGGGAACGGGTCGTCGGCCAGAACGGTGCGGCCGCCCGGGGTGCGGCGCAGATCGCTGGCGTGGACCAGCACCGTCAAGTGCGGCTGTTCGCCGGCTTTGGTGGGCAGGTCACCGCTGTCGAGGATTCGCCGGACCAGATCGGCGAGCATGTCGTGGCGGCGTTCGGCCGCCGACCGCATGTCCTCGGGATCGGGTGCGGGCATCGAGGTGAAGCAGGTCTGCAGCATCGCCCCGCACTCCGGCGACAACGACCCCTTCAGGTCCCAGATGTCGTCGATGGTCTGACCCAGGTACACCGCGCGTTCCGGATCTGGCGGGCGCTGTTTCTCCGGGACCAGGTTCTCGAGGATCCGCTTCGCGACCTGCCGTAGCTCGGAGGAGCTGAGCCGGTGGGCGTTCTCGAAAAGCATCTCCTCGGCTACCGGCACCAGCGCCGGGTCGACGGCGTCGACTTTCCGCGCCAGCCACGCTGCGACCTTCACGTGCCCGAACGACACCACACCCGCCGACAACGCTTCCGCGAAGCGCGGCAGATCCCGTAGACGACGTGAGGTATCCACCAGCGCGCTGGCCTCACCCGACGTCATCCTCAGGCGGCCCTGCAGCCAGGCCTTCGTCGAGGGCGCGCCGTTGTAGGCGACCGCACCACACCGGTGCACCGACCCCACCGCCGCGGCGAGCCCGGCGTTGCTACGCGGACGGCTTCTTCCCAGTCCTCCACCCGGCCGAGCTGTGCAGCGTCCGGGAGCCCGGCCAGGTCTTCCCCGGCTAGCTCCCGCAGCGCTGCGACGCACTCGGCCATCGAACTCATGTGCGAATTCTATCGACCCCCACCGACACAAAACCGCTTCCCACAGGCGCCTCGGCGCGCTTCGCGGTGGGCCCATGAGGCGCACGGGGCGGGACATCCGCGCGGCGATGAGGCGAGCCTGATCGATCGGGCGGGGCGGCTCGCTTACGAAACCAATCGCTCGCCGGCTCTGTGATCCGAGCCGGCCACGTCGGCCGACCGGTTGACCTCTGTCCACAGTGCATCAAGCGACAGCCCCAACACATCGGCGATCGCGGCGATGGTCGAGAACGCCGGCGTGGCAACGCGACCGGACTCGATCTTCCGGAGCGTCTCCGGTGAGACGCCCGCGTCCAACGCGGTGGTGAGCATCGAGCGCTGCCCCCGGGCATGTCGCAGGAGGGCGCCGAGACGCTGTCCGCGCTCGACCTCTGCGGGAGTGAGCGGCAACCTGACCATGGCACCGATTCTAGTACCGGCATAGTATTACCGGGATAGTTATTGGATGCGCGAAGAAGGCACCGGATGATCGAGATCTTGAACCCGACCGACCTGCCCCGAGCCCGGGAGGCAGGTGCCCTGGTCGGGGGCATATTGCAAACCCTCGAGGGCCGCAGCGCGGTCGGCACGAACCTCCTGGACATCGACCGGTGGGCCCAGGAGATGATCGTCGACGCCGGGGCGCTGTCCTGCTACGTCGACTACGAGCCGTCCTTCGGACGCGGGCCGTTCGGTCACTACATCTGCACGTCGGTCAACGACGCCGTGCTCCACGGGCTGCCCCACGACTACACGCTTGCCGACGGCGACCTGCTGACGCTCGACCTCGCCGTCTCGCTGGGCGGAGTCGTCGCGGACTCCGCGATCAGCTTCCTCGTGGGCGACTCGAAGCCGCCGGAGAGCGTCGCGATGATCCGCGCGACCGAGCGCGCGTTGCGTGCGGGAATCGCCGCAGCCGGCCCCGGGGCTCGCATCGGGGACCTCTCCCACGCCATCGGCTCGGTCCTCAGCGAGGCGGGGTACCAGATCAACACCGAGTTCGGCGGACATGGCGTCGGCTCGACGATGCACCAGGAGCCGCACATTTCGAACACCGGGCGGCCCGGCCGTGGCTACAAGCTACGACCCGGGCTGCTGCTGGCCCTGGAGCCATGGGTCATGGCGGACACCGCCAAACTCATCACCGACGCCGATGGCTGGACGCTCCGGAGCGCGACGGGCTGCCGGACCGCACACAGCGAACACACGATCTTCATCACCGACGACGGAGCCGAGGTTCTCACCCTGCCGAAGTGAGCCGGGTACTGACCTACCTCCCTGCGACGGGGCTGACCGCGATCGACGAGCTCGACACCGGCGAGCGCGGCGAGCCGGAACCCGCGGGCCTCACGCTCGCCGCGTGGATCCGCGCCATCCCGAAGACTGACGGGGCGGGTCCGGAACGGACCCGCCCCACGGACACGCGGTAGGTCAGTCGGTCAGCCGCGGTGGCGGCGTGCGGAGCGCCCAGCGGAACGCGCCGACGAGCAGGTCGACGACGAGGAACACGCCGAGCGTGATTCCGAGCAGCGGCATCGCCCAGCCGACGAACAGCGTCACCGGGATACCGACGACCAGGAACCAGCGCGGCAGCGTCCGCCAGCCGCCGCGCGGCGGCGCCGAGCCGAGAACGGCCTTACGGTCGCTGCGCGTGGGGCGCCGCTGCCACCACATGCGGTAGCCCCAGACGATGACGCAGAGCTGGCCGAGCGCGAGTGCGGCCAGCAGGATCTGGTTGACGAGTCCGAACAACTCGCCCATGTGCGCGCGGATGCCGATCTTCGTGAGCTTGGCGAGGAACGGCCAGTCCCCGTACTCCACCCGCTGCAGGACGTCGCCGGACGCGGGATCGACCGCGACCTGATCGAACCCGACCGGCCACAGGCCGTCGTCCTGCGCGACCGTGTACGCGGTGCTCGCGTCGGGCGGGATCGCGATGTCGAGCCGACCGTCCATCGGTCCGGCGGCCTCGAGGACCTGCTCGAGGGACGCGCCGGACGGCAGGTCCGATTCCCGCGGTTCGGCCGGCGCGGGGCTGCTGTGGTGGCCGCCGGTAGGGAGGGCGGCGTCCAGCGCGGGGGCGTGGCCCTGCATGGCGTCGAGCAGTGAACCGAACCGTGCACCGGCGTACTGCGACCAGGTGAGCCCGGTCGCGGAGAGGATCAGTAGTCCGACGATGGTCCAGACGCCGACCGACGCGTGCCAGCCGCGCGTCCGGCGGACGCCCTTCGCCTTCAGGTCGGGCAGCACCGCACGGCGACGCGCCGCGCGCTCACCGCGGTAGGCATGCTTGCGGCCGAGCCAGAGGACCAGGCCGCCAAGCGCGACGACCCAGAGCCAGGACGCGGCCAGCTCGGAGTAGAGCCGTCCGGTGTCGCCGAGATTCAGCGTGCGGTGGAAGCTGTCCAGCCAGGTCTGCAGGGGAGTGGCGCCGTACCAGGTGGTCAGCGTGCCGCGCACCTCGCCGGAGTACGGATCGACGTAGACGGTGCTGACCTTGTCCTCGGCCGCGAGCTCCGGGGTGGAGAACGAGATCTGGGTCGTCGCCTCCGGATCGTCGAACACCGAGACGGTGCTGAGGGTGCCGTCGGGATGGGCCTGGCGGGCCGCGGAGACCTGGTCGGCGAGCGGGACCTTTGTGTCGCGCACCGCGTCGACGCGGAGCTCCTGGCCGTAGACGACCTGGTTGAGCTGCGGCGCGAGCGTGTAGGCCAGGCCGGTCAGCGCGGCGACGAACAGGAACGGCGCGATGAGGATCCCGGCGTAGAAGTGCAGACGTCGCAACAGCGCCCAGCGCGCCGAGCGCGCAGGCGCCACTGCCCCCGCAGTCGCGGCCGGTTCGGCTGGTGAGGTCTGCGGTGGATCGGCGACGGCGGTGGTGGCGGTCGGTTCGGGAGTGTTCGGTTCGGTCTCGCGGGGTGGATCAGCGTTCACGGTCACGGGAAGCTCCAGACGTCATCGCGGCGGTACGCGAGAACGCGTCCGCCGTGCATGAGATGGGGTCAGTGGCGTGCCAGATGCGCCATCAGGCGCACCCAAACGTCAGAGCGACCGGACCGGTGGACCGCGGCGGACGACGGAACGCCGCCACGGCGGATCAGGGACTGCGACCGGACGTTCGGCGAGGCGCCACGGGGTCAGCCGCGGCGCCGGGGCCGGAACGGCGAGCCGGAGTAGAGCGAACAGCGCACCGAGCGACGGGACCCGGCGCGCGAGCCACCCCGCGACCCGCCAAATCGCGACCTCACCGGCGTAGAGCCAGCAGGCCGTCAGTGCTCCGGCGACGAGGTGGGCGCCGAGCATCGCGGCCGGGGAGTGCGGCGGGGCCATCACGTGCCCGCCCGCCGACGAGACGCTGAACACGACGTGCAGGACCGCCTGCGCCACCCCGAGCGCACCGACGATGACGACGAATCCGCGTCGGCGATTACCGAGCAGGGTGCCGAGGCCGAGCATCAGCCCGGCTCCGGCGACCATCCCGGCCGGCGCCGGGGTACCGCCGTGCGCCCAGCTGTGCAGCGTCACCGACAGACACAGGCTGACCAGCGCGAACATGGCAGCGCGCACCTCGCGGAGGAGCGATGGCTCCTCCGCGAGGCGTCGCTGTCCGGACGGCTGGATCACGCGGAACGACGCCTCCACACCAGCGCCACGCCGCCGACGATCACGACGAGCAGGCCCGCGGCCGCGGCCGCGAGCAACAGACCGTTCCCGCCCTCGTCCTCCTGAGCCGCCGAGACGGCAGCCGGAGACGGGGTGTCGACCGCGGACGGGGTGTCGGCCGCCGACGGCGTGGTCGGAGCAACAGGGCTCGGGCTCGGCGACGGCAGGTCCGCGGTGAACGTGTAGACGCCCTGCAGCGGGTGCCCGTCCGCGGACACGATCCGCCAGGCCACCGTGTACCTACCCGAGATCAGCGGCTTCACCGGCTGGGTGAGGGTCCGGTCGACGGCGCGGAGCGAGCCGGACTGGTAGCGCGCCCCGTCCGGACCGGTCACCACGACCGTGCTCAACGATCCCCGGACCACCTCGGCGAACGTCAGCGTGAGCTCGGTCGGCGCGGTGGTGACCGTGCTGTCGGCGGCCGGGCTGCTACTCGTCAGCCCGGAGTGCGCCCGCGCCGGTTGCGGCGTCAGCGCCAGCACGAACGCAACGACCAACGTCAGGACAGCACCTGCTCCCCGACCCAGCCGCCCTCGGCGCAGCCGGGCGGGATCGCAAAAACGGCGGATCCGATCGGTGTCGTCCACTGGTTCATCAGGTCCTGTTCGGCGAGTCGCTTCTGGATCGGGACGTACTGCTGCGCGATGTCGGCCTGGAACGCGGCGAAGATCAGCCCGCTGTCGGGGACGCCCGCCGCGTCCGGTTCGCCGTCGTAACTGTAAGGACGACGGAGAATGCGGAGCCGTTCATCGCTCACGTGTGCCCGGGTCACGTGCGCGAAGTTCGGCATCACCGGCAGGCCGACGGAGTCCACCGCGGTGAAGTCCGGCTCGTCGTGCTCGCGCTCGCCGGTCAGCGGCGCGCCCGTATCGAGCTTGCGGCCGACGGCAAGTTCCTTGTCGGTGCGCGACAGCTTGTCCCAGGTCTCGATCTCCATCCGGATCCGGCGGAGCACGAGCGTGGTGCTGTCCTTCAGCCAGACCGGGCCGTCACGGACCCACACCGCCGGATCGTACGACGGGCTACCGACGACCGGGTTGACCGTGCCGTCGAGCTGGCCCATCAGGTTACGGTGGGTGGCGCCGTCGGACTCGACGCCGCGCCCACGCCGGAACCCGCGCTGCACCCAGCGGACGGCCGCGAACGGCCTGGCGTCCTTGATGAGCATGCGTTGGGCGTGGGCGACCGTCGTCGCGTCGTCCGCACAGATCTGCAGGAGCAGATCACCGCCGGACCAGCGCGCCTGCAGGCGGTCGATGGCGAACGCGGGCAGGTCGACGGCGGACGCGGGCCGCCGCGCGGCCAGCCCGGCGGCCTCGTAGAGGCCGGGGCCGAAACCGAACGTGACGGTCAGCCGGGCCGGGAGCAGCGCGAGCTCGGCCTCGGTGTCGCCGAGCGCGGGCCGCCCCTGGGTGAGCCGGGCCGCGTCGTCGGTGAGCAGCCGCAGCATCCGGCCGAGGGCTGCCCGGTCGGTGCCGGGCTTGAGCGTGAACCCCACGAACGACGCGAACGCCTGCGGACGGGTGTCGACGCCCGACTGACGTCGGCCGTGGAACGGCTCGATCGCGTGCCCATAGTCCACGTCTTTCATTCGGACGACGGGCGCCGGCTCGTCGGAGGAGGCGGCCACCGCGGTCGCGGCGCCGACGAGCGCACCGCCGACGGCCGCGGCACCGCCGGTGAGCAGACCGCGCCTGTTCACGAGTGTGCGCCGGGGTCGTAGCTCTCCTCGGCGCCGGTGAACGGCTTGCCGACCGCGGTGAACGGCACGGTGCTGCCGTCGGACAGTGCGAGCGTGATCGTGACCTCGTCGCCAGGCTTCACCGGGGTTTTCACGCTCATGAACATCAGGTGGTCGCCGCCGGGCGAGAGCTCGTGCTTCCCGCCGGCGGGCAGCGTGAACCCGCCCTCCTTCGGCTGCATGAGCATCTTGCCGTCCTTCATCACCATCTCGTGCAGTTCCATCACGGAGACGGGCGAGGACGCGCCGACCACGGTCAGCGGCTTGTCGGTGGTGTTGACCAGCGTGCCGAACGCCGCGGTCATGCCCTTGTCGGCGGCCTTGACCCAGGGGTCGGTGACGGTGATCGCGGACGCGGCGGACGACGTGCTGGCGGTCGGGGTGCTGGGGGTAGGGGCGGTCGGGGTCGTGGTGGGCGTCGACGCATCGGTCGAGCCACCGCACCCGGCGAGCACGCCGGCGGAGAGGACGGTGGCGGCCAGCAGGGCGAGGCCGCGGGAACGAGAAGACATGGGAATACCTCACGGGGGTATCGAAACGGCAAGGGGGCAGACCCGGAGCCGTGAGGCGGCACGACACGCGCGCACCAGTAACCGTCGGCGGTCGCCGACGGGAGGGGGACGAGTCAGGCCGTCACGGCGACCGTGGACGGCGGCCCCCGCCGCTCCACGCTGCGCCGGAACACCGGAGCCGGCAGCGGCGCACGGAGCGCGGCGAGCCGGGGCCGGAAACGACGCGGCGCCGGGGCGAGCAGACGCAGCGCCACCAGCGCGAACAGCACACTCAGTGCGGGCATCCGTCGAGCGAGCCACCGCACGAGGCCCCACACCGCAACCTCACCGGCGTAGAGCCAGAGCGCGGTCAGCCCACCGGCCACCACGTGGGCGGCGAGCATCGTGCCGGGCGTCGGCATCGTCGTCATGACGTGCGCGCCGCCGGACGGGACGAGCGTGAACAGCCCGTGCAGCCCCGCCTGGGTGACGGCCAGACCCGCGGCGATCACCGGCAGGCCGCGCTGGCGACCGGTCAGCGGCAGCGCCACCGACAGGACCAGGCCGGCGCCGGCCATCAGCACCAGGATCGGTGGCTGGTCGCCGTGCGCCCAGGTGTGCAGCGTCACCGACAGGCTCAGACAGACCAGGACGAACACGAGGGCGCGCGCTTCGCGCAGCAGGCCCTGGCTCGTCATGCCGGAGATCATGCCAGACGCCGGGACGGCTCGGTGTCGGGGAGCGGACGGCGCGGCCGGTACGGTGACGGCGTGACGCGGCGCGGCGAGGACCACGGTGGCGCCGTGCCGCGCGGGCGCCTGGACAAGCGTCCGGCGATCCTCGACGCGGCGTTCGACGTGTTCTCCCAGGAGGGGTACGCGGCGGCCGGCGTCGAGGTGATCGCGGCGAAGGCCGGTGTCGCCAAGCACACCGTGTACAACCACTTCGGCGACAAGCTGGGGCTGCTGCGCGCGGTGATCGCGGTCGAGGCCGAGCGAACCGCCGCCCGGAACCTGGCCGCGCTGGACCCCCTGCGGAAGCCGGACGAGGACGTGCGGACCGTGCTCGAGCAGGCCGGGTTCCGCCTGCTGGAGTGCTTCAACGACGACCGATCGGCGGCCCTGCGTCGGCTGGCGTACGCCGAGGTCAGCCAGGCGCCCGAGCTGCTGGACCTGATCCAGGGCCGGTCGGTCGAGGCGGTGACGGAGCTTCTAATTGCACCGGCAGTGCAATCCGATGCACCGGGAGAGCCATGACGACGATCGAACACCGGGTCGCCAGGCTGGAGGACGGCCGGTGGCTGATCGCCCGGCCGCTCATCACGCCCGCCGCCGGGCTGGTGGCTCTCGGTGGGTTACCAGGCCGGGGGCGGCCCACGAGCCGCTGACTCGTGGGCTGCCCGGTCCGGCCGCGTCAGCGCCGCAGGGCGCGGCGGGCGAGCCAGTTCCCGAGGAACTGACCGGCCTGCACGATGACGACGATCGTCGCGACCGTGATGTAGACGACCGGCCAGTTGTAACGCTGCGAGCCGTACGTGATCGCGAAGTCGCCGAGGCCACCGCCGCCGAACAGCCCGGCCTGCGCGGACATGTCGACGATCGCCACGAAGATGAACGTGTAACCGAGGATCAACGGGCCCAGCGCCTCGGGGATCAGCACGGTGACCAGGATCCCGATCGGGCGGGCACCGGCGGCGCGGGCCGCCTCGACCACACCCGGGTCGACCGTGAGCAGGTTCTGCTCGACGATCCGGCTGATCGCGAACGCCGCCGACAGCGACAGCGCGAACGTCACCGCGTTCGTGCCGATCGTGGTCCCGATCGTGTGCAGCATCAGCGGCTGGATCGCGGTGATGAAGATGACGAACGGCACCGGCCGGACGACGTTCACCGCGATGTTGATCCCCACGAACACCGCCCGGTTGGACAGCAGGTTGCCCGGCCGTGTCGCGTACAGCACCAGGCCCAGGACCAGCCCGAGCAGACCGCCGACGACCAGCGAGATCGAGACGATGTAGAACGTCTGCTGGATGGCCTCCCGGTACACCGGGAGATTGCTGACGAACTCGTCCATGTCAGGCCTCTTCCTCGACCAGATCGACGCCGTCCGCGCGCAACGCCGCGAGGGCGGCGTCCACCGCGTCCTCGTCCCCGGTGAGCTCGAACGTCAGGCTGCCCACCGGACGCTCCTGGAGTTCGCTGATGCCGCCGAACACGATGTCCGCGGCCACCTGGTGGTCGAGGAACGTGCGGGCCAGCCGGGTCTGGAAGCCCTCCTGATCACGCACCCGGACCGTGATCAACCGTCCGGGGTGCCGGGCACGGAGGCGGGCCAGCGTCTCCGGCGACGGCCGGTCGCGCAGCGCGGTGCGCACGAACTGGGCGGCGGCCTCGGTCTTCGCTTGCGCGAAAACGTCGTAGGCGCTGCCGGTCTCGACGACCCGTCCGGAGTCGAGCACCGCGACCCGGTCGGCGACCGACCGGATGACGTCCAGCTCGTGGGTGATGATCACGATCGTGACGCCGAGATCGCGGTTGACCCGGCGCAACAGCGCCAGCACCTCACCGGTGGTCTCCGGGTCGAGCGCGCTGGTCGCCTCGTCCGCGAGCAGCAGCGACGGCTCGGTGGCCAGCGCGCGGGCGATGCCGACCCGCTGCTTCTGCCCGCCGGAGAGCTGTTCGGGGTGGTCGTGGGCGCGGTCGAGCAGCCCGACGAAGTCCAGCAGCCGCGCCACCCGCTTGTCGCGCTCGGGTTGTTTCACGCCCGCGACCTTCAGCGGGTACGCGACGTTGCCGGCCACCGTCCGCGACCGGAACAGGTTGAACTGCTGGAAGATCATCCCGATGTCGCGGCGCACCTCGCGGCGGCCCCGCTCGGACAGCGCGGTCAGCTCGCGCTCGCCGACGTGGACCTTCCCGGTCGTCGGCGTCTCCAGGCCGTTGATCAACCGCACCAGCGTGCTCTTGCCCGCCCCCGAATGGCCGATGACGCCGAACACCTCACCGCGGCGTATCTCCAGGTTGACGTCCTCGAGCGCCACCTGGGGCGCGGCCTTGCGGCCACGTCCGTTGAACGACTTGCCGACGTGCTCGAAGCGCACGTGTACCTCGGCGGGCATCGGTGTTTCCTCACTCCGAACGGCCCGGCGGATCGCCGGGCCGTTCGGTCTGGACGGGTGGATTACTTCTTCGCGTCGCGGGCCTGCTGCTCCACGGTCGCGAGGTCCTTCTGGAGCTGCTCCGGCGAGGTTGTGCGGAACACCGCGGTGCCGCTGTTCGCCTCCTGGACGCCCTTCTCGACCTCCGGGTCGTGGTAGAGCGCGGCGAGCTTCAGGTACGTCTCGTTCTTCGCGTCGGCCTTACGAGCGGTGAAGATGTTGACGTACGGCGCGGCGCTGGGGCTGCCCGGGTCGTCCTTGAAGATCGCCTGGGTCGGCTTGAGCCCGGCCGGCGTCGCGTAGTTGTTGTTCACGATCGCGGCGACCACCGAGCCGCTCTGCAGCGCACCGGCGGTCTGCGAGGCGTCGAGCGTGGTGACGTCGACCTTCTTGGTCTCGATGTCCTCGACGGTGGAGAACGCGCCGCCGCCGTTCTTCAGCGTCAGCAGCCCGGCGGCCTGGAGCACGAGCAGGCCACGCGCCTCGTTGATCGCGTCGTTCGGGATCGCGACCTTCGCGTTCGCCGGCAGCGACGCCGGGTCCTTGAACTTCAGCGAGTAGAGCGGCAGCGGGTAGACCGCGGTCGCGCCGATCGGCTGGAGGTCGTCACCCGCGGTGACGTTGTAGTTCGCCAGGTACTGGATGTGCTGGAACTGGTTGAGGTCCAGCTGCTTCTCCTTGAGCGCCGGGTTCGGCTGGCTGTAGTCGTTGAAGTTGACGAACTTCAGCGTGACGTCGAGCTCTTCGTCGGCGAGCTTCGAGAACGTCTTCCAGTACGGCTGCGACGCGTCGACGACACCGATGCTGATCGTCTGCTTGTCGCCGGAGCCGCTGTCGTCGTCCCCGCCGCGCGCCACCGCGAAGCCGATCAGCAGCGCGGCGACGACGACCACCGCGGCGGCGGCGATCCACACCGTGCGGCGCCGGCCGGCACCGCCGCGGGACGGCAGTCGCGGCTCGTCGGGCAGCTCTTCGGATTTGGAGTCGGGTGACTCGTTCTCGGACATGATGTCTCCAGGGATGGGGGTAGCCCGCGGGGCGGGCAGGGGAAAGCCCGCCCCACGGTGGAAGGGCTAGGCGAAAGGGCGGTGTGTCAGCGACACCGGGAGCCGGCGCCCCGGACGTGCCGGCTCATCCGGACGTGCCGGCCATCCGAAGTGGCCGGGCCGTCCGGTGCCGGGGCGTTCCGAGGGCCGAGCCCACGCCGCGCACGCCGGAGGTCCGTTGCGGACATCCCGGCGCAGATGTTCTGTGCGCGATCGCAGGCCTCCCTCTACGCGTGCTCCGTCGGAACGGCGTCCGACCCAGTGCGCGAAAGCCTAGCAGCCCGGTAGGCAAACTGAGGAAGCGGTTATCGAAGCGTGTCCGGACGCTCGCAGTTCGGCTCTCGGACACCTCCGCGCCGTACCGTCGGGCGGGTGCGACTGACGATCCTGGGCTGCCGGGCAGGGGTGCCCGCCGACGGTGAGCCGAGTTCGGGCTACCTGGTCGAGACCGCGGCGACCCGGCTGCTGCTGGACTGCGGACCGGGCATCGCCACCGCGCTCAGCGGCATCCTGCCCGCCGTCGACCTGGATGCGGTGATCCTCAGCCACCTGCACAGCGACCACTGCTACGACTTGCTGCCGATCGGGAAGTCGCTGCTCAACCGGCTGGCGCACTTCCCTGGCCTCGGCTTCGAGACGGCCGGGGAGTTCCGGCCGGTGCCGCTCTACGTCCCGGCCGGGAGCGGTGACCTGCTGCGCCGGTGGGCCGGGCTGTTCCCGGTCGCCTCGACGCCGATCCTGGACCGCGCGTTCGAGGTGGCCTTCGACGTCCGGGAGTACTCGCCGGGTGACGTCGTCACGGTGGGGGACTGCACGATCACGCTGGTCGAGCTGCGGCACGCGGCCCCGAACTGCGGCATCCGCGTGCTCGGCCCGGACAGCGCCCTGGCCTACACCGGTGACACCGGGATGACCCCGGCGCTGATCGACCTGGCGCGCGGCGTCGACCTGCTGGTGGCGGAGGCGACGCTGGCGGAACCCGATCCCGGACCGCACGGCCATCTCTGCGGCCGCGAGGCCGGCCGCGTGGCGGCCGAAGCGGCCGTCGGTGCGCTGCTGCTGACCCATCTGCCCACGCGCGACAAGGCCTGGTTGGACGCCAATCGCGCGGCCGCCGCCGGTGAGTTCGACGGTCCGATCCGGATCGCACGCCCCGCCGAGCGCATCGAGATCCGCGCAGGCCGCTAGCCGGGTTCGCCGGGCCGTCAGGGTCGCCGGGCTCTCGGGCCGGCGGGTCAGCAGGGGCGGGCGGGGCCCCAGGCGCCGGGGTGGGCCGCGGCGTCGGCGATCGTGACCGCGGCCTCGCGGAAGCCGGCGCGCGCTGCCGGTGACAGCGGCTCCAGCAGACCGGCGATTTCGCCGGTGACCTCGCTGTGGAACGCGCGTGCCGAGCGTCGTCCGTCCTCGGTGAGCACTACCTGCACCGCGCGGCGATCACCGGGAACCACCGAGCGTTCGACCAGGCCGCGCTGTTCCGCCCGGTCGACCAGCCCGGTCAGGTTCGCCTTACCGACCCCGAAGAGGCGGGCGAGCTCGGCCATGCCGCGCGGCTGCTGGGCCAGGACGCAGAGCAGCCGCCCCTGCACCGCCGTCAGGTCGTGACGCTCCGCGACCCGCGCGAACGTGCCCTGCACCAGCCCGGAGAGCTGGATCAACGCGAGCGCGTCGGTGTTCTCGGCCACGGCGCTCATCGTACAGGTGCCAGACAGTTCATCCCATGTACTATCCAGGGCATGAACTTCACGGACGAAGAGGTCACGTACATCCGCTCGCAGCGGCTCGCCCGCATCGCCACGGTCTCCTCCGGTGGGCAGCCCGACGTCGTGCCGGTCGGCTACGAGTTCGACGGCGAGCGTTTTGTCATCGGCGGCTACGACCCGACGAACACCCGCCGCGCGCGCAACGTGCGCGACGGCAACGAGCTGGTCGCGCTGGTCATCGACGACCTCGCGTCCACGAACCCGTGGACACCGCGGTACCTCCGGGTCTACGGCACCGCCGAGCTCGTCGACCGCGGTGGGCACGACGTTCTCGTGGTCACCCCGGAGACGTCGTGGAGCCTGAACCTGGCCGGTGAGTGGTCGGCGGGCAGCGGTGGCCGCATCGCACCACGCAAGGCCCAGCACCGGTAGGTTTCAGGGGGCGTCGGCCTCCAGGCGGGACTTGAACTCGGGACAGGCGACCAGCGGGGTGTGGGTGCAGGTCGCGGCGTGGCGGAGGCTGTCGCGCATCCGTGTGAGGCGAGCGATGTCCTCCTCCAGCGCGTGCGCCTTCGCCGCCATCTGCTTCCGCAGCTCGTCGTCGCCGGGCGTCGCGACGAGGAACCGGGCGATCTGGGCCAGCGTGAACCCCGCCGCGCGTGCGCACCCGATGAGCGTGATCCGGTCCAGGACCGCGGGGTCGTAGGTGCGGCGCAGCCCGTTGCGGCCGCTCGATTCGATCAGCCCGCGCCGCTCGTAGAAGCGCAGCGCCGACGCGGTCAGACCGGTCCGCGACGCGACGTCGGCGATGTCCAGTTCGTCGGTGCGCACGCTCCGACCCCCTTTCGGCTTGACTTGAACCATAGTTCAAGTCAGAGGCTCGAGCGCGTCGCATCCGCTTCGCCTTCGGGAGAGCCTCGCCATGCCGCTGCACCCTCAAGTCCGGGAACACCTGGATCGCCTGGCCGCCGTCAACTTCGCCGGACTCCACACCGTCACGCCCGAGCTGGCACGTGCCGGGGCGCGCCGGCTGACCGCGGCGTCCGCCGGTGAGCGCCAGGACGTCGCCGCGGTGACCGACCGCACGGTGGGGGACGGCGTTCCGGTGCGGATCTACCGCCCGCTGGGCGTGCCTGCGGACGACCGCGCGCTGCCCGTCGTCGTGTTCTTCCACGGCGGCGGGTACGTGCTCGGCGACCTCGACTCCCACGACGGTCTGGCGCGTGCACTGGCCAACGGCTCGGGGAGCGTCGTCGTGTCGGTCGACTACCCGCTCGCGCCCGAGCACAAGTTCCCGGTGCAGGTCGACACCGGGTTCGCCGCGACGACGTGGGTCGCCGAGCACGCCGCGGAACTCGGGGTGGATCCGGCGCGGCTCGCGGTGGCGGGCGACAGCGCGGGCGGCAACCTCGCCGCGGTCGTCACGCTGAAGGCCCGCGCCGCCGGGGCCCCGCGGATCCGGTTCCAGCTGCTGATCTACCCCGACCTGGACTTCCGGCGGACGAACTACTCGATCACCACGTTCGCCGGGCAGTACGGCAACGTGGCCCGGGAGGCGCAGGAGTGGTTCATGGAGCACTACCTCGCCGACGCACGGGACCGGCTCGACCCGCTGGTGTCACCGCTGCTGGAGCCGGATCTCTCCGGGCTGCCGCCCGCGTTCGTCCTCACTGCCGAGTACGACGCGCTGCGGGACGAGGGTGAGCAGTACGGCGAGCGCCTCGCGGCGGCCGGCGTACCGGTGACCGTGAAACGGTACGACGGGATGATCCACGAGTTCCTCCGCCACCCGTTCGACGACGCCGCGGTGGCCCTCGTGGACGCGACCGCCGCTCTCCGCGCGGGCCTGAAACCTCTCTGACCGCGGCTCGCCAAATGAAACGCGGATCAGTCCTGCTATAGCACGACTGATCCGCGTTTCATCCCGTCGTCGATCTTGGTCACAGTGCACCGGGACCGGTCGTGCGGCGGATCATTGCATCCTGGGAACAGCTGGCCACCAGGCGGCCGCCCGCGGTGTGGACCTCGCCGGTTCCGTAGGCGCGACCGCCGCCGGCGAACGTGCTGCGGAACGTGAGCAGCAGCCACTCGTCGGCGGCGAACTCGTCGTGGAACGTCAGCGCATGGGTCACCGGGCCGGTGGAGAGCGTGTGGTGGGCCTGCGCCAGCCCGAGGCCGGGGTGCGGGCGCAGCGCGGTTCCGATCAGGAAACCGACGCTCGCCCAGGCCAGCAGCGGGTGGGCGGCGCCGGGCCGCGAGGTGTGGAACCGGGACCACACCCGCAGCTCCGGCGGGCCCACCGCGTCCGGGTCGCCGAGGTCGACGTCCTCGGTGAATCGGTACTCCCAGCCGTCCAGCATCGGCGGCTGCGGGTACGCCTCGTCGGGCTTCGGGACGTCCGGTAGGGCGGACGCGTGCCGGATCAGGTCGTCGTCCGGAGCGTCCAACAGCAGTTGAGCGCGGGCCAGCCGACGCTGACCCTGGCCGACGCTGACGGTCAACCCGGCGAACGTCCGCCCCTCGTGCAGCGTGTCGACGGTCAGCGTCACCGGTGCGTCCGGACGTCCGGTCCGGGCGAACGTGGTGTGGATCGACCGGACGCTCTTGCCGGGGTGCGCGGCGGCGGCGACGGCCAGTGCCTGCCCGATGAGCTGGCCGCCGAACACCGCCGGGCCGCCGGTCGTCACGCAGTCGCCCTGCCAGACCCCGGCGTCCAGCGACCGCAGCCGGAGGGCGTCGAGGACGTCGTCTACGGAGGCCCCAGAAGCGCCAGAAGCCCCAGAAGTCCCAGAAGCCCCAGAAACCACAGCCGGCTCCTTTCAGAAGTTCGTGCCGCCGTCGATGTTGATCAGCGCGCCGGTCAGGTAACCGGCTCGTGGGGAGAGGAGGAACGCGATCAGCTCACCGGCCTCCTCGGGGCGGCCCGGACGCCGCAGGGCGACGTCGAGGTGCCACTCCTCGACCATCACCCGCTCCAGAACCCCCTCCGGCGGGACGCCGCGCTCGGCCGCGAGGTGGGCCCGCAGTCCGGACAACGCGCCGGTCTCGATCGCGCCCGGACAGACGCAGTTCGCCCGGACGCCCCGGGGCCCGTACGCCTTCGCGATGCCTTTGGTGAACGTGGCGACGCCACTCTTGAGCGAGGCGTAGGGCAGCCGGGCGATTTCCGGGGCGCGGATGCTGTAGGCGGCGGTGGTGACGATCGTGCCGCCCTTGCGTTCGACGTAGGGCAGCGCGGCCTGGACGCTGCGGACGGTGCCGAGCAGGACGTCCTGGAACGCGGCGGTCCAGCGCTCGTCGTCCACCTCGATCGGGTCGTGTCCGATCAGGCCGGTCGTGACCGCGATCCCGTCGAGGCCGCCGAGCCGCTCGGCGGCCTCGGTGACCGCCGCGGCGGCCGACCCGGGGTGGCTGACGTCCGCGGCCACCGCGAACGCCTCGGCCGCACCCGCCTCGGACAGAGTCGAGGCGGCTTCGGTGCCGCGACCGGCGTCGCGGCCCACGACGGCGAGACGCGCGCCGTCGTGGGCCAGCTCCCGTGCCGCCGCGAACCCCATGCCGGCGGTGCCACCGACGACGACGTAGGCCCGGTCGCGGACGAGGAGGTCCATTATTTGGTCCTCGCGGCGCGCCAGTCGACGATGCCGTCCTCGGGCCGCGCGAGCGGGAACTTGTCGTCGTGGATCTGCGCCCAGTGCGCGTGGTTGAGCTCGTGCAGCGTGAAGCAGGAGTTCAGCGCGTTGGTGAAGCCCATCTGGTCGACGGTCTGGTTGACCGACTCCTTGATCAGGAGCGACGTGACGGTGGGCAGCCGGGCGATCGTGCGCGCGAACTCCAGCGTCTTCTCCGGCAGCTCGGCCTCCGGGTAGAGCTTGCTGATCATGCCCAGGCGGTGCGCCTCGTCCGCGGTCAGCGAATCGCCGGTGAGCAGCAGCTCCTTGGCCTTGCGCGGCCCGAACTCCCACGGGTGGCCGAAGTACTCGACGCCGCACATGCCCAGCCGCTGCCCGACGACGTCCGAGAACACGGTGTCGTCCGCGGAGACGATCAGGTCGCAGGCCCACATCAGCATCAGGCCCGCGGAGAACACCTTGCCGTGGACCTGCGCGATCGTGATCTTCCGCAGGTCGCGCCAGCGCTTGGTGTTCTGGAAGAAGTAGTGCCACTCCTGCAGGTACAGCCGCTCGACGCTGCTGCGGCTGCCGCCGTTGACCTGCCAGGTCGGGTGCTGGCCGGGGCCGGGCGTGACCTCCGCGATGCTCTGCTTCGAGCCGACGTCGTGGCCGGCGGAGAACATCGGCCCGGCGCCGCCGAGGATCACGACCCGGACGTCGTCGTCGGCCTCGGCGGCGAGGAACGCCTCGTTGAGCTCGACGAGCAGGCCGCGGTTCTGTGCGTTGCGCTGGTCGGGGCGGTTGAGCAGGATCCGGACGATCGCGCCGTCGTCGAGCGTCTCGACCGTGAGGTACTCGTAGTCGCTCACGCGGCAAGCACCGACTCGGTCGGGTCGACGCCCATCAGGCGGGCCAGGTTGCCACCCATGATCTTCGCCTTGTCCTCTTCTTTCAGGGGCTCGATCTCGTCGACGAACGTGACCGGGTCGAACATGCCCTCGGGGTGCGGGTAGTCGGAGCCGAAGACGACGCGGTCGACGCCGACGGTCTCGACCAGGCCGACGACGTCCTCCTCGTAGAACGGGTTGAAGACCACCGACCGCAGCAGCGCCTCGATCGGGTCCTCGTCGAAGATGTCCGGCCGCCGGTCGTAGACGCTGCGCAGGCCGTCGATCATCGGCTTGACCCAGACGCTGCCGTTCTCGATCGGCATGAACCGGATGTCCGGGAAGCGCGTCGCGAGGCCGTGAGTGACGATCGAGGTGACGAGGTCCTTGATCGTCCGGTGCTCGGCGGAGACCACCGCGGAGAACGCCGACGGACGGCCCTTGGCGAACGGGACGTACTCGCCGACGTGCCCCTCCCACTCGTTGAGGTAGCGGGTGAAACCGTCGTCGGAGGCGTGCAGGCCGACGACGATGCCGGCGTCCTGGACGATCTTCCAGAACCGGTCGTACTCCGGCAGCGCCAGCGAGCGGCGCCGTCCGCCGTAGTCGGGCACGGGCGCGGGCCGGATGAGGACGGCGCGAGCGCCGCGTTCGAGCACCCACTCCAGCTCGGCGATCGCCTTGTCCACGATGGGCAGCGTGATCACCGGCGTCGGGAAGATCCGGTTCTCGAAGTTGAACGTCCAGTGCTCGTGCATCCACTGGTTGAGCGCGTGGATGACGGCGTGGGTGGCGTCCGGGTCGTCGGCCAGGCGCTCCTCCAGGAGGCTGGCCAGCGTCGGCCACATCATCGACCGGTCGATCTTGAGCTCGTCCAGGAGCTCCAGCCGCTCGGCCGGGTTGAAGAACGCCGGGATCGCCTCGATGTAGCGCGGCGGTGGCGCGATCTCCTTGTCTCCGGGCTGGGCCTTCGTCTTCGACGACGGGTTCTTGAGCCGGAACTCGAGCTCCTGGGCGCCGGGCGGAGCGACCTTGTTGAACGTCGGGTTCGGGATGTACTCGCTGATCACGTTCCGTAAGGCGATCTTCGTGCGGCCGTTGATCTGCACGTACTTCACCAGGCCCGCGTACTCCTCGGGCAGGTACTTCGTGAACGCGTCGGTGGTCTCGTACATGTGGTTGTCGGCGTCGAAGACCGGATAGTCGAGCTTCCTGGACACGTCGTCCCTCCTCAGCGATGAGGGGCCGACTGTATCCAGCTTGTGAACTTCATTCAATAGAGTGAACGAGATTCAGACTCTAGGCCTGGAGGGCCTTCCGGGCCACGTCGAGGAACGTGTCGAGCGGGATGTCGACGTGGGTCTGCGCGAGTACCAGGCCGCCGACGTACTGCGCGAGGTCGCGGGGCTCGCCGGCGCGCACCGTCCCGTCGCGCTGCCCCTCGTCGATCGCGCTCGCGTAGGCCTCGAGGATCATCCGGAAGTTCCCGCGACCGGTCGGCGAGCGCTCGGGCGCGAGCGAGCTGATCGTGAACCGCGCGTGGTCGGGGAACTCGTGCAACGTGCGGACCGCGGTGGACGCCATCGCCAGCAGCTTGTCCATTCCGGAGCCGGGGGCATCGGCGCAGGCCGCGAGCCGTTCGACCAGCGCGGCGGCGTGCCGGTCGAGCACGGCGGCGTAAACGGCGTCCTTGCTCGGGAAGAAGTTGTAGATGCCGCCGACCGAGTAGCCGCTGCCGGCGGCGATCTTCTCCAGGCTCGTGCCCTCGTAGCCGTGTTCGGCGAAGAGCTCCGCGGCGACGCCGAGGATCTCGCGTCGTCGGCTCTCCATCCGCTGCACGCGACGGCGTTCGCGGGGGCTGAGCTCGGTCGGCTCGGCGGGGACTTCGGGAAGTGGATCTGTCGGCACGCTGCACAGTGTGGCATGTGACTCAGAGGCCTGAACCCGACTCGTTTTGGCGAATGGGCTTCAGGTTAGCGGCGGGGTCTTCGGGTGGGCCGGCCGCGCGGTAACTGGTTGAATAGAGGCGTCAACTACTGTTTTGCGGGTATATGTCGCTTATCTGATGTTGTCGGGTGGGTAGGGGCGGATCAACGATGACACTGGATGACACGGCGCGCTCGAACCGCGGCGGTGGGCTGGCGAACCTCCCGGTCGCGATGAAGTTCCTGGCGGCGGTCGGGATCATGGCCGTCTGCCTGATCGCGATGGTGGGGTTCGCCGCCAGCGGGCTGCAGCGGGTCGAGTCGAAGTCCAACCAGATGCGGACCGCGGCCGCGCTGGGTTCCCAGCTCCAGCAGCTGAAGGCGCTCGCGATCAGCGAACGGTTGAACACGCTCAACTACTTCATGTCCAGTGCGACGTTCCGCCAGAAACAGCTGGCCACCCTGCAGACGATCGACGCGACGATGACGACGCTGGGCGAGTCGTACTTCCCCGCGGCCAAGAGCGTCAACAACGCGGCGGCCACCCGGCTGGAGACCGCGTTGGCCGAGTACGACACCCTGCGCGACGACGAGATGCTTCCGGCGGCCAACGCGAACAACTTGAAGGCGTTCTGGGTCGGATGGAACAAGGCGACGGCGCTGAGCACGGAGATCGACGCCGACATCACCACGCTGGGCGAGACACACACGTCCATGTTCACGTCGGCCGTGGACGAGGTGCGCACGACGAAGTCCAGCGTTCTGACGCTGCTGATCGTGGCCGGGGTCGCCGCGCTGCTCCTCGGCGTCGGCGTCGCCTGGTGGATGGCGCGGGCCGTCGTCGGCCGTCTCCGACGGGTCACCACCGTCCTCCAGGCGATCGCTGCCGGCGACCTCACCCGCACCGCCGAGGTGACCGGCCGGGACGAGGTCGGGGTCGCGGCGCGGGCCGTCGACGAGGCGACCGCGTCGATCCGCGAGACGGTGTCCGCCCTGTCGGAGTCGGCCCGCACGCTGGCCGACTCCTCCCGGGACCTGTCAGCCTCGGCCGAGTCGATCGCCGGCACTGCGGACGACACGTCGAGCCAGGCCAGCCTGCTGGC
Organism: Cryptosporangium aurantiacum; assembly: GCF_900143005.1. NCBI lineage: Bacteria > Bacillati > Actinomycetota > Actinomycetes > Cryptosporangiales > Cryptosporangiaceae > Cryptosporangium > Cryptosporangium aurantiacum. The sequence goes on from NZ_FRCS01000009.1 coordinate 20,576, forward strand.
CAGCGCGTCCGAAGACGTGTCACGGAACGTGCAGACCGCCGCGGCGGGCACCGAGGAGATGGGCTCGGCGATCCGGGAGATCTCGCAGTCGGCCAACGACGCCGCCGGCGTCGCCTCGCAGGCGGTGACCGCCGCCTCCACGACGAACGCGACCGTGGCCAAGCTCGGCGAGTCGTCGGCGGAGATCGGCAACGTCGTCAAGGTCATCACGTCGATCGCCGAGCAGACGAACCTGCTGGCGCTCAACGCGACGATCGAGGCGGCCCGCGCCGGGGAAGCGGGCAAGGGCTTCGCGGTCGTCGCCAACGAGGTGAAGGACCTCGCGCAGGAGACCGCGAAGGCGACCGAGGACATCTCCAAGCGGGTGGAAGCCATTCAGGCCGACACCAGCAGCGCGGTCGTCGCGATCGAGCAGATCTCGGAGATCATCGCGAAGATCAACGACTACCAGATGACGATCGCCAGCGCGGTCGAGGAGCAGACCGCGACCACGAACGAGATGAGCCGGTCGATCGCCGAGGCGTCGGCGGGTTCGGCGAGCATCGCGGGCAGCATCGCCGGGGTCGCCGCGGCGGCGCAGACCACGAGCGCCACGGTCACCGAGACCCGGCGCTCGGCCGAACAGCTCGCGAGCATGTCCACGCAGCTGCAGAGCCTGGTGAGCCGCTTCCGGTCGTGATCGGTCAGCGCTGCCGGGAGAGCAGCGCGAGCAGGAGCGCGGCGCGGTCCTGGGCGGAGTCCAGGTCCAGGCCGGTGAGTTCGGCGACCCGCGCGATCCGGTGCCGCAGCGTGTGCCGGTGCACGCCGAGCGCCCGGGACGCGGTCTCCCACGACCCGTTGTGGTTGAGGAAGACGTCCAGGGACCGGATCAGCTCCGGGTGGTCCTGCAGCGGCGCCAGCAGGTCGTCGGCCAGGTGCGTCACCGCGCCGTGGACCGCGTCGTCGGCGAACAGGGCGGGCAGCCGTAGCTCGCCGAACCGGGCGACCCGGCGGCGCGCGGTGCGCGCGGTCGCCGCCGCGTACCCGGCCGCGCGGACGGCCGCGGGCAGGCCGGCGGCGGTGGTGCCGCCGCTGATGCCGAGCGTGAGGTCGGCGGCGCTGACGGCGTCGACGACGGTCTCCTGGTCGGCGGCCCGCACCACGACGACGACGCCGTCCGGCCGGCCAGTGAGCAGGTACGGGCAGCCGGGCTCGGCGTCCAGCAGCTGCGCGACGTGCTGGGCCAGGGCGAGGTGCGACCGGCTTCCCTGCACCAGGATCGCCACCACTCGGTCGGTCGGCGCGAACCCGAGGTGACGCAGTGGCCGGGACGCCGCCTCCGCGGTCAGGCCCCCGTCGAGCAGCGTGCCGAGCACCGCCGCCCGCAGCGCCCGGTGCGCCTCGACGACCTCCCGCGGCCGTTCGAGCTCCAACGCCAGCAGCGACGCCGCGTGGGTGAGCAGCAGCTGGTCGACGTGGTCGAGTTCCTGGCGGGTGGCGGCCGCGAGCCAGCCCCGCCGCGTCCCGCCCGCACCGAGCGACTGGATCACCAGGTGGCCGTCCTCGTCGGAGGCGCTCAACCCCAGCGGGCCCGGCGTGCGGGCGCGGGTGCCCAGCTCGGCGCGGACGCGGGTGAGTAGTGCGGTGCCGTCGCCGGGTGCGGCGGCGAGCACGGTCTGGTGGACGTCGGCCACGACGACCCCGGCGTCCAGCGCCTTGGCCAGGCCGCGGACGATGCCGGTGATCCCGCCGTTCAGCGCCGACCGGGTGATCCGGTGCTGCGCGGACAGCACACGCTGCACGGACGCGGTGCGCTCCCGGGCCAGCGCGTCGGCCACCGCCCGGATGATCGCGAGGAACGGCGTCGGGAGCGGCACCTCCAGCAGCACCAGCCCGCGAGCCTCGCACTGCCCGGCCAGCGCGGCCGGCATCCGGGCGTGGCCCAGCCCGGTCCCGAACCCGATCCCGGTGACCCCGGTGTCGGCCAGCCGGTCGACGTAGTCCCGCTGCGCCTGGGTGGCGCGGGGGAGCCGGAGGCCGGTGGTGAGAACCAGCTCGCCGCCCGCCAGCCAGGGCGTCGGATCGACCAGCTCCACCGCGTGGGCCCAGCGGACGACCGCACCGGGATCGCCGGTGACCAGACGCAGATCGAGCTGCGGAAGGCCCAGTAGGTCGGTGACCGTCACCGGCATGCCACACCCCTGGACGGATCGTCGTTCGGGCGGGGGCGGATCACGCCGTTTCGGTGCGATCGCCCCCCGACCTCGGCGAACGTAGCACGGGCGCACTTCCGAGCCAGAAGCGGCTTTTTGCGGAAAGACTTACTGTAACGTCGGGACCATGACCTTCGGCCTTGAACTCAAGGGCAGGCGCGCGCTGGTCACCGGCGCCGGTCAGGGCGTCGGCCGGGGCATCGTCCACGGGCTGGCCGCGGCCGGGGCGGACGTGATCGTCAACGACCTGCGGATCGAGCGCGCACAGGAGGTCGCCGACGAGATCGGCGGCACCGCGGCCGCGTTCGACGTCACCGACTACGACGCGGTGACCGACGCGATCGCCGCGCTCGACGACGTCGACATCCTGGTGAACAACGCCGGCAACGCCGGCGCGGAAGGATTCGCGGGCCTCGGGCGGTTCGTCGACACCCGGCCGTCGGACTGGGAACCGTTCTTCCGGGTCAACCTGTACGGCGTCCTGCACTGCACGCACGCGGTGCTGCCCGGGATGATCGACCGGGGCTGGGGCCGGGTGATAACGATCAGCTCCGATTCCGGACGCACGGGCGAGGCGAACATGGCCGCCTACGCCGCGTCCAAGGCCGGCGCGGCTGGGCTGACGCGGGCGCTGGCCGTCGAGACCGGCCGGTACGGGATCACGGTCAACACGATCGCGCTCGGCACGATGCGGACCGAAGCCACCGAGGGACTGTGGGCCGATCCGGACAACCCGCACGCCAAGCAACTCCTGCGGCGCTACGCCGTCCGCCGTCCCGGCCTGCCCGAGGACGCCGCAGCGCTGACCGTGTTCCTGGCCAGCGGGCACGCGTCCTGGATCACCGGCCAGACCTATCCCGTCAACGGCGGGATCTCGTTCGCTCAATGAGTCCACCCCGTCAGGAGGGATGTTCGGTATGACAACCGTGCAGAGCGACAGCGGCGTCCTCGCCGGTGACCCGCGGATGCTGATCGACGGTGAGCTCCAGCTCACCGGCAGCGGTGCGATGTTCGACGTGATCCACCCCGCGAGCGAACAGGTCGCCGGTCAGGTCACCGACGGCACGGTCGACGACATGGCGCGCGCCGTCGGCGCCGCACGGCGGGCGTTCGACACCACCGAGTGGTCCCGTGACGTCGAGTTCCGCTACCACTGCCTGACGCAGCTGCACGCCGCGCTCGAGCGCAACAAGGAGCAGTTACGCCGGATCACGGTCACCGAGGTCGGCTGCCCGGTCAGCCTCACCGGCGCCCACATCGAGAGCCCGATCGAGGAAGTCGCCCACTGGGCCGAGCTCGGCCGGAAATTCGAGTACCTGGAGGACACCGGTCTGCACGACGCGATCGGCGGCCAGACCCGGCGGCTGATCCACTGGGACGCGGTGGGCGTCGTCGGCGCGATCACCCCGTGGAACGTGCCGTTCTACCTGAACATCGCCGAGACCACCCCGGCGCTGATGGCCGGCAACACGGTCGTCCTCAAACCCGCACAGCTGACCCCGTGGGCGGGTAGTGAGCTGGGCCGGATCGTCGCCGAGGAGACCGACATCCCGGCCGGTGTCCTCAACGTCGTCACCTCGAACGCCAACGAGGTCGGCGCGGCGCTCTCGGCCGACCCGCGGGTCGACATGATCACGTTCACCGGCTCCACCGCCACCGGCCGCGCGATCCTCGCCGCCGGCGCCGCGACCGTGAAACGCACGCTGCTCGAACTCGGCGGCAAGTCCGCGCACGTGGTGCTCGACGACGCGGACCTGACCGCGGCACTGCCGATGGCCGCGACGCTGGCCTGCGTCATGTCCGGGCAGAGCTGCGTGCTGCCGAGCCGGATCCTGCTGCCGCGGTCCCGGTACGAGGAGGGCCTGGCGATCCTGCAGGCCACGATGGAGGGTTTCCCGGTCGGCGACCCGTGGGACCCGTCGAAGCTCCAGGGCCCGCAGATCAGCGCCGGGCAGCGGGACAAGGTGCTCGGGCTGATCGCGTCCGGGATCGACTCCGGCGCGCGTCTGGTGACCGGCGGTGGTGTCCCGCCGGAGTTCCCCACCGGTTACTACGTACAGCCGACGCTGCTCGCGGACGTCGACCCCGACTCGCAGGTCGCCCAGGAGGAGATCTTCGGGCCGGTGCTGTGCGTCATACCGTACGACACCGAGGACGAGGCGATCGCGATCGCGAACAACTCGATCTACGGTCTGTCCGGCCAGGTCAGCAGCGCCGACGAGGACCGGGCGCTGAAGGTGGCGCTGCGCCTGCGCACCGGTAGCGCCAACATCAACGGCGGCCAGCACTTCGGGCTGACCAGCCCGTTCGGCGGTTCGAAGCAGAGCGGGCTGGGGCGGCGCAACGGCGTCCACGGGTTCCAGGAGTACCTGGAGCTCAAGACGCTGGGCCTGCCGGCGAACTGAGACGCACTGAGATTGCGCCGGGGTGAGCAGCGGGCCAGGGTGGGACCCGTGGCTCACCCCGCGCTCTCGTACGAACCGCTGACCCCTACCGCGTACCTCGACCGCGCCGCCGCGGCGCACGGCGACCGGATCGGCGTCGTCGACGGCCCGCACCGGTGGACCTACGCCCAACTGCACGAACGCTGCACGCGGCTGGCCGGTGCGGTGGCGCCGCTCGCGTGCGGCCGCCCGGTCGCGGTGCTGGCGCCGAACACGCACGTGCTGCTGGAGGCCAACTTCGGCGTGCCGTGGGCCGGTGCGCCGCTGGTCGCGATCAACACCCGGCTGTCGGCGACCGAGGTGCGGTACCTCCTCGAGCACTCGCGGGCGGCGGTGCTGATCCACGACCCGTCGTTCGACGCGCTGGTCGACACGGTGTTCGCGGGCCTGGACACACCGCCGCACCGGATCCGCGCCGGAGCGGAGTACGAGGCGCTGCTCACCGGCGCCCACCCGCACCACCGCACTCCGGAGGACGAGCGCGCGCTCCTCTCGATCAACTACACGTCCGGCACCACCGGCCGCCCCAAAGGCGTTATGTACTCCCACCGCGGCGCCTACCTGCAGTCGGTGGCGATGGCCGGGCACACGCTGCTGACGCCGAGCGCGGTGCACCTGTGGACGCTGCCGATGTTCCACTGCAACGGCTGGTGCTTTCCCTGGGCCGTGACCGCGGCCGCGGCCACGCACGTCTGCCTGCCGAAGCTGGATCCCGCCGAGGTCTGGCGGCTGATCCGCGAGGAGGGCGTGACGCACCTGAACGGCGCGCCGACCGTCCTGACGATGATCGCGTACGCGAGGGAGGCCGCGCCGCTGCCCGCGGGGCACCGGGTGCGGGTGGCCACCGGCGGGGCACCACCGTCGCCGGCGATCCTGCGCCGGATGAGCGAGCTGGGCTTCGAGGTCACCCACCTCTACGGACTCACCGAGACCTACGGCCCGGCGATGATCTGCGACTGGCGTCCGGAGTGGGACACGCTGGACGCGGACGCGCAGGCCCGGATGAAGGCCCGGCAGGGCGTGGGCAACATGATCTCCTGCACCGCCCGGGTGATCGGCGACGACGGCGCCGACGTGCCTGCGGACGGGCGGACGACCGGGCAGATCGCGCTGCGGGGCAACAACGTGATGCTCGGGTACCTCGACGATCCGGAGGCCACGGCCGCCGCGGCGCCGGACGGGTGGTTCCGCACCGGGGACATCGGGGTCGTGCACCCGGACGGGTACGTCGAGCTGCGCGACCGCTCGAAGGACGTGATCATCTCCGGCGGGGAGAACATCGCGTCGGTCGAGGTCGAGCAGGTGATCATGGACCATCCGGCGGTGCTGGAGGTCGCGGTGATCGCGGTGCCGGACGAGCGGTGGGGCGAGGTTCCGGCCGCGTACGTCACGGTGCGGGACGGCGCGTCGGTGACCGCCGACGAGCTGATCGAGCACGTCCGCGGGCGGCTGGCCCGGTTCAAGGCACCCAAGCACGTGACGTTCGGCGACCTGCCCAAGACGTCCACCGGGAAGGTGCAGAAGTACGTCCTGCGCGAGCAGGCCTGGACCGGTCACGACCGGCGGATCCAGTGAGGCGTATAGACCGGTGAACAGAACGCGTTCTACTGTTCGTCCGTGGCCATCGCACTTTCTGACGATCACCGTCAACTAGCCGACGTCGTCCGGTCGTTCGCCGAGGCGCAGAACCTGCGCCTGGCCACCCGGCAGGCGCTCACCGACACGGCGAGCGCGCCGGTCGCGTGGAAGCAGATCGCCGACCTCGGCTGGACCGGACTGGCCATTCCGGACGCATACGGCGGTTCGGACGCCGGCCTGCCGGAGCTGGCCGTGGTCGCCGAGCAGCTCGGCGCGGTGCCCGCGCCGGGGCCGTTCCTGCCCGCGGTGGCCGCTGGTGCGGTGCTGGACGCGCTGGCTCCCGACGACGTGAAGGACGCGGTGCTGCGGCCGCTCGCCGACGGGTCGGGGATCGTCGTCCTGGGCCTGGCCGGTGCGCTGGACTTCTCGGGTGGCGCGCTGTCCGGGGTGGTCGGTCCGGTGCCTGGCGCGGTGTGGGCCGACCACGTCCTGGTGCGGGTCGGCGACGACGACCTGGCGTTGCTGCCGACCGCGGACGTGACGGTCACGCCGGCTCCGGGGCTCGATCCGTCGCTGGGGGCGGCGCGGATCGAGGTGTCCGGGGCCCGTGGGCCGGTGTTCCCCGGGGCGGCGCGGGTCGCGGTGCGCATCGGGCGGGCGCTGGCCGCCGCCGAAGCCGCCGGGGGTGCCCACGCGACGCTCGCGATGGCGCTGGAGTACGCGAAGGTTCGCGAGCAGTTCGGGCGCACGATCGGCAGCTTCCAGGCCGTGAAGCACCACCTGGCCGACATGCTCGTCGCCGCCGAGACCGCGACCGCCGCGGCCTGGGACGCCGCCCGCGCGGCCGCCGGCGATCCGGCGCAGGCCGACCTGGCGTCGGCGGTGGCGGCCGCGATCGCGCTGAGCGCCTACCAGTTCACCGCGCAGAAGAACATCCAGATTCTCGGCGGCATCGGCTTCACCTGGGAGCACGACGCGCACCTCTACCTGCGGCGCGCGGTCACGCTCGCGGCACTGTGGGGCCCGGTCGCCGCGGCCGAGGACGACGTCGCGGCGGCGGCGCTGGCCGGCGTGCGACGCGAGTACGCGGTGGACCTGCCGCCGGAGGCCGAGACGTACCGCTCGGAGGCGCGGACGTTCGTCGCCTCGTACCGGGAAGCGCCGTCGGAGGCCCGCCGCGGGCTGCTCGTCGACTCCGGCTACCTGGTGCCGCACTGGCCGAAGCCGTGGGGCCGGGCCGCGGGTCCGGTCGAGCAGCTGGTGATCGAGCAGGAGTTCGCCGGCGTCCGCGTGCCGCGGCTCGGCATCGGCGGCTGGGTGACGCTGACGATCAGCCAGCACGCGACGCCGGAGCAGGTCGAGCGCTGGATCCCGGCGAGCCTGCGCGGCGACCTCGTGTGGTGCCAGCTGTTCAGCGAGCCCGGCGCCGGGTCGGACGCCGCGGCCGTGCAGACGCGCGGGCTGCGCGTCGACGGCGGGTGGCGGGTCACCGGCCAGAAAGTGTGGACGAGCGGCGCCCAGTACTGCAACCGGGGCCTGGCGACCGTGCGCACCGACCCGGACGTGCCGAAGCACCAGGGGATCACCGCGATGGTGATCGACCTGACCGCGCCCGGCGTGGAAGTGCGCCCGCTGCGGGAGATCACCGGCGAGGCGATGTTCAACGAGGTGTTCTTCGACAACGTCTTCGTCCCCGACGAGGACGTGGTGGGCGCGGTCGACGCGGGCTGGACGGTCGCCCGCGCGACGCTGGGCAACGAGCGGGTGTCGATCGGCGGCGATTCCGGCCTGAGCGCCGGTGCGGCCGCGCTCGTGACCGCGATCGAGAAGTACGGCGTCACCGACGCCGGGCTGGTGCGCGAGGCCGGTCGGCTCGCGGCCGTCGAGCAGACCACCCGGCTGCTCAACCTGCGGATGGTCGTGCGTGCGGTCGCGGGCAGCAGCGAACCGAGCATCGAGGGCGCGCTGACGAAGCTGGTCGGCGCCGAGCTCGCGCAGTCGATCGGCGAACTGGCGCTGCGGCTCGCCGGGCCGGCGGCCGTCGACGGTTCCGACCCCGCGCTCGCGATCGGATACCTCTACTCCCGCGCGATGACGATCGCGGGCGGGACGTCCGAGATCAGCCGCAACGTGATCGCCGAGCGCATCCTCGGACTGCCGCGCGATCCCCTGAACCGCTAGCGGCGGAGTTCAGCGGGCGTCCCGCAGCTGAAAGACGATCGCGCCCGCGACGACCGCGGCACCGGCGTACGCCGCCAGCACGCCGAGCCCGGCCCACGGTCCGATGTGCTCGGCGGCGAGGTTCCGGGTCGACTGGATGACCAGCCCCGCGTCCATCGGCGCGTACCGGTGGATGCGGTGCTGCCAGTACGGGTCGCTGACGAACAGCGCGACGACCGGCGCCCCGTAGAGCAGGGCGAGCGACGCCGTGAGCGCGCCCGCGGTGTCGCGCAGAAGGAGGCCCAGCCCGGCGCCGAGCAGCGTCACCAGACCGAGGTAGAGCACGGTGCCGAGGGCCGCTCGCCGGGTGGCGTCGTCGGCGAGCGACAGCGGCGGGAACCCGTGCGCGGTGGTGAACCCGTTGCCGGGCAGCACGGCCCGCCCGGCGGCCAGCGAACCCGCGACCGCCAGGACACCGGCGGCCGACCCGAGCACCGCGAGGACGCCGAGCTTGCCGAGCACGACCGGGAACCGTCGCGGCACGGTCAGCAGCGTCGGCCGGATCGTGCGCGTGCTGTACTCCGCGGTCGTCGCCAGGACCCCGAGGACCAGCACCCCGAGCTGCCCCAGGCGCACGCCCGCCAGCGACAGCTCCGGGGTGTCGAGCGTGCAGGGCCGGTCGCAGTGCGCGTAGTCCAGCGACGCGGTGATCGCGAGGCCGAGGCCCACCGTGCCCGCGACGGCGAGCAGCAGTAGCCATCCCGTGCTCGGCAGCGTCCGCAGCTTCGTCCACTCGGCGTGCGCCGCGCGCATCACGCGTCCCGCGTCCGCAGCCGCCACCAGGCCAGCCCGAGCGTCAGCGCGGTCCAGGCCGCGACGACGCCGATCCCGGCCCACGGGCCGATCAGGGCCCACGGCTCAGCGAGCGTGATCGTCGGTGGTTTGGCGCGCTGGGTCGCCAGCCCGCCGGCCAGCGTGGTGTACATCAGCCACTTCGGGGAGCTGCCGGGCAGGATCATCCCGACGATCAGCGGCAGCAGCACCAGCGTGATCGTGACCGTGATCGCCGCGGCGGTGTGCCGCAGCAGCATCCCGATCCCGAGCCCGACGAGCGCGACCCCGGCCATGAACGCCGCGGTCAGCACGATCGCCCGCAGCACGGCGGGGTCACTCAGCGACGGTTCGGGGAAGGCGGGCGGCGTGAACCCGTGCGACCGCAGGACCGGTATCGCGAGGAGGAACGACCCGAGCACCCCGATCAGCCCGGCGAGGAACGACGTGACGCCGAGGACCAGCGCCTTCGCGGCCAGGACCCGGCCGCGGCGCGGCGTCGCGGCCAGCGTCACCCGGATCATGGCCCGGCGGTACTCCGCGGTCGCGAACAGCACGCCGATCGCGACGAGCGCCATCACACCGGCGACGACGCCGATCAGCGCGGCCTCGACCATGTCGTCGTCGGGCGGATCCGGGCCGACCTTGCCGGTGCCGGTCACCGCGAACGCGCCGCCTCGCTCGGAGAACTGTCCGCTGGGAGGACCGTCCTTCGCCGCGATCGCCGGCTGGCCGATCTGGTCCCCGCGCCAGGCCGCCCCGTTGTCGAGCCGCACGTTGTCGAACGTGGCCGACGCGACGGTCGTGGTCATGCCCACCGACGAGCTGCCGCCGCCCCGCTCGGTGAAGACCGCAGGCGGCGACGACACGTAGAAGCCGACCTCGACGGTGGACGGCAGGCTCTTCGGCGACGCCGTCCCGACCCTCTCCCACCGGACGCCGTCGGCCGACTCGTACCCGGTCAGCGTGTCCCCGGAGCGAACCAGCCGCAGCCAGCGCGGACCGCTGCTTCCGCTGCCCCGGCGGTCACCGTCGAAGTCCCACTGGAGCCGGACGCCGCGCGACGGGGTCAGCGCCAGCGCGGCGTACGAGGAGCCCGGGCGCGTCCCGTCCTTGACCATCAGGCCCGCGGCCGGCGACGCGAACGGGCTCGGATCGTTCAGCCGGGTCAGCCCGCCCGCGGTCCGGTCGTCCGATGGGAGCCGCAGCGACGCGACCCGGACGGTCAGCGTGGTGTCCCCGGTGACCGGCTGGTGGACGAAGTAGAACGAGTCGGACACCGGGTCGCCGAGCGGTCCGGAGAAGATGTCGGTGGACCGGTTGATGTCGGTCTGGTTGCCGGACGCGGCCAGGTAACTCAGGCCGACGGTGAGCGCGATCGCGCCGACGAGCGTGACCATCCACCGCGTCACCGAGCGGAATTTTGTCCACTCGGCCAGCAGCAGGCCGCCGAACGACTCGCGGGCGTTCACCGGACGCTCTTCTCGGTGCCGGGCGCGTACTCGATCGCCGCGCGGGTCAGGTCCATGTACGCCGCCTCCAGCGACGCGCGGTGCCGCCGCAGTTCGCTGAACGGGATCGCGGCGTCGGACAGCAGCGCCGAGACGCGGTCGCCCGGCAGGCCCTCGACGACGATCGTCTCGGCACCGGCGACCGTGACGGTCGCGCCCGCGTTGGCGAGCACGCGCGTGGCGTCGGCCCGCCGTGCGGTCGTGACCTCGACCCGGCCTTTCGACGCCGTCGCCAGGAGCTCGGCCACGCTGGTGTCGGCCACCACCCGGCCGCGGCCGATCGCGACGAGGTGGTCGGCGATCTCCTCCAGCTCACTCATCAGGTGGCTGGAGACCAGGATCGCGCGACCTTCCGCGGCCAGCGATCGCAGCAGGCCCCGGATCCAGACGATGCCGTCGGGGTCGAGCCCGTTGACCGGCTCGTCGAACAGAAGGATCGGCGGGTCGCCGAGCAGCGCCGCAGCGATCCCCAGCCGCTGCTGCATGCCGAGCGAGTAGCCACCCGCCCGGCGGCGGGCCGCCGGAGCCAGCCCCACCTGGTCGAGCACTTCGGACACTCGCCGCTTGCCGAGCCCGTTGGTGTGCGCCAGCCACAGCAGATGGTCGCGGCCTCGCCGGCCCGGGTGCAGGGCAGCTGCGTCCAGCAGCGCGCCGACGTGTGTGAGCGGCGTCCGTAACGAGCGGTACGGGCGGCCGTTGATCAGGGCCTCGCCCGCGTCGGGCGCGTCGAGCCCGAGGATCAGCCGCATCGTCGTCGACTTGCCGGCACCGTTCGGTCCGACGAAGCCGGTCACCTCGCCGGGCCGGACGGTGAACGTGAGGCCGTCCACCGCGACCGTCGACCGGTACCGCTTCCGCAGCGCGCGCACCTCGATGGTCGGTTCCGTGCCGGGGATCGTGGGTTCCATGCCGGGAGGTTAGGAGCTGCACGGCGCCGGGCGCGTCCCGGCGCAGTGGGGTCTTTCCCGCGCGCGGTTCTCCCTCGTGTGGGGGGCGCGCATCCCCGCCGGGACGGACGACACCGCCCTCCGGGCCGGACACAATGCGGAGGTGAGGCGAGGAGGCCCGGCGGCCCTGGCGGTGGCGCTCGGCGCGGTGGCGGCGACCGAGGCCGTGTGGCGTGCCTTCGATCGGCCGCCGCTGGCGCTCGCCGCGCTCGTCGCGCTGGCCGGGGTGGCGCCGGTCGCGCTGGTGCGGCTCTGGCCCGCCGCGGCCGCCCTGTTGTCGGCCGCGGCGACGCTGTCCGGCCTGCTGGTCTCGTATCCCGTCACGGTCGCCGGGGCCTGCGCGCCGGCCGTGCTCTACGCCGCGGCCGGGTACCGGCGTCCACTCCGGATCGCCGCGCCGCTCGTGCTGCCGTTCGTCGTGTACGCCGCGGTGCCGGTGGCGCTCGACCGGCCCGGCGGACGGCCCGTCGCGCTCGTCCTCCTCGCGATTGCCGCGCTGGCGACCGCGGCGGGAGCGGCGCGGCGGCAGCGCGACGAGCACCGTCGTCACCGCGCCGCGGAAGAGTCGGCCGCCGCCTCGCTGCTGGAGTTCGCCGCCCGCGGTGAGCGCGCCCGCATCGTCCGCGAGCTCCACGACGTGGTCGCGCACCACATCACGATGATCGCGCTGCAGGCGGAGGCCGCCCGCCTCGCCACTCCGGGTCTGCCGCCCGACGGCGCGCGCCGGCTCACCGCGATCGGCGACACCGCACGGACCGCGCTGACCGAGATGCGGCGGCTGCTCGGCGTGCTGCGCGAAGACGTCGACGCGGACTCCGGGTTGGAGCCGCAACCCGGCCTCCACCAGCTCAACACGCTGCTCGACGAGGCACGGGACGCGGGCCTCGGCGGCGGTGTGCGGCTGATCGTCAGCGGCGCGGTGCAGTCGCTCGACCCCGGCGTCGAGCTCGCGGCCTACCGGATCGTCCAGGAGGCGCTGACCAACGCCCGCAGGCACGCCGTCGGCGCCGCGGTCGACGTCGAACTGCGTTATCACGGCGAGGAACTCGTCGTGCGCGTCTACGACAACGGACCCGGGCCGGCGCCGCAGCCCGGCCACGGGCACGGCCTGACCGGCATGCGGGAACGCGCCGCGGTGGTCGGTGGCCAGGTCACGGCCGGTGCCGCGCCGGGCTGTGGCTTCCTCGTCGAGGCGGTGCTGCCGACGAAGGGAGACACCGGGTGACGGCGATCCGCCTTGTTGTGGTCGACGACCAGGAGGTCGTGCGGACGGCGTTCGAGGTCCTGCTCTCCACCCAGCCCGACTTCGCCGTGGTCGGCTCGGCCGCCGACGGGGAGCAGGCCGTGCGGGTCTGCGGCGAACTGCAGCCCGACGTCGTGCTGATGGACATCCGGATGCCGGGCACGGACGGCATCGAGGCGACTCGTCGGGTTCTCGCCGGCCGTCGGCCGCCGCGCGTCCTGATCCTGACGACGTTCGACCTCGACGAGCACGTCTATGACGCTCTGGACGCCGGCGCCAGCGGATTCCTCCTCAAGGAAGCGACCGCGGAGCGGGTGTTCGACGCGGTCCGGGTCGTCGCCGCCGGGGAGGCGCTGCTCGCCCCGACCGTGACGCGGCGGCTGATCGCGGAGTTCGCCCGCGGACGCAAGCGGCGCCGGGAGCTGGATCCGGCGGTCCGCACGCTGACCGCCCGCGAGACCGAGGTACTCCGGCTCATCGCCGAGGGACTGTCGAACCCGGAGATCGCCGCCCGCCTCGTGGTCGGCGAGGAGACCGTCAAGTCGCACGTCAGCCGGGTGCTCGCCAAGCTCGGCCTGCGCGACCGCACCCAGGCCGTGGTCGTGGCGTACGAGTCGGGCCTGGTCATTCCCGGCGCGCGCTGAGCACCCAGCGGAACGTCGTCCGCAGCGGATAGTGGTCGGAGAGCGGCTGACCGTCGTCCCGGACGAACGCGGGATGTTCGTTCGCGTAGTCGACCGCGGCCACGGTCAGCCGCGCGCTCGACCGGTAGAGGACCTTGTCGACGACCTCGCACGCGTCGGTGACGGCCGCCGGGTCGCAGGTCAGGGCCGGTGCGCCGAGCGCGGGCGGCGATCCGCCCCGCTCCAGCTCGACCCAGGCGTCGGTGAGGCCGGCGGTGGCCACCAGCTCGCGGATCGTGTCGCCGGTCCGGGTGTAGCGGGTGTTGGTGTCACCGGCGACGATCACCGCGTTGCCTGCCGAACGCGCGACGATGAACGCGCCGAGCTGGGCGAGGTTCGCGCGGCGGGCGGCCAGGTCGGCGTCGGTGCTCCCGGCGTTCGCGTGCACGTTGTACAGGTCGAGCAGGACGCCGTCGGCCAGCTGGACCCGGAGCAGCGTGAACCCCTTCGGCGTCAGGCAGTCGAAGCCGTTGCACCGCGTCCACTTGACCCGGGTGAGCCCGCTGATCGGATACCGGGAGAGCGTGTTGAGGCCGCTGCCGAACGGCACGCCACCGCTGGTGGGGGTCCGGTGCGGATGGTTGTCGGCCCGGTAGAGCGCCGCGTGGTAGTTGAAGTCCTCTTGCACGTTGACGACGCCGAAAGGCCGGATCCGGGTGCCGATCAGCGGCGTGTTGGTCGCCGGTTCGCTGCTCGACAGTGGCTCGGGTAACCCGGCCACGTTGTAGGTGAGCAGCGAGAACGTGCCGCCGTCCGCGGCGCGGGCCGCTGGGTCGGTGGCGAACGTGGTGAGGAGCAGCGCGACCAGCGTTCCGAGGATCAGGCGGTGCCGGGTCACCCTCATGCGGTTCCTCCTCGACGAATGCCCGCGAGCCGTGTCGAGTGTGGCGTATCGGGCGAGCCGCCGGGGCCGAATCAGCGGGCGGCGGGGTCGGACGGAGCCCGTGCCGATTTAGGTCAGAAAGTGGCCGGAACGAGGCCTAGCCTCGGTAGTACCTTACCGACCACAGAGGAGCCACCGGAATGTCTGTCAAGGCGATCCCCGAGGGGTACACGACCGTCACGCCGTGGATCATTTCCCGCGACACGGCTGGGGTCATCGACTACCTGCGAGAGGCGTTCGGCGCCGAGGAACTCGGCCGGGTGGTCGACGATCGAGGGCTGATCGGGCACGCGGAGGTACGCATCGGCGACGCGGTCGTGATGCTCTTCGACAGCCCCGAGCATTGGCCGGCGACGCCCGCGTTCCTCCGGCTGTACGTCGAGGACGCCCACGCCGTGCACCGCCGGGCCGTCGAGGCGGGAGGCGTCTCGATCTCGAAGGTCACCCATCTGGCGTTCGGTGACCTGGTCGGGCGGGTGCGCGATCCGTTCGGCAACGTGTGGTGGATCCAGACGCGCATCGAGGACGTGACGCCCGAGGAGCTGGAGCGGCGGTGGACCGACCCGGAGTTCACCGCGGCCATGGAGTACATGCAGCGCCCCGAGACCGAGATCTTCCCCCGCAGCTGAGCGTTCGGGCGGCTCAGACGGCGTTGCGGCGGGCGACCTCGCCGAGCCACGACAGGCTCGGCTTCGGCGTCCGGATGAACGTCGTTCGATCGACGGCGATCAAGCCGAACGTGGGCGCGTAACCCGAGAACCACTCGAAATTGTCCAGCAGGCTCCAGTGGAAGTAGCCGCGCACGTCGGCGCCGTCCGCGATCGCCTCACCGAGGCCGCGTAGCGCGCCCTCGGTGTACGCGATCCGCTGCGCGTCGTCGGCGGTCGCGATCCCGTTCTCGGTGATGTAGATCGGCGTGCCGGGTAGGACCTCGCGCACCCGGCGGACCGACGCGCCGAGCGCCTGCGGCCGGTACTCCATGTGGGCCTGGGTCACCAGGTCGGCGGGCGGGGCGACGGGTCCGTCCGGCCCGATGCGGGCGCAGCTGTAGACCTGCATGCCGACGAAGTCACCGTCGGCGGCGGCGTGGAGGAACTGGTCCTCGAACGCGGCGCGGTGCTCGGCCAGGCGCTCCTCGCCGCCGTCCTCGGCGATCCACTCCTGCCCGACCAGCGCGAGGCCGATCGAGGTGAGCCCGGCGCCGCGCAGGACCTCGAGGCTGCGGTGGTGCGCGGCGAGGAACGCATCGGTCAACGCCTGGTCGGGCTTCGGCAGTCCCTTGACCTCCTCGCCGCGCGCGGCCATCGCGCCGAGGACGGGCAGCGCGGCGGCGAGGTTCGGCTCGTTGAGCGTGATCACGTGCGCGGCATCGCCCAGGATCGGTGCGGCAAGCTCGGCGAAGCGCGCGAACCGGTCCCCGGCTTTCGGGTCCAGCCACGAGCCGTCGTTGTGGAACCACCGCGGCGTCGAGAAGTGGCACAGCGTCACGACCGGGGCGAGCCCGCGGTCGCGGCAGCCGTCGATCATCCGCCGGTAGTGGTCGAGCGCGGCGCGGGAGAGCTCACCCTCCTCCGGTTCGATCCGGCTCCACTCGAGGCTGAACCGGTAGGCGTTCAGCCCGGCGCCGGCCAGCAGGTCGAGATCGGAGGGCCAGCGGTGGTAGTGGTCGACGGCGTCGCCGCTCTTCTCGGCGAACGGTGAGTGCTCCTCGTGCTCCCACTGCCAGTAGTGGTTGTTGACGTTGCCGCCCTCGACCTGGTGCGAGGCGGTGGCCGCGCCCCAGAGGAACGCGTCGGGGAACGTGGTCATGTAGGGCCTCCGCGGTAGTGGAAGTCAGCGAACGAGACCGTGCCGTCGGTGGCGTAGAGGCCGACGACACGGCCGGTGAAGGATTTGGCGACCTCGAACGACCAGTAGCGACCGTCCAGCTCGGCGAGTACCACGTCGCCGGCGATCAGCCGGATGCGGTCGCCGCCCACGGCCCCGGCGGAGAAGTCCGCCGGTGGTGGGGTCATCTCCAGGCGGAGTTCGACGTCGCCTTCGGGCACCGTCGTCTTCCAGGTCTGGACGAGGCCGGCGAGGCGCGCCCGGGCGGTCACGGTGGCTCCGGACGCCTCGAGCGCGAACCAGTTGTCCTCGGCGAACCGGCACGCTAGCCCACCGACACCCCCCGAGGCGTCCACGCGGGTGGATACGGTCGCGCGCAGGTGCCGCTGACGACGCCCCACGAACCACGGGCGCGGGTCGTCGAGCGTCGTCCCGTCGGCGGTGATCACCAACCGGCCGCCGGTCACCGAGCCCACCGACGTCGGCAGCCGGCGGACGGCCAGCCACCCCGGGTCCTCGAGGTCCAGCGAACCGAACGACTCGGCGGGTTGCGGGTCGAGCACCGGCAAGCGCGGCCGCGGCCAGCCGTCCACCCAGTCGACGGCGCTCACGAACGTCTCCCGGCCCAGTGGTGAGAACGCCTGCGCCAGGCCGACCGGCCGTACCCCGAGGTGCACGAGCAGAGACGAGCCGCGCGGACCCTCGACCAGGTCGGCGTGGCCGATGTTCTGGATCGGCGATCCGCTGCCGGACGCGGTGAGCACCGGGTTGTCCGGGCAGCTCTCCCACGGCCCTTCCGGCGACGGGCCGCGGGCGACGGAGACCGCGTGGCCGCGGTCGGTGCCGCCCTCGGCCACGAGCAGGTACCAGTGCGCGCCGCGCCGGTAGAGGTGCGGGCCCTCGGGGGAGTAGAGCCCGCTGCCTGCCCACAGCGCCCGCGGCTCCTCCAGCGCGGCGCCGGTGGCCAGGTCGACGGCCACCTGCCGGATCGCGTCCGGGTGCCGGGCGAACGTGACGTACGCCGTGCCGTCGTCACCCCAGGCGAGGTCCGGGTCGATGCCGTCCACGGCCGGGATCGGCGTCCCGTCGCTCCACGGCCCGGCGGGATCGGACGCGGTGAACACGACGCAGCCGCGCCCGCCGAGGAACACCGTGACGATCACGTAGAACACGCCGTCGCGGTACCGGATCGTCGGCGCCCAGACGCCGCCGGGCGTCGGCACGTGGTCGAGTGCCACCTGCTCGGGGCGGGTCGCGACGTTGCCGATCTGCTCCCAGGTGACCAGGTCGGAGCTGCGGTGGATCGGCAGTGCGGGCAGGTACTCGAACGTCGAGGTGACCAGGTAGTACACGCCGTCGACGAGCACGACGCTCGGATCCGGGTGGAACCCGGGGATCATGCGGCCACGACGCCGGCCATCAGGTTCAGCGCGTTCTCGACCGGCTCCAGGTCGGGGCGGCTGTTGAGGAACCCGTGCAGCATGCCGACCGCGGTGACCTGCCGGACGTCGACGCCCGCCTGCGCGCACCGGGCGGCGAAGTCCTCACCGGACGGCCGCAGGTCGTCGTACTCGGCGTTGATCACCAGCGTCGGGCACAGTCCTTCGAGGTCCGCGTGCGCGCCGAACGCGTACCCGTCGGCCGTGCTGAGCGGACCGCCGAGGTAGTTCTCGTTGAACCAGCGGTGCTGGGCCGGGGGGAAGTGCAGGACGGTGGGGACGTCGGCCAGTTTGGCGGCCAGCGACGCCGACGCCGGGGGCAGGACGGTGTGCGCCACGGCGTAGATCGCGAGCAGCGCCGCCGGAGGGTGGTCGTCGGCGTCGCGAAGCTTCAGCGCCGCGCCGATCGCCAGGTTGCCGCCGGCGCTGGCGCCCCCGATCGAGAGGCGCCCGGGGTCGATGCCGAGTTCCGAGGCCTGTGAGCGGACCCAGCGGAACGCGGCGACGACGTCGTCGTGCGGCACCGGATAGTGGACGCCGCCGTGACAGAGCCGGTAGTCGACGCTCACGACGACCGCACCGGCGCGGGCGCAGATCTGCCGGGCGGTCCAGTCGGCCTCGGGCATGTCCAGGTCACCGCCGACAAACGCGCCGCCGTGCATCCAGACCAGCGCGGGCCGGTCCGCGCCGGGCTCGGACGGTTCGTAGATGCGGACCGGAACCGGGCCGTGCGGGCCGGGAGCCGTCGCGTCGCGGGTGAGCACCTGCGGTGGCTCCGGTGCGCCGGTGATCAGCATGAACTCGTCCAGCAGCGCGCGCTGCGCCGGATCGGCCATCGCGGCCTCCATCGAGGAGATGCCGTCGAGCAGGGGGAGCTTCGCCGCGATCTGCGGGTGAATCGGCATGGAGTACCTCCTGTGGCGCCGGTCACCGGCGTGCGGCGATGGTCACGGCTGGGCGATCCCCGTTCCAGTGGGCGTGCCATTGAGCGGCAGAACAACTCGGAACACGCCCGTCACACCGGCGACATCGGGGGGTCACTAATGAGGCCCGGACCACAATTTGTATTTCATTGAGCGGCAACCTCCGGGACACCCCTGTGAGCGGCATCGCATCGTTGGCGCCCAAGCTGGCCGACGTTCTCGGCGGCCTTCATACCCCCTCCGTTTCAGGCGAAGGAGCCCGGAGCGATATGAAACGATTCAAGGCTCAGTTCGGGGTGGCCGCGGCCACCGTGCTCGCCCTCGGTTCGCTCGCCGCCTGCAACGGTGGCGGCGGCGGGAGCAGCAGCCAGAGCGCCACCGACACCGTGACCGTCGCGCTCAACGCCGACGCCGCGCCGACCGGCTACGACCCACTGCTCTACGCCCAGGGCCAGTTCACGTTCTTCAGCGCGATGTACGACGCGCTGTTCGTCACCGACAAGGACGGCAAGGCCCAGCCCGAACTCGTCACCGAGTTCTCCAACAGCAAAGACAACCTCACGACGACGCTGACGCTCCGCGACGACGTCACGTTCACCGACGGCAAGAAGCTCGATTCGACCGTCGTCAAGGCCAACCTCGACCGCCGGAGCGACAAGGACCTCGTCGCGTACGGCTCGGTCGCACCCGGCGGTGCCAGCGAGATCACCGATGTCGCCGCGCCCGACCCGAAGACCGTCGTCGTCACCTGGAAGGCGCCGCAGGCGACCCCGGAGACCAACCTGGCCGACACGGCCGGAACCATCGTCGGGCCGGACGGCATCGCGAAGCCCGACTCGCTGCAGACGACGCCGGACGGCTCCGGTCCGTTCACGCTCAACTCCGGCAAGACGACCAAGGCGAGCACGTACACGCTCGACAAGAAGTCCGACGCCCGGGACGGCGACAAGTGGTCGTTCGACCACATCGTCTTCAAGGTGATCCTCGACGCGCAGTCGCTGGCGAACGCGGTGATCTCCGGCCAGGCGGACGTGGCCACGATCCTCGACCCGAGCGTGGTCGAGCTGGTCACCAGCAAGGCCTCGACGGTCAAGGTCGGCGGCACGATCGTCGGGTTCCCGGTCTTCGACAAGCTCGGCAAGGCCCACCCGGCGTTCGCGAAGCCGGAGACCCGGCTCGCGCTGCTGCGGGCGATCGACGACGCCACGATCGTGAAGACGCTGCACCAGGGCTCCAAGGGCACCAAGCAGCTCTTCCCGTCGGACGGCGCCGGGTTCGACGCCGCCCTCAACCAGACGTACTCCTACGACCAGGCTGCCGCGAAGCAGCTGCTCGCGAAGGCCGGTTACCCGCAGGGGTTCGAGTTCCAGATCACGATCGGCGGCCAGCCGACCGAGGACATGCTCGCGGTCCAGAAGCAGTGGTCGGAGATCGGCGTGACGATGAAGATCAAGAGCGCCACGTCGACCGACCAGATCTTCGCCGCGACGAACACCGAGCCGCTCGGCTTCGGCCCGTTCAGCGTCGGGAGCAACCCGGCCGGGTTCGTCGCGGGCGTCGTCTACGGCGGGTTCATGAACATGCAGAAGGCGAAGGACCCCGCGATCGACGCGTCGCTCGGCAAGGCGCTCGGCTCCACCGGCGCCGACCAGGACGCCGCGGTGAAGGAGCTCAACGCCGCGCTCACCAACGGTGGGTGGTACATCCCGATCTACGAGGATTACACCTACACCGGCTACAACAAGAGCAAGGTCGCGGCTCCGGCCTACGCGGGCACCAACAACTTCCTGGTGCTCTCCAGCCTCCAGCCCGTGGCCTGACGCCGCACTCCCGATCGGCCGGTGGCCGCGGCACACCCGCGGCCACCGGCGCGCCTTCGGACGCCGCCCTACTTCGGACCCCGCTTACTTCGGACCCCGCTTACTTCGGACCCCGCTTACTTCGGACCCCGCTTACTTCGGATGAGGAGCCCCGCGATGCTCGCCTACGTCGCACGCCGGCTGGCCCTGGCGGTCGGCACCGTGTTCGCCGCGGTCCTGATCACGTTCCTGCTGGTCCACATCGGTGACGGCAGCCCTGGCGCGGTCAAGGCCGGCCCGGGCGCCACCGCCGCCGAGATCGCCGCGCAGAACCAGGCGCTGGGTTGGGACCGCCCGCTCTGGATCCAGTTCGCCGACACGCTCGGCCAGCTGATCCGCCTCGACTTCGGCACGTCGCTGATCGACGGCCGGGACTTACGAGCCGACCTCACCGCCCGGCTCCCGATCACCAGCTCGATCGCGCTGCTCGCCACGCTGCTCTCCGGCGTCGTCGGCATCGTGCTCGGGGTGACCGCCGCGGTTCGCGGCGGGCGGCTGGGCCGGTTCATCAACTCCGGTGCGGGCATCGCGCTCTCGCTGCCGGTGTTCTGGGTCGGGATCCTGCTGGTCTACCTGCTGTCGCTGCAGCTGGGCTGGCTCCCGGCGACCGGCTACGTCGCGTTCGCCGACGACCCGGCCGGGTGGCTGCGGAGCCTGCTGATCCCGATCGTGACGTTGACCGTCGGCGGCGCCGCGATCATCGCCCGCACCGCGGGCGTCGGCATGCGGGAGGCGCTCGGCCAGGAGCACATCCGCACGCTGCGCGCGATGGGCACGCCGGAGTGGCGGATCCGCTACGTGCACGCGCTGCGGTACACGAGCGTCCCGGTCGTCTCGGTGCTCGGAATCCAGTTCATCGCGTTGTTCGGCGGCTCGGTGATCGTCGAGAACCTGTTCGCGCTGCCCGGACTCGGGCAGGCCAGCCAGGCCGCCGCGTCGTCGCACGACATCCCGGCGCTGATCAGCGTCGTCGTGGTGGCGACCGGGGTCGTCGTCCTCGTCAACCTGCTGCTCGACCTGGTGGTCGCGGCGCTGGACCCGAAGGTGCGTACCGCATGAGCGTCCTGCCCCTCGACGCGGCCGCCGCCGCTTCCGCCGACGCCACCGCCGCCGGCTCGGGCCGGCGAAGCCGCCTGCGCCGTCCGGGTGCGATCTTCGGCGCCACCTGGCTGGTGTTCGTGCTCGTCGCGTCGCTCACCGCCCCGCTCTGGCGCCCCTACGCGGTGGACGAGCAGGACCTGGCCGACCGTCTCGCGCTGCCGTCGGCGGCGCACTGGCTGGGCACCGATCCGCTCGGACGCGACATCCTCAGCCGGATCTTCACCGCCGGCGCGCTGCCGCTGCTGTCCTCCGCGCTCATGCTCGTCGTCGCGTTCGGCATCGGCCTGCCGCTGGCGCTGGTCGCCGCCGAGCGCGGCCGGCTGACCGAGCGCGTGATCAGCCGCCTCACCGAGGTGCTGATGGCGCTGCCGCTGATCATCCTGCTGCTCGCGGTGATCGGCGTGATCGGCAACCGGCTCTACATCGTGATGGCGATCCTCGGCGTGCTGATCTCGGCGGCGGTCTACCGCGTGCTGCTCGGCGTCGCCCAGTCGGTGCGGCAGCGGCTCTACGTGGACGCCGCCCGGGTCAACGGCCTGGGCTCGCTGCGGGTGAACCTGCTGCACGTGCTGCCGTCGATGGCGACGGTCGTCGCGGTGCAGGCCGCGCAGCTGTTCGGGATCGGCCTGCTGATCAACGCGGGCCTGGCGTTCCTCGGCTTCGGACCGGCCGAGCCGGAGCCCAGCTGGGGCTTCATGATCCAGGACGCGTCCAAGCACCTGTTCGACCACCCGTGGCTGATGGTGCCGACCGGGACGGTGCTCGCGCTGACGGTGGTGGCCGCGAACGAGCTCGCGGACGCACTCGCGGCCCCGGCCCGCCCGGAGCCCACGCGGCGGCGCCGCCGGGCCCGCGCAGGCCGGATCGCCTCACCCAACGGCCCGACGGCGGGCGCGGCCCTCGCGCCGACGGCCTCCGCGGGCGCGGCCTCGGTGGGTGCGGCGACGGAGGCCGCCAGCGGGAGAGCGGGCGCGGGCGCGGATCCGGGGGTGGTTCTGGAGGTGCGGAACCTCTCCGTCGGTGTGGACGACGGGCCGACGCTGGTCAGCGGCGTGTCGTTCGCGCTGCGACCGGGCACCGTCCTCGGCCTCGTCGGCGAGTCCGGCTGCGGTAAGACGATGACCGCCCGCTCGCTGCTCGGGTTGCTGCCGGACGGCGTCGCGGTGACCGGCGGCTCGATCCGCTGGCAGGGCCGCGAGCTCACCGATTTCCGTGCCGTCCGGGGCCGCGAGATCGCGCTGATCTCGCAGGAGCCGATGGTGGCGCTGGACCCGATGTTCTCGGTCGCTTACCAGCTCACCCAGCCGATCCGCCGGTTCCGCAGCGTCGGCCGCGCCGAGGCCCGCCGGATCGCGCGCTCGCTGCTCGGCCAGGTCGGCATCGTCGACGCCGACCGGGTGCTGAAGAGCTACCCGCACCAGCTCTCCGGCGGCATGGCGCAGCGCGTCTGCATCGCGCTGGCGCTGACCGGCGAACCGAAGCTCCTGATCGCCGACGAACCCACCACCGCCCTCGACGTCACCGTGCAGGCGGAGATCCTCTCGCTGCTCCGCGCGCTGGTCCGCGACACCGGCCTCTCGGTCGTCCTGGTCAGCCACGACCTCGGTGTGGTCGCCGACCTCTGCGACGACGTCGCGGTGATGTACGCGGGCGCCGTCGTCGAGTCCGGCACCGCCGCATCCGTGCTCGACGCACCGGCGCACCCGTACACGATGGCGCTGCTCGGGGCGAACCCGCACGTGCCCGAAGGGGAACCGGTCCCGCTGCGGCTGGCGTCGATCCCCGGAACCGTGCCACCGCCCGGGCAGTGGCCGACCGGCTGCCGCTTCGCGTCCCGCTGCCGGTTCGCGGCGGCCGCCTGCGGCGAGCCGTTCCCGGCGCGCTCCGCGCACGAGACCGGCTCCGTGTTGTGCGTCCGGTTCGACGAACTCACCCGCACCCACGCCACCTGGGACGCCGAGGAGGTCGGCGCACAAACCGCGCTCGACGTCGAGACCACCCCCACCGCAGGAGCGGCCCGATGACCACGCTCACCACCGCCCCGGCGCTGGAGATCAGCGACCTCGTCGTCCGGTACGGCTCGGGACGGAAAGCCCGCAACGCACCGCCCGCCGTCGACGGCGTCAGCTTCGCGATCGCGCCCGGCGAGACGCTCGGCCTGGTCGGCGAGTCCGGGTCCGGCAAGTCGACGATCGGCAAGGCCGTGCTGGGGCTGCACCCACCGGCGGCCGGGACCGTGCGGTTACACGGCGAGGACATCACCGCGATGTCGCTCAAGCGCCGCAGCCGGTTCGCTGCGGACCTGCGGGTCGTGTTCCAGGATCCGTACTCCTCGCTGAACCCGGCGCGAACGATCGGCCAGACGCTGGTCGAGCCGCTGCGGCTGCTCGGCGTCCGCGGCCCGGAGGCGTTCGCCCGCGCCCGGGCCGCGGTGGAGTCCGTCGGACTGCCCGGCGACGCCGTCAACCGGTACCCGTCGCAGTTCTCCGGCGGCCAGCGGCAGCGGGTCGCGATCGCCCGCGCGCTGGTCTGCGACCCCAAGGTGCTGGTCCTCGACGAGCCGGTGTCGGCGCTCGACCTGTCCACCCAGGCGCAGGTGCTCAACTTGCTCGCGGATCTGCGTGACGAGCACGGGCTGGCGTTCCTGTTCGTCGCCCACGACCTCGGCGTCGTGCGATTCCTCGCCCAGCGCGTCGTCGTCCTCTACCGCGGGCAGGTGATGGAGACCGGGGCGGTCGAGTCCGTCACCCAGGCCCCGCAGCACCCGTACACGGTCGCCCTGACCGCTGCGGCCCCGGTGCCGCGGCCGGCCGAGCAGGCCGCCCGCCGTACCGCTCGCGAGGCCCACGGGTTCGGCACCGCCGGTGCGGCGCAGCCCTCGCCGACCGGGTGCCCGTTCGTGCCGCGCTGCCCGCTGGCGACCGCGGTGTGCAGCGTGGAGCGTCCGCCGTTGCGGTTGGTGGGGGACAGCCACACGGCGTGTCACCACGCCGGGCGCGTGGAGACCCTGCGATGAACCTGGAGACGTCGATCCGGTTGCTGTCCGGCGAGGGCGTGTGGACGACCCAGCCGGTTCCCGAGATCGGGCTGCGGGCGATGACGCTCTCCGACGGGCCGGTCGGCGTGCGCGGCGGCACCGACACCGAACTTGACCCGGCCGCGGTGCTGCCCACCGGCTCCGCGATGGCGGCGTCCTGGGACGAGGACCTGCTGCACCGGATCGGCGGTGTGCTCGCGGGCGAGGCCGTGCGCAAGGGCGTCGACGTCGTGCTCGGACCGACGATCAACCTGCACCGCTCGCCGCGCGGCGGCAGGCACTTCGAGTGTTTCAGCGAGGACCCGCTGCTGTCCGGTCGCCTGGCCACCGCGTACGTGCGGGGCGTGCAGGAGAACGGCGTGGGCGCGTGCCCGAAGCACTACATCGCGAACGACGCGGAGACCGACCGGACCACGGTGGACAACCAGGTCGACGAGCGCACGCTGCGCGAGCTGTACCTGGCGCCGTTCGAGGCGGTGGTCGCCGACGCCAGGCCGTGGATGATCATGGCCGCGTACAACGGCGTCAACGGCGCACCGATGACCGAGAACGACCTGCTCGCCGAGCCGCTGAAGGGCGAGTGGGGCTTCGACGGCCCGCTCACGCTCGCCACCGGCCCGTCCGCCGGCGCCGTCCACGTCTCGGCCACCGTGCCGATCACCCCGGAAGGAACCCTCGCGTGACGCCGCCCACGGGTCTGCGGACCGAGCATCTGGACAGCGCGCTCGGAATCGTCACCACCGCACCGCGGCTGTCCTGGCGGCTTCCCGACGGCGCCCGCGAGCAGCGCGCCTACCGGATCACGACCGACAACGGCGGCGACACCGGCTGGCAGGAGAGCGGGCAGAACCTGCTCGTGCCCTATACCGGCCCGGTGCTCGGATCGTCCCAGCGCGTCGTCTGGCGCGTGCAGGTGCGTACCGACCTGGGCGAGAGCCCGGTCTCGGAACCGGCCTGGTTCGAGACCGGTCTGCTGGCCGCCGAGGACTGGCGCGCGTCCTGGGTGGAACCCGGCACGATGCCGGTGGGGGAGAAGGGCTACCGCCCCGCGGCGCTGCTGCGATTCGAGTTCGACGTCCAGCGGCCGGTCGTCACGGCCCGGCTGTACGCGACCGCGCAGGGCCTCTACGAGGCGTTCCTCAACGCCGAGCGGGTCGGGGACGCCGAGCTGACCCCCGGTTACACCCAGTACGACGTCCGGCTGCAGGTGCAGACCCACGACGTCACCGGATCGGTGCGCACGGGCCGCAACACGCTCGGCGTGCTGCTCGCCGACGGGTGGTTCCGCGGGCAGGTCGGCATCACTCGCGCGGACGAGCAGTGGGGGAACCGGCTGGCGCTGCTGGCCCAGCTGCACCTCGTCCACGCCGACGGCGGCGTCACGGTCGTCGGCACCGGGCCAGGCTGGCGCAGCGGGCTCGGGCACGTCGTCGCCGCCGACCTGATCGAGGGTGAGCACTGGGACCTCTCCCGGCTGCCCCGCGGCTGGTCGAGTGCCGGCTTCGACGACACCGGGTGGGACGCCGCGGTCGTCGTGGACCACGGGTATTCCGGGCTGGTCGACTCGCCGGCGCCGCCGGTGCGGCGGGTCGAGGAGATCCGGCCCCGTGCGGTGGTGCGGCTCGCGGACGGTGCCCACCTGGTCGACCTCGGGCAGAACATCAACGGCTGGGTGCGCCTGACGAACCTGGGTCCGGCGGGCACCCGGCTCACGCTGACGCACGGCGAATGGCTCGGCCCGGACGGCGACCTCACGGTGGAGAACCTGCGTCCGGCGGTGCCGTTCCTGCCGCACCCGCTCCCGGCGGGCCAGGTCGACGTGGTGGTCTCCGCCGGTGTCCCCGGCGACGTCTTCGAGCCGCGCCGGACCACCCACGGCTTCCGGTACGTGCGGATCGACGGTCACCCCGGCCCGCTGAGCCCCGACGACGTGCGTGGCGTCGTCGTCCACACCGACCTGCGTCGCACCGGGTGGTTCACCAGCAGCGACGACCGGCTCAACCGCTTCCACGACGCAGCGGTGTGGAGCTTCCGGGACAACGCCTGCGACATCCCCACCGACTGCCCGCACCGGGAGCGCCACGGCTGGACCGGCGACTGGCAGCTGTTCGTGCCCACCGCCGCGTTCCTCTACGACGTCGCGGGTTTCTCCACGAAGTGGCTGCGGGACGTCGCGGCCGACCAGTGGCCGGACGGCACGATCGCGAACGTCAGCCCGAGCCCGCGGCACGAGGGCCGTCAGGGCCCGATCGCGATGCTCAACGGTTCCGCCGGGTGGGGCGACGCGGCGGTCATCGTTCCCTGGGAGTTGTACCGCGCGTACGGCGACGTGCGGATCCTGGAGGAACTCTGGCCGACGATGGTCCGCTGGCTGGAGCGCGCCGAGCGGATGGCCCGCGAGCAGCGCCACCCGTCGCGGGCCGACCGCCCGGCCCGCCCCCACGAGCGGTACCTCTGGGACACCGGCTTCCACTGGGGCGAGTGGCTGGTGCCCGGCGAGGACGTCGGTGACTTCCCGGCGTTCGTCGCCGCGGACAAGGGCGAGGTCGCGACCGCGTACTTCGCCCACAGCGCCGAGCTGATGGCGCGGATCGCCGCGCTGCTGGGCCACGACCCCACGAGGTACACGACGCTCGCCGCGGCCGTACGCGACGCCTGGTGCACCGAGTACCTCGACGCCGACGGCCGGCTGGTGCCCGACACCCAGGCCGACCACGTGCGGGCGCTCGCGTTCGGACTGGTCCCGGCGCATCGTCGGCCGGCGGTGGCCACGCGGCTGGTCGAGCTGATCCGGAAGGCCGACACCCACCTCGGGACCGGCTTTCTGGCCACGCCGTACCTGCTTCCGGTGCTGGCCGACGCCGGGCACCTCGACGTCGCCTACGAGCTCCTGTTCACCGACACCGAGCCCTCGTGGCTGGTGATGATCGATCGCGGCGCGACCACCGTCTGGGAGCAGTGGCACGGCGTCGACGCGGACGGCGTCCCCCACGAGTCGCTCAACCACTACTCCAAGGGCGCGGTGATCTCGTTCCTGCACCACTACGTCGCCGGTTTGGAGCCGGTGGAACCGGCGTACCGGCGGTTCCGCGTGCGTCCGCGCCCCGGTGGCGGGCTGACCTCGGCCGAGGCCGCGCACGAGTCGCCGTACGGCCGGATCTCGTCGGACTGGCGCATCGACGGTGACGTGTTCGCACTGCGGGTGACGGTGCCCGCCGGTACGACCGCCGAGGTCGTCCTGCCGGACGGCACCCGGCACGACGCCGGCCCGGGTTCCCACGAGTGGAAGGTCGCACGATGAGCGACGTGTCGGTAGCGCCGGTGACGATCGAGCACCACCGCGAGCCGCTCGGCATCGGTGAGGCGGCCCCGCGGCTGTCCTGGGTGGTCCGGACCGAGCTGCCCTCGTGGCGGCAAGCGGCCCACGAGCTGGAGATCGCACCCGAAGAGGGGCCGGTTTGGGCGTCCGGGCGGGTCGTCTCGTCGGAGTCCGTGCTCGTGGCCTGGGGCGCGTCCCCGCTGACCAGCCGCGAGCGCCGGACCGTCCGGGTGCGGGTGTGGGGCGTCGGTGCCGCCGAGCCGTCCGCCTGGAGCGACGAGACGGTCGTGGAGGCCGGGCTGCTCTCCGCGTCGGACTGGTCCGCGCGGCTGGTGCAGCCGGTCCTGCCTCCCGACCGCGAGGAGCCGGTGCTGCTGCTCCGGCGCGAGTTCACGCTGGACCGCCCGGTGGTGCGGGCCCGGTTGTACGTGACCGCCCACGGCGTCTACGACGCCCAGATCAACGGCACGGCAATTTCGGACGACGTCCTCGCGCCGGGCTGGACGAGTTACCGTCATCGGCTGCGTTACCAGACGTACGACGTCACCGGGCTGGTCGTCTCGGGCGTCAACGTGGTCGGTGCGCAGCTGGCCGACGGCTGGTACCGGGGACGGCTCGGCTTCACCGGTGGCCGCGCGTACTACGGCGACCGCACCGGCCTGTTCGCGCAGCTGGAGGTCGTGCACCCGGACGGTGGCCGGACGGTCGTGACCACCGACGAGTCCTGGCGGTCGGCACCGGCGCCGACGACCCGTGCCGGTCTCTACGGCGGCGAGACGTTCGACGCCCGCCGCGAGGTGCCCGGCTGGTCGTCGCCGGGCGCTTCGGACTCCGGGTGGACACCGGTCGACCTCGGCACGCTCGAGACGAGCACGCTGGTCGCGCCGACCGGCCCGCCGGTGCGCCGTACCGAGGTCGTCCCCGCGCGCGAGGTCTTCCGCTCCCCGTCCGGCAGAGTGCTCGTCGACTTCGGACAGAACCTGGTCGGCCGGCTCCGGCTCAACCTGCCGTCCGCGCCGGCCGGCACCGAGATCACCGTGCGGCACGCCGAGGTGCTCGAGGACGGCGAACTGGGCACCCGGCCGCTGCGCACCGCGGCGCAGACCGACGTCGTCGTCCTGGACGGGAACGGCCCGCGCACGTGGGAGCCGCGGTTCACGTTCCACGGCTTCCGGTACGCCGAGGTGACCGGCTGGCCCGGGGACCTGACGGTGGCGGCCCTCGCGGCGGTCGTCCTGCACACCGACCTGCGCCCGACCGGCACGTTCACCTGCTCCGACGACGACGTCACGCGGCTGCACGAGAACGTCCGGTGGGGGATGCGCGGCAACTTCCTCGACGTTCCCACCGACTGCCCGCAGCGCGACGAGCGGCTCGGTTGGACCGGCGACCTGCAGGTGTTCGCGCCGACCGCGTCGTTCCTCTACGACACCGCGGGCATGCTGCGCTCCTGGCTGGCCGACCTCGCCGCCGAGCAACTGCGCGACCACGGCGGCATCGTGCCGAACTTCGTCCCGTTCCTGGACCTCATCCCGTTGCCCGCGCAGGCCGAGGTCGGCTGGGGCGACGCCGCGGTCGTCGTCCCGTGGACGCTCTACCAGCGGTTCGGTGATGCGGGCGTGCTGGCCGACCAGTGGCCGTCGATGGTCGCGTGGATCGACGCGTTCGAGGGCCGCGCCGGTGCGAACCTCGACTTCCCCGACGGCGGTTGCTCGTTCGGCGACTGGCTCGACCCGATCGCACCGCCGGACCGCCCCGGCGCGGCGCGAGCACCCTGGCAGTGCGTGGCCACTGCCTATCTGTCAAGGTCAGCGCGTCTCGTCGCCTTCGCGGCCGCGGTGCTGGGGTACGACGGAAGCCGGTTCGCCGACCTCGCCGAACGCGCCGCCGAGCGATTCCGCGCCGAGTACGTGACGCCGACCGGCCGGGTGGCCTACCCGTCGCAGACCGCGTACGCGCTGGCGCTGGAATTCGGGCTGCTCCCTCCGGCGCAGCGCGAGTACGCGGGCCAACTGCTGGCGTCCCAGGTGGCCGCCGACGGCTGGCACATCGGCACCGGTTTCCTCGGCACGCCGCTGATCACCGACGCGCTGACCAACGCGGGCGCGGTCGCGTCGGCGTACGAGCTGCTGCTGCAGCGGGAAAATCCGTCGTGGCTGTACCCGGTGACGATGGGCGCGACGACGATCTGGGAACGCTGGGATTCAATGCTTCCCGACGGCTCGATCAACCCGGGCACGATGACGTCGTTCAACCATTACGCGTACGGTGCGGTGGCAGACTGGCTGCACCGGTCGGTGGCCGGCCTCGCCCCGGCGGCCCCCGGCTACCAGCGGTTGCGTATCGCACCACGCCCCGGCCCGGGCATCACGTCCGCCGCCGCCACCCACGAGACGCCGTACGGTCCGGCTACCGTCTCCTGGACGCTCGACGGCACCACGTTCACGCTGGAACTCACCGTCCCGCCGAACACCACCGCCGAGGTGGTCCTGCCCGACGGCAGCGCGCCGTTCGACGTCGGCTCCGGGCGGCACACGTTCACGCGAACCGTGGTTGCGCCCGAGCCGGTGGAGAAACCCCAGCCGTTCTGGCAGCCGGAGGACTGAAGCTAGTGTGAAGCCGCAGTCGGCTTGACTGCCGTCCGTGGACACGACAACCACTGCGGCGCCCACTCGTCGGACCGACCTCCGGCACCGCTGGCCGACCGCGCTCGGCCCGACCGCCGTCGCCGTGCAGGTGGCGCTCGGACCCGACACCGAGACGATCGCGGTCGCCGTGCTCTGCTACCTCGGCGCGGCGGCGCGGAAGCAGCCGACGCGCGCTCATGCTCGGTCAAGCCGAGGAGAGTGCATTCCGTCGCATCGATGTCGCCCTCGGGAGGAACGCCGACAGCTTCGTCAAAGGGGAGCGCGCTCGGACGGCGAGGTGGTGTGCGAACTGCGGAACTCGGTGCGGGCCTGGAAAGCGTGCAGCGACTGAAAGGGTTCTGAAATCCGCGTTCCAGTGGAATTCCAGCCGCATGCGATCTGATCCGAGCCGTGCAGGAACATGGTGACTCCCCGCAGCCGGGCCGAACCCCCGAGCGCATCGCGTTCTTCACGGACGCGGTCTTCGCGATCGCGATGACGCTGCTGGTCATCGAGATCCCCCGGCCGGAAGGCACCGAATTCGACCACATGGACGGGGCCGCGAACCTCGCCCGCTTCCTGGGCGCGCAAGCCGGTTCGTTCTACTCCTGCCTGCTCGCGTTCCTGCTCCTCTGGCTCGTGTGGCGACGAAGCCACGAACTGCTCGACAGCGTCGACCGCGTCTCGCCGGGCGTCGTCGCCTGGCATTTCCCGCTGTTGCTGCTGGCGGCGTTCCTGCCCTATCCCACCACGATCGTCGGGCACTTCCCCGGCAATCCGGTGGCGGCGGCGTTCTACGGGATCGCGGTCGGGGCGCTGCTGGTCTGCCGCGCGGTGCTGGAGCAACTGGCGTACGACGCCGGCGCGCTGCGTCCGCACGTGGACCGCGCCCGGATCCGCCGCAACGTCGTGATCATTCGGATCGCGACTGCGTACTGGCTGCTGACGCTCCTGCTCGTGTGGTGGGCGCCCTGGATCCAGGTCGCCTGGTTCGGAACCTTCGCGGTCTGGTTCGCCGCGCATCTTCTCCTTCGGAGGTCGAGTGATGACTGATCCGCTCCGGGCGCGGGCCGTCCAGCAAGTGCGCAGGAAGCGCGGTCTGCAGGTGCACGCGCTGTGGTTCGTGCTGGTGACCCTGATCTTGATCGTGGTGTGGCTGATCTGGCTCCGGACGATCTTCTTCTGGCCGCTGACCGGACTGCTGCCGTGGGCCGTCGGGCTGGCGTTCCACGCCTGGGCCGTCTACAACCCGTCCGAGCTCGACGACGCACGCGTCGAGCGCGAGATGAGCCGGCTGCACCACCGTCGGCCGACGCCGGACTGACGCGTGTCGTTCCTCCTGGAGTTCGTGCGCGCTCCCCTGCTGGTCGGTGCCGTCGCGCCGAGCAGCTCGGCGCTGGCCAGGGTCGCGACCACGGTGGTGCCGCGCACCGGTGCGCCGGTCGTCGTCGAGCTCGGCCCCGGCAACGGCTCGTTCACCGGCGCGATCCAGCAGCGGCTGGCGGGGCGCGGCCGGCACATCGCGGTCGAGCTCAACCAGCGGTTCGCCGAGCGGCTGCGAGGCCTCCACCCGGGCGTCGACGTGGCCAACGTCGACGCGGCCGACCTCGGCACGGTGCTGACCGACCGAGGGCTCGACACCGCCGACGTCATCGTGAGTGGACTGCCGTGGGCCGCGTTCAGCACCGGCAGGCAGCTGGCCGTGCTGTCCGGGGTGGTGGCGGCGCTTCCGCCGCACGGGGTGTTCACGACCTTCGCGTACGTGCACGCCCGCTGGGCAGGCCCGGCGCGGCGGCTGCTCGATTCGCTGCACGTCCACTTCGACGAGGTGGTCGTCGGCCGGACGGTGTGGGCCAACCTTCCGCCGGCGCTGGTCTACCACTGCCGTCGCCCGAACGAGCGAGGTTGACCATGGAGCAGTTCGACGCCGTCGTCATCGGGTCGGGCATCGGCGGGCTGGCGGCGGCCCGCGCGCTCGCACAGTTCGGCCACGCCCGGGTGCTCGTCCTCGAACAGCACTACACGCTCGGCGGCATGACCCACGAGTTCTCCCGCGACGGACGCTACGAGTTCCCGACCGGGATGCACTACCTGGGCGCGGGCTCCGCACCGTTCCTCGACTTCCTGACCGACGGAAAGGCCCAGTTCGCGCCGCTGCCGGACGAATTCGAGGTGCTGCACCTCGCCGGAGGCGAAGAGTTCCCGATCCCGGCGTCCGGAGACCGCTTCCGGGCGCGGCTCAAGGAACAGTTTCC
The DNA here is from genome assembly GCF_900143005.1 of Cryptosporangium aurantiacum. Taxonomy (NCBI): domain Bacteria; kingdom Bacillati; phylum Actinomycetota; class Actinomycetes; order Cryptosporangiales; family Cryptosporangiaceae; genus Cryptosporangium; species Cryptosporangium aurantiacum. The sequence continues at coordinate 53,435 of NZ_FRCS01000009.1, forward strand.
CGACGAGGCTGACGCCGTCGACCGGTTCTTCGCCACGGTCGGCCCGGCGCGCACCGGGCTGGCGGCGCGCAACGTCCTCTCCTCGTTCCCCGCGGTCGTCCGCCGGCTCGGCTTCCCGATCGTCGAACGGCTCTACCCCGCGACGTACCGGACGCTGCACGACCAGCTCGCCCGCCACTTCCGCGACCCGCGGCTGCGTGCGGTGCTGGCGGCGCGCTGGCAGCTCTACGGCACACCGCCCGAGGCTGCCGCGTTCGGCTACCACGCGAGCATTCCACTGACGTACTACTCCGACGGCGGCACCCATCCCGTCGGCGGCCCGAAAGCGATCAGCGGTCTGATCCTGGAGAGCCTGGAACGCCGCGGTGTGCTGCTCCGCCCGCGCCAGCAGGTTCACCGGATCCTGGTCGAGCGTGGCCGGGCCGCCGGCGTCGAGGTCGAGGACCGGGCCACCGGTCAGCGCTACGAGGTGCGCGCCCCGACCGTCGTCTCCGGAGTGGGCGTCCGCAACACGTACGCCCTGCTCGGGCGGGAGCTTCCCGAGCTGCCCGCGGAGATGTCGACGCTCATGCTGTTCGCCGGTCTGACGAAGTCACCGGCCGCGTTCGGCATCCGCGGCGAGAACCACTGGTTCGTCGAGGACGACTCGCTCTACGTCTCGTTCGCTTCGCTCAACGACCCCGCAGCGCGGTTCCACACCGTCGAGGTCCTGCAACTCGTCGATCCGAGCCATTTCGACGCCTGGCGCGGCGCCGATCGCCCGGAGGAGTACCGCGCGTTCAAGGACGCGACGATCGACCGGATCGTCCGGCGCCTGGACGAGCACTGGCGCGGCTTCGCGGACAACGTCGCGTTCACCGAGCTCGCCACGCCGCTCACGTTCGAGACGTACCAGCGGAGCGCGCGCGGCGCCTTCTACGGCCTGTCCGCGACTCCGCAACGTCTCCGTTCCGACGTCGCCGGGTGCCGCACGCCGGTCAAGGGTGTGGTCGTGGCCGGTCAGGACGCCTGGAACGCCGGTGTGCTCGCCGCCGCGGCGGGCGGTTTCATGGCCGCCAACGCGGTGCTCAAGCCCCGCCAGGTGCAGGCCATGTGGCAGGCGATCCGCGCCCCGCAACCAGCGTCCACACCGTGGAGCGGCTACCTACGGGTCAGCCGGATCGAGTCGCTGACGCCCACCGTCCGGCGGATCCGCCTCGCACCCCTCGACGGCGACACGCTGCCGTTCTCGTTCACCGCAGGACAGTACGTCACGGTCGGGCTGCCGGTCGCGGTCGAGCCGATCGAGCGCTCCTACTCGATCTGCAGCGACCCCGCCGAGCGGAGTTTCGTCGAGATCGCGGTCAAACACGAACCCCAGGGGCTCGGCTCGACGTTCCTGCACGAGGAGGTGGAGACCGGGCAGGCGCTGCGGGTGACCGGCCCGCTCGGCGAGTTCACCTACGAGCCGGGGCCGGGCACGCTGCTGCTCATCGCCGGCGGCATCGGGATCACGCCGCTGCTGAGCGTCGTGCGTGCCGCCGCGGGCTCCGGGCCGATCGTGCTGCTGGCCAGCTTCCGCGCCGGGGAGCGGCACCTCTTCGAGGACGACCTCGCGGCCCTGCGGGCCCGCGTCCCGGACGTTCAGGTCGTGCTCTACGGCGGCGGCCACGGCCGGATCGACCGACGGGCACTGCAACCGCATGTTCGCGACGCCTCCCGCGTCCACCTCTGCGGGCCGCCGTCGATGATGCAGGACGTCTTGGGCCTGCTGACGACGCTCGGCGTGCCACGCGACGCGATCCGCACCGAGGCGTTCGTGTCCGGGCACAGCACCCAGACGCGGCGGGAGCGGGCACACGCGATCGAGCTCGCCGCGACCGTCGCGGAGTTCACGATCACCGACGGCGACGGCGCGTTCCCGTGCCGGCCGGGGGAGACGATCCTCGGCGTCGCGAACGCCGCGCACGTCCCGTTCTCGCAGTCCTGCGGCGAGGGCGCCTGCGGTACGTGCCGGGTGCGGGTGCTCTCCGGTCACTGCGAGACCGACACCCGCGGCATGTTCTCCACCGACGAGCTGGACGCCGGCTGGCGTCTGGCCTGCCAGACCCTACCCACCGAAGACGTCCGGATTGGAAGGTCATGATCAGCAACGTTGTTCTCGTCCACGGAGCCTGGGTCGACGGGTCCGGCTGGCGAGCCGTCCACGATCTGCTCATTGCCGACGGCTTCGCGGTGAGCGTCGCCCAGAACCCGACCGTCACCCTGGCCGACGACGCGGCCGCCGTCCGGCGGGTGCTCGACCAGCAGACCGGCCCGACGATTCTCGTCGGGCACTCCTACGGCGGGGCGGTGATCACCGAGGCCGGCACGCACGAGAACGTCGTCGGGCTGGTCTACGTGGCCGCGTTCGCGCCGGACAAGGGGGAGAGCGTGAACAGCCTGATCCCGGAGCCGCAGCCGGGCACGCCGGTGCCGCCGATCTTGCCGCCGGCTGACGGTTTCCTGCTCCTCGACCGGGAGAAGTTCCCCGAGGCGTTCGCCGCCGACCTGCCCGCCGACGAGGCCCGTTTCCTGGCCGCGTCGCAGACGCCCTGGGGGCTGGGCGCGATCGGCGGTGTGATCACCGAAGCGGCGTGGCGGACCAAGCCGAGCCGGTACCTGCTCACCACCGCCGACCGGATGATCCCGCCGGCCGGCCAGCGAGCGATGGCCGACCGCATTGGGGCGCGGGTGACCGAGGTGGCCGCCAGCCACGCCGTCTACGTCTCGCAGCCGGCCAGCGTCGCGGCGCTGATCAGGGAGGCAACCGCGACGGCATGACCGCGCGTAGGATGTCGCTGATCCGCCCACGCTGTATGAAGTGGGCAGAAGCGACTATCCGGGGTCGAAAGCGTGTCGCTGCACCTCCAGGTTCTCGGCCCGCTACGGGTCTGGCGCGACGGCCTCGAACAGGATCTCGGGCCGCGGCAGCAGGCATACCTGCTGGCCCTGCTCCTGGCTCGCGTGGGCAAGCCGATCAGCACGAGCGAGCTGATCGACCTGATCTGGGACGAGGCCGCTCCCAGCAGCGCGCTCAACGTCATCCAGAAGTACGTCGGTGTCCTGCGGCGGTTGCTGGAACCGTCGCTCCCCGCCAGGGCGACCGGCTCCTACCTGCACCGTCGCGGGAACTCGTACCTGTTCACCGCCGCTCCCGGCACGCTGGACCTCGTCGCCTTCCGCGAACTCGTCGACGCGGCGAGGGCCCAGCGTGACCGCGAAGCGGCGCTCGATCACTACGTCGAGGCGCTGGGCCTCTGGCGTGGCCCGGCCGGCAGCGGAATCGCGGAGGGAATGAGTACGACCACGGTCTTCGCGCCACTGGACGACGAGTTCTACCGCGTGTGCACCACCGCAGCCGAGCTCGCCGTGTCGCTCGGGCGACCACAGCGGGTACTTCCCGCGCTGCGGCTGGCGTCCTCGATGGCGCCCTTCCACGAGCCCGTGCACGCCGGTCTCGTCAGCGTCCTCGGAGCCGCCGGACGCCAGGCGGAGGCGCTGGCGGCGTTCCGCACGGTCCGCGATCGCCTGGCCGACGAGCTCGGCATCGACCCGAGTCCGGCGCTGGAGGAGGCGCATCAGCGAGTGCTGACGCGACCGCCGCTCCCGGTGCCCGCGGACGACGGGGAGAGCTCCGGGCTGGTCGGCCGGGCCGCCGAGTTGGCGGTGCTCCGGAGCGCCGTGCAGAGCGCGCTCACCGGCCGCACGGCGATCACCGTCCTCGACGGTGAGCCGGGCGTCGGCAAGACGCGCCTGCTGGAAGAGGCCGCCGCCTTCGCCGCCCGGCATGGTGCGCTCGTCGCCTGGGGCTCCTGCCTGGAAGGCGACGGAACGCCCTCCATGTGGCCCTGGGAACAGGCGCTCGGCACGATCGTCGACAGGTCCCCCGCGCCCGAGGTGTGGCTCAGCGGCGAGCTCGCGAGCATTCTGCGGCCACGGGATTCCGTCGGCGCGGCGGTTCCCGACGGCAACGCCCAGTTCCGCTTGTTCGAACAGGTCGTCAACCTGATCGGGCACGCCTCGGCACAACAACCGACGCTGTTGATCTTCGACGACCTCCAGTGGGCCGACGTCTCCTCGCTGCAGTTGTTCAAGCACGTGGCCGGTCGATTGCCCGCGGGCACGACGATCGTCGGGGCTCTGCGCGACCGCGCGCCCATGCCCAGTTCCGAGCTCTCGCAGGTGCTGGCCGCGGCCAGCAGGCGGCCCGGTCACCGCAGGCTGCGGATCGGCCCGCTCAGCGCGGCCGACGTGGCCGAACTCGTGCGCTCCGAATCCGGCTCCGATCCGGGCGACGACGTCACGCGTGCCATCCACGCCCGCACCGCGGGCAACCCGTTCTTCGTGCTCGAGCTGTCCCGGTTGCTCAGCGAGGCCGGCACGCTCGGAGTTCCGTCCACCGTGCGCGACGTCGTCCGCGACCGAATGGCCGGCCTCGACGATCGGGTGGGCGATCTGCTGCGCATCGCCGCGCTCATCGGCCGCAACGTCGACGTCCGGCTGCTCGCGCGCGCGGCAGGCGTCGACGTCGCCGGCTGCCTGGCGCGTCTGGAGCCGTTACAGGCCCTCGGCCTGCTGGAACCCGGCCAGGACGAACCCTCGTCGCTACGCTTCGCGCACGACCTCGTCCGCGAGTCGGTCTCCGAGACCACCACGACCCAGCAGGTCACCCGGCTACACCTCCGCGTCGCGGACGCGCTCGAACAGACCCATGCCGACGACGACGAGGCCGCGGAGCAGCTGGCTTATCACCTGTGGGCCGCCGGACCGCTCGCCGATCCCGCCCGCACCGCAGGGGCACTGATCCGCGCCGGGCGGTGCGCGGCGAACAAGCTCGCGTTCGAGTCCGCCAACCGGCACCTACGTTCCGCGGTGCGCGCCACGCGGGCGGCGGGTCTGATGGAGCTTGAGCTCTCGGCCCTGACGCTGCTGGCGATCGTCGTCCGCAGGTATTCGGTGTACGACGCTTCGATGTTCGACATGCTGGAACGCGCCGAGTACCTGGCCGGCACGCTCGGCCGGAGCGCCGAGGCGGCCGACTTCGCGTTCATCCGCATGATGGGCGCCTACACCTCGATCGATGAAGGCCGCGGAGCGCTGGCCCAGCGGATGCGCGAGGACGGTCTGATGTCCTCCGACCCGGCCGTCCGCCGTTACGGCCGGCACGCGTGGGGCCTGCACCAGTGGGACATCGGCAACATCGGCGAGGCGTACCGGTGCTTCGTCGAGGAGGACGACGATGACGCGCCGGACGAGGAGACGCCGCTGCGCCGGGGCGGCAGCATTCCGGGCGAGGGGCCGGGCTGGCGGGCCGTGATGACCGCGCTGCACGGTGACGTCGAGACCGCGCTGGCGTTCGTCGACACCTGGGACACACCGGACGATCCGTACGCGGCGTCGGTATGGGTCTACTACACCGCCATGATCGCGTCGATGGCCGGTGACGCTCCTCTGGCCCGGCGTGCCGGTGAACGCTGGGCCTCGGCCGGCCTCGACCGCCTCACGTCCCAGCTCGAGCACTACATCCGGCAGGACTGGTGCTGGGCGCGCGCCGTCACCGGTGACGACTCGGCCGCCGCGGCGGCCGAGGCCGAGAAACTCGTGACCGCCGAGCTTCTCGACCCGCCGCAGTGGGGCATCGCCTACCAGTACGCGCTAGTCGCCGAGGCGTGGCTGGCCGCTGGAGAGCCGGACCGGGCCGAAGCCGCGCTGGACCGGGCCGATCAGGCGATCCGGGACTACGGCCAGCGCTACGCCGAAGGGTTGCTCCTGCTGGTGCGCGCCCGCGTGTCGTTGTCCCGCGGTGAACCCCTCGCCGTGGTCAGGGCCGCCGCGGAACGTGCCTGTGCACTGTCGACCGCCCGCGAGGCGCACCTCTTCGCGCGGCGGGCCCGCCGATTCCTCAGCGAACTGGGAGCCGACGCATGACCCTGAGTGCCCTGGCCCGCGGCCTCAACCCGCCGAAGGGCTTCGTCGACGCCAGCATGGTCAACCCGGCGCCCGACGCGATCAGCTTGCTGGGCGGTGTTCCCGCGACCGAGCTGCTGCCGACCGACGCGGTCCGGCGGGCGTCGGCGCAGCTGTGGGACGACCGCGACGCCGGACGCGCGGCGCTGCGGTACTCGCCGGCGCACGGGTTCCCCACGCTGCGGGAGTGGATCGCGGCGAGGGAAGGCGTCGAGGAGAACCGGGTCGTGGTGACGAACGGCGGCATGCACGGGCTGACGCTGGCCGTGCTGACGATCGTCGAACGGGGCGCCACGGTCGCGGTCGACGACCCGGTGTTCCCGGGGTTCCTCTGGGCGCTGGAGGTGTCGACGTCGCAGACCCTGCCGGTGCCGGTGGTCGACGACGGCTTCGACGTCGAGTATCTCGCCGAGCGGCTCGCAACCGGCGAGCGGATCGCGGCGGCCTACACCGTGCCCGACTTCCACAACCCGTCCCAGGTCACGCTGTCGGCGGCGAAGCGGCAGGCGCTGGTCGATCTGGCCGAGCGGTACGACTTCTACGTGATCGCCGACGACCCGAACCGCGCGCTGCGCTTCGCCGGCCAGGACCAGGGCGTGACGGCCTTCCACTCCTCGGACCGGGCGATCCACGTCAACACGTTCTCCAAGACGCTCGGCCCTGGCTGGCGAGTGGGCTGGCTGGTGCTGCCCGAGCACCTCGTCGAACCGGTGATCCGGCTGCGCAACCGCCTCGACGTGCACACCTCTTCGGTGAACCAGGCCCTCGTCGAGCGGCTCTTCACCGGCTACGACGAGATCGTGCGCCGCGCCGCCGACGTATATCGGGAGCGCGCCGCCGTCCTGGTCGATGCGCTCCGGTCCCAGCTGCCCGGCGTCTTCGACGTCCGGGAGCCCGAAGGCGGCATGTTCCTCTGGCCCCGCCTGACCGACGACAGCATCGACCCCACCGCGCTGTTCCGCCGTGTCGTCGCCGGCGGCGTGATCTACCAGCCGGGCGAGTACTTCGCGGCGTCGCCGCAGCGGTCCACGGCCCGCCACCTGCGCTTCGCCTACGCCGACCGCACCCCGGACGAACTGCGGGAAGCGGTGCGGCGGCTGGCCCGGGCCTTCGCATGAAGCTACCTCTTCGCGGGATTGCGCCGTTCGCCGCCGGCTCGATCGGCATGGGCATCTGGGTCACCGTTCCCGGCATCTTCCTGCTGTACTTCCTGACCGACGTCCTGGCCGTGCCGCCGCTCGTCGCCGGACTCGCCGTGTTGCTGCCGAACATCGTCGACGTCGTGCTGCACCCGTGGGTGGGCCGGCTCTCCGACGCCGACCTCGCTCGCCGCGGCCACCGCCGAGGGCTGATGTTCGTCGGCTGCCTGGTGGTGCTCGCCTTCGTGGCGATCTTCGTTGTGCCCTCAGGCCTGCGGGGGACACCGGCCGCGGTCTGGGTCGGGACCGCGCTCGTCGTCGGCAACCTCCTGTACGCCGCCTACCAGGTGCCGTACCTGGCCACGCCCGCCGAACTCGGCATCGGCTACCACGAGCGCACCCGTCTGATGGGTTACCGCAGCGTCGTCATCACGGCCGGGGTGCTGGTCAGCGGCGTGGTCGCGCCGTTGATCGCCGGCGACGACCCCGGCGTCAACGACTACGCGCGGATGGCGCTGGTGCTCGGTCTGGTCATGCTCGTGGCGATGCTGGCCGGGATCGACGGCATCGTGCGGCTCCACCGGGCTGCGCCGGCTCCCCCACCCGAGCCGGGGCACGGCACCGGGTTGCTGGTGGCGCTGCGCGACCGGCACTTCCGTGCGCTCACCGCGTCGTATCTCATGATGGCGATCACGATGAACCTGGTGCTGGCCGCCCTGCCGTACTTCGCCGAATACGAGCTGGGGCAGCCGAAGTTCACCTCTGTACTGGTTGCGGCGTTCATGACACCCGCCGTGCTGGTCACGCCGCTGTGGGTGCTGGTGGCCCGCCGCGCCGGCAAGCAGCGCGGCCTGCTCGCGGCGCAGGGACTGTTCGTCGCCGGGGCGCTGCTGCCCCTGGTCGGTGGATTGCCGGTCGTGCTGGGCGCGATGGTGATGCTGGGCGTCGCGTTCGCAGGCATGCAGCTGATGCCGCTGTCGATGGTGCCCGACGTCGTCGCCGCCTCCGGGCCCGGCGGTACCGCGAACGCGGGCAGCTACACCGGAGTGTGGACCGCCGCGGAGGCCACCGGCGGTGCGCTGGGCCCGTACCTGTTCTCCGCCTGCCTCGCGGTGGGCGGCTTCGTGGCCACCTCCGCCGGCGAACACGTCACGCAGTCGCCAACCGCGCTCGCCGCGGTGCGTTACGGATTCACGGTGGTGCCCGCCGTGCTCATGACGGTCGGCGTCGTGCTACAGCGCCGCTACACCCTTGACCGCAGCGCCGCCTCGGGCAGCGACCTCGAGGAAGTGGGAGTTGGTCGGCCTTAGCGCCACGCGCCGCGACCATGCCCGACGATCACCGCCACCACCGCACGGGTGATTCGCCCGACGCGGCGAGGCTCTCACCCCGCTGCTGACGCGGGGGCGATCTTCTGGATGGTGCCGCCGGGCGCAGTGCCCGAAATGGTGCTGGCACACGGGCTGGGGAGGCTCGGGAGCGAGGAGGCAGACCTCCGCGACGCAATCACCACGCAGCTGGACACTCCCTACCGTGACGCCTGGCCGAGGCGTTCGAGCAGGGCTAGAGCGAGTAAGAGATCGGTGCCATCCAGTCCGAATGGGACTAAAGTAGACGCTATGACGTACGCCGTGACCCTGATCGTCCATATCGTGGCGGGGGTGGCCGGTGTCCTGTTCGGTCCGGTGGTGCTGTACGCGGCCGCAGCGGGGCGTGTCAGCGGCCTCGCCGGCGCTTACCACGTGTCGGTCCTGCTCGTCTGCGTCTCCGCGGTGGTGTTGTCGGTTCTGGACTTCACCAACCTGTGGTGGTTCCTGCTGGTCGCTGCGGGGAGCTACTCCTTCGCGCTGCGGGCGGTCACCGTGGCGCGGAGGCGTCACGCGGGCTGGCTGCCCCGCTACATCCGCAGTCAGGGCGGGGCCTACATCGCGCTGTGGACCGCCATCGTCGTGGTTAGCGTCAACGAAGTACCCGTGGTGTGGCTCATCCCAACAGCGGTCGGTGTGCCGGTGATCGAGTGGCTCTCCCACCGCGCCCACACCGCGAACGCGACGATCGCTACCGCGGTCGATGACGAGGTCGTGCCGTGAACGCGGGCGCGATCAGCCTTCGACGCGGGTAGCACCGGGATCAGGTTGCATGGCGCCAGCGATCGACGCGGGATCCCAGGACGGCTCACCAGGCTGGAGGGCGTCAGCGCGTGCGACGGCAAGACCGGGCCGGACTACGACGGCCAGCTCGACGATCTGGCCCGCGTGTGCGCGTCCGATGACGTCGACGCGCTGAGCGCGAACACCAGCGAACGACGGCGGGTCTGGGCCCGGCAGAACCTGGCCCAGACCCGCAGCGTTTGCGTTCAGACGCGACCGCCTATGCGGCGGCCGTTTCTGGAGCTACAGCGGGCGGATGTTGGCCGCCTGCGGGCCCTTCTGACCCTGGGTCACGTCGAATTCGACCGCCTGGCCGTCGCTCAGCTCCTTGTAACCCTGCGTCTGGATCGCCGAGTAGTGGGCGAAGACGTCCGCGCCGCCCCCGTCGGGTGCGATGAACCCGAACCCCTTCTCTGCGTTGAACCACTTCACGGTGCCAGTAGCCATACTGTGTCCTCTGAAAGCGCGGCCCCATTGCGAACCACTCACGCTAAGGCTGCCAGGTTCAGATCCCTCGTCAAGGCTCGAACGAAACAATTCGCTCACGCCACCACTTTCGTGTCCGTCCTCCGGGCACCAGCCGACCTCGGCGACGGCCCGACAGCAGGGCACCGGACGGGCGATTCGGGGCCCGGCCGGGAGTTCCCGGCCGGGCCGCGACGGTGTTTCAGTCCAGCAGTGCGGTGATCGTGCCGGCGGCGACCGTGCGGTTGCCCTCACGGACGGCGAAGCCCAGGCCGACCTCGAGCGCGACCGGCTTGCTCAGAACCACCACGACCGCGTCGAGGGTGTCACCCGGCATCACGATCTCCACCCCGTCCAGTTCCAGCCCACCCGACACGTCGGTCGTGTGGAAGTAGAACTGGGGCCGGTAGTTGGCCTCGAACGGCGTGTGCCGGCCGCCCTCGGCGTAGGTCAGCGCGTACATCGTTGCCCGGAACCGCTGGTGGGGCGTGACGCTGCCGGGCACCGCCACCACCTGGCCGCGCTGCACCTGCTCGCGCTTGACCCCGCGGAGCAGGACCGCGGCGTTGTCGCCGGCCTGTGCCGAGTCGAGGGACTTGCCGAACATCTCCAGGCCCGTGGCGACGCTCGCCACCGTGGGCCCGAGGCCGACAACCTCGACCGGGTCGCCGACGCGCAGCGTGCCACGCTCGACCTTGCCGGTGACGACGGTGCCCCGGCCGCTGATCGACAAGACGTTCTCGATCGGCATCAGGAACGGCTCGCCGAGCTCGCGTGGCGGCACCGGCACGTAGTCGTCGACCGCGTCGAGCAGGTCGGTGATGGACTGCACCCAGCGCGGGTCGCCCTCCAGCGCCCGCAGCGCGCTGACCGGAACGACCGGTACCTCGTCGCCGGGGAATCCGTACTCCGACAGCAACTCGCGGACCTCCAGCTCGACCAGGTCGAGCAGCTCGGAGTCCTCGACGGTGTCGCTCTTGTTGAGCGCCACCACCAGGTACGGCACGCCGACCCGCCGGGCGAGCAGCACGTGCTCGCGGGTCTGCGGCATCGACCCGTCCTGCGCCGACACGACGAGAATCGCGCCGTCCACCTGCGCCGCCCCCGTGATCATGTTCTTCACGTAGTCGGCGTGACCGGGCATGTCCACGTGCGCGTAGTGGCGCGTCGGCGTCTCGTACTCGACGTGCGCGATGGTGATGGTGATCCCGCGCGCGGCCTCCTCCGGCGCCTTGTCGATGCCCTCGAACGCGACGTACCGGTTGGCGGCCGGGTCGCGGTCGGCGAGCACCTTCGTGATGGCGGCGGTCAGGGTCGTCTTGCCGTGGTCGACGTGTCCCATCGTCCCGACGTTGACGTGCGGCTTGTCGCGGATGAACTGGCTCTTGGCCATAGCGTCCTCACTGGTGGTAAGGCTTTGTTCGGAGGTCGACCGCGGCCTCGGCCGCGTCAGAACCCGCGCAGGTGGCAGCGACCCTTCCCCGGGGTTCTGCTGCCGGTGGGGAAGGGTCAGCTTCGGGTATCGACGCCGTTGAGCGAGAACGCGCGCACGGGAGCCACCGACGAGGGCAGCTGCAGACCGAACGCGAACATGAGGATCACGGTAGCCGGGAACACCAGACGCCCCGAATCAATTTCCGGTGAGGCCGCCCACTCGCGGCCAGAGCGCGGACCCAAACCGCGCGGCGCGGCGCGGGTCGGGAGCGGCGCTGCGTAGGCTGATCGGGTGTCGCCCTCCCGCTTGCGTCGTGTGGCGGTGCTCGTGCTGGAGGGTGCGAAACCGCTCGACGTCGGCATCCCCGCCCAGGTATTCACGACGCGCGCGAGCATGCCGTACGAGGTGCGGGTCTGTGGCGCTGCCCCCGGCATGGTGACCGGCGGTGACGGGCTGTCCTACCACGTCGCCGACGGCCTGGACGCGCTGGCATGGGCCGAGATCGTCTTTGTGCCCGGGTACCGGTTCCCGGACCGGGACGATCCGCCGCCGGCCGTCGTCGACGCGCTGCGGGAGGCCCACGACCGGGGCGCGCGGCTCGCCGCGATCTCCACCGGCGCGTTCGCGCTCGCCGCGACCGGCCTGCTCGACGGCAAGCGGGCGACGACGCACTGGCACTACACGCGGGCGCTGGCGGCGCGGTACCCGCTCGTGCGGGTCGACGAGAACGTGCTGTTCGTCGACGAGGGGAGCGTCCTGACGTCGGCGGGTGCGGCGTCCGGCATCGACCTGTGCCTGCACATCGTCCGGGGTGACCTCGGCGTGGCGGCGTCGAACCACGCGGCCAGGCGGCTGGTCGCCGCGCCGTACCGGAGCGGTGGCCAGGCCCAGTACGTGCCGCGCAGCGTGCCGGAGCCGCTCGGCGAACGGTTCGCCGCCACCCGCGAGTGGGCGCTGCACCGGCTCGGCGAACCGCTGACGCTCGACGCGCTCGCGCGCCACGCGGCGGTGTCGCCCCGTACGTTCTCCCGGCGATTTGCCGAAGATACCGGGTACACGCCGATGCAATGGGTGATGCGCGCCCGCGTCGATCTGGCCCGTGAGCTGCTCGAACGCTCGGAGCGCAGCGTCGAGCAGATCGCCGCGGACGTCGGGCTCGGCACCGCCACGAACCTTCGGCTGCATTTCCAGCGGATCCTCGGCACGACGCCGAGCGAGTACCGGCGGACGTTCTCCGAGTAGCTGGCGAGATCCTTTCGAACCGTGGCGCTCGCGCCACTGCCCCGGCGAAAACGGCCGAGCGAGACTCGGAGCATGACTCGCATCGCCATCAACGGTTTCGGACGGATCGGCCGCAACGTGCTGCGCGCACTGCTCGAGCGGAACAGCAAGCTGGAGGTCGTCGCCGTCAACGACCTCACCGAGCCCGCCGCGCTGGCGCGGCTGCTCGCGTTCGACACGACCGCCGGCCGGCTCGGCCGCCCGGTGACCACCGACGGGGACACGCTCGTCGTCGACGGCCGCCGGATCCGGGTGCTCGCCGAGCGGGAGCCCGCCGAGCTGCCGTGGGCCGAACTCGGCGTCGAGATCGTGCTGGAGGCCACCGGCCGCTTCACCTCGGCGGCGGCCGCCCGCGCCCACCTCGACGCGGGCGCGGCGAAGGTCCTGGTCGGCGCACCGTCGGACGGCGCGGACGTCACGCTCGCCTACGGCGTGAACACCGACGCGTACGACCCGGCCGCGCACACGATCGTCTCCAACGCGTCCTGCACGACCAACGCGCTCGCGCCGCTGGCCGCGGTACTCGATGAGCTGGCCGGCATCGAGCACGGCTTCATGACCACCGTGCACGCCTACACGCAGGAGCAGAACCTGCAGGACGGCCCGCACCGCGACGCCCGCCGGGCCCGCGCGGCCGCGGTCAACATCGTGCCGACGACGACCGGCGCGGCGAAGGCGATCGGTCTGGTGCTGCCGCAGCTGCACGGCAAGCTGTCCGGCGACTCGATCCGGGTGCCGGTGCCGGTGGGCTCGATCGTCGAGCTGAACACGACCGTCGCCCGGGACGTCACCCGCGACGAGGTCCTGGCCGCGTACCGCGCGGCGGCCGACGGGCCGCTGGCCGGTGTGCTCGAGTACTCCGAGGACGCGCTGGTGTCGTCGGACATCGTCGGGAACCCGGCCTCGTCGATCTTCGACTCGGCCCTGACCCGTGTGGACGGCCGGCACGTGAAGGTCGTCGCCTGGTACGACAACGAGTGGGGCTTCTCCAACCGCGTCATCGACACGCTGGAGCTGCTGAGCCGCTGACGCTCACGCCTCCAGCACCGCGAGCGTCGTCGTTCTCAGCTCGGCGAACGCGGTGGCGGACGCCTCGGCGGGAAAGCGCGGGTCGTCCAGACGCTGCTCGACGTCGGCCAGCACCATCACGACGTGCAGGTTGACGATCCGGAGGCGTTCGTCGGTCAGCCCGGGCAGCCGCCGGGCGAACAGCCCGAACACCTCCCGCATCCCGGAGTAGTACTCACCGGCGAACGGCCAGTCGCGGTAGCGGCCGGCCAGCACGAACCGGCTGATGAAGCGCGCGTACCAGCTGACGCCGCGGTGCGCGACCAGGTGCTCGGCGAGCGGTGTGAGATAGGCGTCGACCAGGGCCGGGAGCTCACGCTCCCGGCCTTTGGCGTGCACGTCGTCGAGCAGCGCTCGGCGGCGCGCGTCGAGCGGGGCCATGCGGTACTCGTACAGCGCCGTCACCAGCCCCGCCTTGTCGCCGAAGTGGTACTGCACGGCGGAGTTGTTGCGCTGCCCGGCCGCCGCGCCGATCTCGCGCAGCGACACCTCGAAGCCCCGCTCGGCGAACATCCGCTCGGCGGCGACGAGGATCTCGTCCTTCGTTCCCATTGCCTTTCCCTACCAGTTAAGACAACCTGTCTTAACCTACACACGGCCTAGCGGGAAGAGGTCGGCCGTGGCCGGAGCGGCACTGATCATCCTCGCGGTCCTGATGCTCGGGTTAGGCCTGAGCCTGACGGTCGGCGACTTCCGTCGTGTCGGTCGATACCGGGCCAGCATCGCGGCGGCGCTGGTCTGCCAGCTCGTGCTGCTGCCGCTGGTCTGCTTCGGGATCGTCACCGCGCTGCAGCTGCCGCCGGTGTCCGCGATGGGCATGATGCTGATCGCCGCCGTGCCCGGCGGGCCGACGGCAGGCATCTACTCGCACCTGTTCGGCGGCGACGTGGCGTTCAACCTGACGCTGACCGCGATCAACTCGGTGCTCTCGGTCGTGACGCTGCCGATCGTCGTCGGGCTCTCGCTGCGGCACTTCCTCGGCAGTCGCGACGGCATCGGCCTGCAGTTCGGCGAGGTGCTGAAGGTCGTCCTGATCGTGCTGATCCCGATCGTGATCGGCATGGTCATCCGGGCCAGGGCCCCCGGGGTCGCGGCCCGCAGCGAGCGCGCCTACCGGATCATCGCCGGAAGCGTGCTGGCCGGCTTTGTCGTGTTCGGCGTGGTGAGCTACGCGGGGACGCTGGTGGACGCGGTCACGACCGTGGTGCCTGCCGCCCTCCTGTTCGGCGTCGCGAGCCTCGGCACCGGCTACCTGGCCGGTGTGCTGACACGCGCCGGTCACCGGGTCTCGATCGCGGCCTGCATGGAGATCGGCTTCCACAACGGCGCGATGGCCATCTCGATCGCGATCGGCGTGCTCGGCAGCCTGTCGATGGCCGTCCCGCCTGCCCTCTACGGCCTGGTGATCCTGGTGCTCGCCGGGGTCGTGGGCTTCTTCGTCAGCCGCGGCGGACGGCGTCCCGCCGCCAGAGAAAGGCGCGCCCGATGACCTCCGAACCGATTTTCCGCCGGGCGGAAAGGCCGCCGGACGGCGCGCCGAACATCGTCGCGATCGTCCTCGACGACACCGGCTTCGCCCAGCTCGGGTGCTTCGGCTCGGACCTCGCGACGCCGAACATCGACCGGCTCGCCGCCGCCGGGCTGCGGTACAACAGCTTCCACGTCACCGCGATGTGTTCGCCGACGCGCGCGTCGTTCCTCACCGGACGCAACCACCACGCGATCGGCATGGGGTTCGTGGCCGACCTGCCGCTGGACCACCACGGATACACCGCGCGCATCCCGCGGTCGGCGGCGACGCTGCCCCGCGTGCTGCGTGACCACGGTTATTCGACGCTCGCGGTCGGCAAGTGGCACCTGGTGCCGCGGTTCGAACGCTCCGCGGCCGGGCCGTTCACGCACTGGCCGCTGGGCCAGGGCTTCGAGCGGTACTACGGCTTCCTCAACGGCGACGCCAACCACTACGCGCCGACGCTGGTGCGCGACAACCACTACGTCGACCCGCCCGCGACGCCCGAGGAGGGGTACCACCTCACCGAGGACCTCACCGACCAGGCCATTCGTTACCTGCAGGACCAGCAGTACGCCGCGCCGGGCAAGCCGTTCTTCCTCTACTTCGCGCTCGGCGCCGCGCACTCACCGCACCACGTCGCACGGGAGTGGGTAGAGCCCTACCGCGGCCGGTTCGACCGGGGCTGGGACGCCTGGCGGGACGACGTGTTCGCGCGACAGCTCCAATCCGGCCTGATACCGGCGGACACCGAGCTGACCCCGCGTCCGGACTGGGTGCCCGCCTGGGACAGCCTGGACGACGACGCGCGCCGCATGTACGCGCGGCAGCAGGAGGTCTTCGCCGGGTTCCTCACCCACGCCGACGCCCAGATCGGCCGGTTGCTCGACCACCTGGACGAGACCGGCCAGGCCGACAACACGATCGTCCTGCTGTTCTCCGACAACGGTGCGAGCGGTGAGGGCAGCGTCGACGGCAGCGTCAACGAGCACCGGTTCACCGCGGGGATCCCGGAGTCGCTCGCCGACAACCTCGAGCACTACGACGACTGGGGCGGGCCGGAGACCTACAACCACTACTCGTGGGGCTGGGCGTGGGCGGGAAACACCCCGTTCCGGCTCTGGAAGCGATACACGTGGCTGGGCGGGACCCGGGTGCCGCTGGTGGTCCGCTGGCCCGCGGAAACCGCCGCGACCGGCGGTGTGCGCACGTCGTTCGCGCACGTCGTCGATCTGTTCCCGACGTTGTTGGACGCGGTGGGGATCGACGCGCCGGACGTCGTCGACGGGATCGAACAGCAACCGATCGACGGCGCGAGCCTCCGCGCGGGTTTCACCGATCCGGACGCCCCGGCGCCACGCGACACCCAGTACTTCGAGATGCTCGGGTCCCGCTCGATCATCCACGGCACGTGGAAGGCGACCACCGACCACGTCGCCCGCGGCATCGTCGACGAAGAGAAGCTGATGACCGGCAGCCGCACGTTCGCCGAGGACCGCTGGTCGCTGTTCGACCTCGCACACGACTACGCCGAGGCGCGTGACCTGGCCGCCCAGCACCCCGGCACGATCGCCGAACTCGAACGGCTCTGGGACGCCGAAGCCGAACGGAACCACGTACTGCCGCTGTACGACAGCCTCACCGACCGGATCGCGCACCTGATCTTCCCGGTCTGGCCGGCCGGGCCCGAGCGTACGTACCGGCCGGGGGCCTCGCCGATCTGCGACGAGTCGCTGCCGCTGCTGATGGGCGGCTTCCGGATCTCCGCCGACGCCGAGGCCGGTGACGACGCCGACGGTGCCCTGCTCGCGCTCGGCGACCGGCACGGCGGCTTCGCGCTCTACGTCGCCGACGAGCACCTCACGTTCACGTACTCGCGAGCGGGTGAAATGCTCGAAGTCCGCGCCGACCGGCCGGTCCCGTCCGGCGCGCACACGTTCGCGGTGACCTACGCCCCGGGCGCGAACGGCGGCCAGTTCGTGCTGTTCCACGACGACACGATGGTGGGGAGCACCGGCTTCGCCGGTGGACTGCCGCCCGCGGTGCAGCACGGTGGGGCGGGTTTACGTCTCGGTTTCGACGCCGGCCTGCCGGTATCCGGACGCTACCGAGTGCCGCACCGCTGGAACGGCGAGCTGTTCGCGGTGCGCATCCAGACGCCGCCCGCCGTGCGGCTCGACCCCGTCGCCGAACTCCGCACCGCACTTCATGCTGACTAACCGGCCAGGCTCGCCCCGGCCAGGTAGCCCGCCAGCAGCGCCGACGCGACCTGCCCGACCACCTCGTCGCCGGGCAGGTAGCGGGCGTCGTGCAGCATCGGCCCGCCGGGGCCCTCCCCGGTGCCGACGAAGTGCATGAGGATCGGCACCTGGGCGCCGTAGGTGGCGAAGTCGTCCGAGCCGCAGGACGCGAAGCTCGCGGTCGGCACCCCGAACGACGTCAGCCACTCGCGGGACGCCGCGGCCAGCGTGGCGTCGTTGACCAGCGCCGGTTCGCCCCGCCGGACCCGGTACTCGCCGGTGCACCCGGCGGCCTCGGCGATTCCGGCGACGGTACGCGCGAGCCGCTCGTGCACCCGCACCCGGTCCTGCTCGCGCATCGCCCGCACGGTGCCCGACGCGCGGGCGGTGTCCGGCAGGATGTTCGGCGCGTTCGAACCCTCGATCTGCGGCACCGTGACCACCACCGGGTGCAGCGGGCTCGTCGCGGAGCGCGCGGCCTCGGGCAGCGCGAGCACCGCCCGGCACAGCGGGGGCACCGGATCCGCGGCCAGGTGCGGGTACGCGCCGTGACCTCCGCGGCCGGTCATCACGATGTCCACTTCGTCCACCGACGCGTTGACCGGCCCGGCGTCCGCCGTGACGCACCCGGCGGCCACCAGCGGCTGTACGTGCGCGGCGATCAGCGCCCGGACGTGGTGGTCGAGCAACCGTCCCGAGTCCACCACGTCGGCGGCGCCGGTGGGGCCGACCTCCTCCCGCGGCTGCAGCAGCGCGACCAGCCCGACCGGCAGCTCCACCCGACGGGCCGCGCGCACCACCGCAACCAGTGCGGCCAGGTGCACGTCGTGCCCGCAGGCGTGCATCGCTCCGTTCGGCGACGCGAACGGCGCCCCGGTGAGCTCGGCGAGCGGCAGCGCGTCGAGTTCCGCGCGCAGCCCGACGGCCGGGCCCGGCGGGCCCAGCCGCAGCAACCGGCCGGTGCCCGCGATCGGCTCCGCGTGGAGACCGATCGCGTCGACGACGCGCTTCGCGGTCGGCTCCTCCTCGCCGGAGACGTAGGGGGACGCGTGCAACTCGTGCCGCAGCGCGACCGCGTGCGGCAGCTCGGCGTCCAGCGCGGTCCGCCACGCCGCCGCGAGTGCGTTCAACGGGTCTGACGCCTCCACCGTGTCCGGGGCCTTCACCGGGCGTAGACGCGTTCGGCGTTGCCGTGCGCCACCAGGTGGCCGATCCGTTCGGCGTCCGCGGCTGCCCACTCGCCGCTCTCGACCCGGTCGCGGAGCAGCGCGGCCAGCGCCACCCGGAACGCGTGCGCGCCCAGCACGTACAGCTCCGGTGCGCCGTACGCGTCCGACGAGTACAGCAGCCGGGTGAACGGCGTGACCTCGGCGACCTCGGCCAGCACCTCGACGCTGCGGCGGGGCCCGACGTAGTGCAGCACCGACCCGACGTCCACCTGGACGTTCGGATACACGCACGCCAGATAGGACGCCTGCCGGTGCCACGGCCAGCAGTGCAGCAGCATCACCGGGACGCGGTGCCGGCGGATCCAGTCGGTCAGCAGCGTCGGGTCGACGTCGGTCATCCGGATGTCGCTGTCACCGAAGCCGACGTGGAACTGAATGGGCAGCCCGAGCCCGAGCGCCGCCTCCAGCGTCAGCCGTTGCAGCACCGGATCGGCCAGGCGCGTACCACCGGTCCCCAGCCACCGGGCGGCGGCCGTGGTCACCTCGGCGTCGGTCGGGGGCGCCGGATCGAGCCGGAACCCGGTGCGGTAGGCGGCGACCGACTTGACCCCGGCGGCCCCGGTCTCGGCCACCGTGGCGGCGAGGCGCGACGCGAACGCCTCGCCGAACTCGTCCGGTTCGACGCCGTCGGCGGCCAGCGCTTCGGCGACCGACTCCAGCCGGACGATGTGGTCGGCGGGGCTGCCGGTCAGCGCGGTGATCTGCTCGGGCGTCGTCAGGCCGGACGGGTTGTGGCCGGTGTCCACGAGGAACCGCGCGGTCCCGGTGGCGGCCAGGAAGCGCCGGTTGACCTCAGCGGTGCCCAACTCGGCGCGGCGGGCCAGGTAGTCCTCGGGCGACGCGTGCGGCGGGAGGTCCAGCAGCGGTGCGCAGTGGCGCCGGATCGCCAGCCCGATCGGCGTGTCGAAGTTGGTCTCGCCCGCCGGTGGGGCGCCGCCCTCGCTGATCAGCGCCTCGACGCCCGCGCGGTCCTGTTCCGCGGTGACGACCCCGTGACAGTGGTGGTCGACCAGAGGAAACTCCGTGGTGCTCAATACACCCACCGATACGCTTCGGCGACGACCTCGGGTGGCCGCTTCTCCATCCGGGCGATCTCACCGCGCCGCACACCGGCGATCGCGTCGACGAGGTACTCACCCCACGCCTTCGCCGGCAACGGGCTCGCGGTGAACTCCGCCAGCGCGTCGTCCAGCGTCGTCGGGAGCCGGCGAATGCCGCGGGCCGCGAGCTCGTCGGCGGAGAACCGGGACGGGTCGCCGGTGATCTCCTCCGGGAGCCGCACCCCGCGATCCAGGCCGTCCAGGCCCGCGGCGAGCAGGCCGGACAGCGCCAGGTACGGGTTGGCCGCCAGGTCGATGGCCTTGACCTCCAGGTTGGCCGCGCTCTGCCGGGCGCCGGCCGTACCGGTCACCACCCGCAGCGCGGCTTCGCGCGTCTCGTGGCCCCAGCAGGCATACACACCGGCCCAGTGCGACGGCTGCATCCGCAGGTAGCTGGCCGGGCTGGGCGTGTTCACCGCGGCTAGCGCCGGAAGCGCGTCGAGGATGCCCGCGGTGATCGCCTCGGCCTCGGGCGTCAACCCGTACCGGCCGGTGCCGGTCCCGTGCAGGTTGACGTCGTCCCGCCAGGCCGACAGGTGCACGTGACCGCCGTTGCCCACGCCACCGGCCAGCACCGTGGGAGCGAACGAGATCCGCAGCCCGTGCCGCTGCGCCAGTGTCCGCAGCACGTGCCGGACCAGCACCGAGCGGTCCGCGGCGGCGACCGGGTCGGTCGCGCCGACCGAGATCTCGAACTGGCCGGGCGCGTACTCCGGGTGGATCTGGTCGACGCTGATGTGCAGTTGTTCGAGCGTCGCCAGCACGTCGCCGCAGAACTCGCTCAGCTCGGCCAGCCGGGTCAGCCCGTACGCCGGGCCCCGGCAGGCCGGCGCGAAGTCCGGCCAGGGGACGTCGTCCCGGCCGAGGACGAACTCGATCTCGACCGCGGCCCGGAACGTGAGGCCGCGCGCCACGGCGTCGGCGACCGTGCGCCGCAGCAGCGACCGGGAGCAGTTGACGTGCGGGACGCCGTCCTGGGTCAGGCGGTCGACCGGCGCCCACGCCCAGCCGGGCTGCGACGCCGGCACGGCAAGCTGGTCCAGGTCGGGGTAGAGGCGCAGGTCGCCGTCGGGGCCGCCCTGCTTGTCGGTGCCCACGATCATGTCGTCGGCGAGGAACAGGTCGAACACCGGTGACATGCCGACGCCCCACTGCACCGCGGCGTCCAGCTTGGTGACCGGCACGGCTTTCACCCGGGCGATGCCCGCGGTGTCGACGTAGGTCAGCGCGACGCCGTGCACGCCCTGCCCGGCGAGGCCGGCGGCCAGCTGTTGCGCGCGCGCCACCTCGCCGGGGCGGCCGCCGGGTGCCGGATCCGTCATGCGCGCTCCTTCGCCGCGGTCAGGCCCTCGTCGGCGGTCAGCGCCTCACCGGCGCGGCGGGCCAGACGTGGTGCGGCCAGCACGAACACGAGCCCGGCGAGCAACCAGAGCGCGGCGACGACCGGTGCGATCAGGCTGCGGCCCTCGGGTAGCGGTATGACGTTGCGGTAGAGCGTGTACCCCAGCACGATCAACCCCCCGACCGGTACGACGACTTCCCAGGTGCGGACGCGGGGGTCTCGGTCGATGAACAGCAGACGGATGACGCCGACCGAAGCCAGGACATAGACCACCAGCAGCACCAAGGTACCGATCACTCCGGCCGCGACGAAGACCGAGAGCGACGTGTCGTCGGTGCCGGTGCGGTAGACCAGCCACAGCAGCACCTCGATCACCGCCGCCGCGACCGCGACGCCGATCGCCGCGCCGACCGGGGTGCGCTTGGTGGGGGAGACCCTGGCCAGCGGCGCCGGGGCGATCCCGTCCCTGGCCATCGCGTAGAGCAGCCGCGACGCGCCGACCGAACAGGCGAGCGCGCAGCCGAACGCGCTGATCGCCGCGCCCAGGCTGATCAGGTCGCCCAGCCAGGCGCCGACGTACTGCGTGCCGAGGTCACCGAAGAGCGAGCCGGAGTTCGCGAACGCGTCCAAGCCCGCCGCGTCGGTGCCGAACCCCATCACCTCGACCCAGGTGACGAAGACGAAGTAGAGCCCGCCGAAGATCGCGGTGCCGAGGATCGCGCGGGGGATGTCGCGGCGGGGGTGGCGCGTCTCCTCGCCGAGCGTCGCCGCGGCTTCGAAGCCCGCGAACGACAAGAACCCGAAGACGACGCCGAGGAACAGGGCGCTGGTCGCGGTCCCGTCCGGCACCGTGAACGGCGAGAACGTGACGCTCTGGCCGCCGGGCGCGTCGTCGCCGAGGAGCTTGACCAGGATGACGACCGCGACGATCAGGATCAGCGCGACGGTCGCGGCCTCGACCACCAGCAGGACGCGGGTGCCGAGCCGGATCGGGGACACCGTGAGCCAGAGAACGCCGAGCAGCACCAGCGCGGCCAGCGGGAGCACGATCCAGTCCGGCGGTGCGTCCCAGAGCCCGGTGCCGTCCAGGAACGCGACCAGGAACCGTGCGGACGCGGTGGACGTCACGACCGCGTAGAACAGGTACGTGCCGAGCAGCCCCCAGCCGGCCACGACGCCGGGGCGTGCCCCGAGCGTCGCGCCGACAAAGCCGTAGACCGATCCGGAGTGGTGAAACTTCTGGGTCAGGCGCACGAACGTGTACGCGACGAGCAGGACTCCGACGGTGGCCAGCGCGAACGTGAGCGGAACCGCGCGCCCGACGTTGCCCACCATGCCCTGTGGATTGATGTTCGCCGCCATCGACGGCGCCATGAGGGCGACGGAGATCCCGACGGCCT
Source organism: Cryptosporangium aurantiacum (assembly GCF_900143005.1). Classification (NCBI taxonomy): domain Bacteria; kingdom Bacillati; phylum Actinomycetota; class Actinomycetes; order Cryptosporangiales; family Cryptosporangiaceae; genus Cryptosporangium; species Cryptosporangium aurantiacum. The sequence goes on from NZ_FRCS01000009.1 coordinate 75,782, forward strand.
CCCAGATGCTCAGTTCACGGCCGAGCCGCGGCCCATCACCAGCCACGCGGTACTCCTCATTCGCCGGATGCCGCGTGGGTCCCACGCGGGCCTCGGATTGAGGTATCCCACTCCGCCACCGATGTGGACAAGGGGGTGCGGGGAACTCGCTTCCCCGGCAGACGGAGACTTAACGGAACCAGAACTCCGGCGACACAGGCCGAGCCCGCCAGCGCCAGCAGCGGGTAGCCACCCGCTCCGACCAGGACGCCGGAGAGCGCACCCCCGACCGCGGCAGCCAGCCCCATCCCGACCTCGCCGGTCGCCTCCAGCCGCGGCCGGTCGTCCGGCGCGGCCCGGCCGACCAGCGCCGCGCTGCCGGCGACGACCGCGGCGCTCCACCCGAGGCCGAGCAGCGCGACCGCGAGCGTGAGCGCGACCGGCGAGTCGGCACCCCAGGCGGCGATCGACGTCGCGGCCAGGAGCACGACACAGGCGGCGAGCGCGCCACCGCCGATCCCGGCCCGGTCGATCAGCCGGGCGCTCAGCGGCGCCGGGGCGAACATCGCGGCGATGTGGACGCTGACCACGACGCCGACCAGCCCGAGGCCGGCGCCGGCGTGATGGAGCTGTACGGGCGCCATCGTCATCGTCGCGACCATCACCAGGTTCGCGACGCTCAGCACGGCGACCGCGACGACCGGCTGTCCGCGCAGGCGGCTCCTCCGGGCGCGGCTGTTCCTGGCGAGCGCCATCGTGGCCTCGCGGTCCGGACGACGACGACCAGCGGCGACCGCCCACCCGACAGCGGCTCCGACGAAGACCACCGCCGCCGTTAGGAAGGTCGCGGAGAAGGCCGGGGCTCCGGCGAGCCCGGCGGTCGGTGCCAGGAGATTCGGCCCGATCACCGCGCCCACGGAGACCGCCGCGAGCACCGACGAGACCGCCCGCGCCGCGCTGCCGGTGCGGGCGAGGTCCACGGCGGCGTACCGGGCCAGCGCGACCGCGGCGGCACCGGCACCGGTCAGCAGGCTGCCGATCAGCACCAGCGGAAGGCTCGCCAGCACGGCCGCGCCACTCAGTACGGCGCAGCCGACGGCCGCCGCCGCGGCGCCGAGCCCGAGCCCGGCCCCGCGTCCGCGGCGCCGTGACCAGGCGGCGATCAGCGGGGCCGATCCCGCGGCGCCGAGAACCTGAAGCGTCTGCGGCAGCCCGGCGGCGGCGACGCCGACGGTGAGCTCCCCGGCCAGCAGCGTCGCCGCCACGCCGGCCAGCGTCTGCGCCAGGCCTCCGAGTGCGGTGGCGAGCCACAGCGCGGGCAGTGACCACTCGTTTCGTGACATGCCGAGGACGCTAGGAAAGTCGCGGCCGGGGGAGCAGGGCCGATGACTATCGGACTCGCGCCGGGACCTCGCGTTCGCAAGGCTGTTCCGGTGAATTCCTTACGTTCGGAATATGCCCTGGACGACGTCGACTGGCGCATCCTGACCGAGCTCCAGCGGGACGGCAGGCTCTCGTTCAACGAGCTGGGCCGCCGGATCCATCTCTCGGCTCCGTCCGTCGCCGACCGGGTCCGCAAGCTCGAGCAGGCCGGAGTGATCACCGGGTATCGCGCGGTAGTCGACCCGCAGCGTGCCGGCCACGGCATCACCGCGTTCGTCCAGCTGCGGTGTGCGCTCGGCAGCTGCCTGCTCCGCACCGGCCGGGCGGCCGACTACCCCGAGGTCGTCGAGATCCACAAGCTGTCCGGAGCGCACTGCACGATCCTCAAGCTGCGCGCGACGACGCTGGCGCACCTGGAGGGTGTGATCGAGCAACTCGGCAGGCACGGCGAGATGCACACCCACGTCGTGCTGTCGACACAGTTCGACGAACCGACGGTGAGCCGACCGGGAACCGTCGACCGCCCGGTCACTCCGGCGACGGGCTGGACCAGCCCGGCCGACTGACGCCGCCTCGAAGATATTGACGTTCATCGATACGTGAGGCATCGTGTACCCATCGATGTTCATCAATATCTGACGACGGAGGAAACCTCATGGGTGAAAACGCGGTGCGCGAGCAGGTGCGGCAGCGGTACGCCGCGGCTGCGCTGGCGGTGACGGCCCCCGGGGACGAAGGAGTCTCGTGTTGCGGGCCGACCGCGGCGACGGAGATCGACGAGTCGTTCGGCGCCGGTCTCTACGGTGACGACGTCGAGGGCCTGCCCGCCGAAGCGGTCGCGGCGTCGCTCGGCTGCGGCAACCCGCTCGCGGTCGCCGATCTCGCACCCGGTGAGCGGGTGCTGGACCTGGGCTCCGGCGGAGGCATCGACGTGCTGCTCTCCGCCCGGCGAACCGGACCGACCGGCAAGGCGTTCGGCCTGGACATGACCGACGAGATGCTCGCGCTGGCCCGCGCGAACGCGGCGAAGGCCGGCGCGACGAACGTCGAGTTCCTGAAGGGGCAGATCGAGGCGATCCCGCTCCCTGCCGACTCCATCGACGTCGTGATCTCCAACTGCGTGATCAACCTGTCGACCGACAAGGCCGCCGTGCTCGCGGAGATGTTCCGGGTGCTCGCGCCGGGCGGACGGATCGGGATCAGCGACGTCGTCGCCGAGGACCACCTGAGCCCGGCCGACCGCGCCGAACGCGGCAGTTACGTCGGGTGCATCGCCGGAGCGCTGTCCCGCGCCGAATACCTCGAGGGCCTGGCTGCGGCCGGCTTCACGGACGCCTCGGTGACGTTCACCCACGAGGCCGCGTCCGGCCTGCACGGCGCGATCATCCGCGCCACGAAGCCGATGGGGGGTGCGCCGACGGTCAGCGAGGCGACGGTCAGCGAGGCGACGGCCAGCGAGGCGCTCTCCGGCGTGGCCTCGGCGGGCGAGGAGGCGGCCGGCTGTTGCGGTCCGGCCGCCCAGGAGACCTGCTGTGCTCCGTCGGCGAAGAGCGAGTGCTGCGGCGACTCGCACGCGTCGGGCACCTGCGGCTGCCGGTGATCCGGTCGTCCGACGCGGTCACCCGGTGGGCGGGCGCTCCTTGTGGCCGGCTTCCAGCAGCCTGATCATCTCCGCGATGCGCTGCGGTCGCTGTTCGGGACGGCGCTTGGTGGCGTCGATCCACCGCAGGTAGGCGCGCCGGTAGAACTGCGCGAGCGAATCGAAGAACGCCGCCGCCGCCGGGCTGGCGTCCAGCGCTGCGGCGACGTCGTCGGCGAGGTCGCCGCGCTGCGGTCCCTCGGGTTCGATCTCGACGGTCACGGCATCACCGACGCCCAGCCCACAGCCGCGTAGCCAGGCCGGTCCGAGCGTGAAGCCGAACGCGTCATCGCCGCGCTGCACGACCCCGCGGACAGGCATGCCGTTGACGGTGCCCCGAACGTGATGGCGGGGTTTGACGCCCCACACGCCGTCAGGATCGAACGGCACCGGGATGAGCACGTGCCCGCGCGGCGCAGCAGCCGCGGCGGTGGCGAACCGTCGACTCGTCATGACCCCATAGTGTCGGCCCACCGGCGCGGTACGAGGGATTCACGCCGTCAACTCGGCGAGCAGCTTCTCGACCCGTCCGCGAATCTCGTCGCGGACCTGGCGGACGACCTCGATGCCCTGCCCGGCCGGGTCGGTGAGTTCCCAGTCCTCGTACCGCTTGCCGGGGAAGATCGGGCAGGTGTCGCCGCAGCCCATCGTGATCACGGCGTCGGAGGCCTGCACTGCTTCGGTGGTGAGGATCTTCGGCTTCTGGTCGGTGATGTCGATGCCGACCTCGCGCATCGCCTCGACCGCGACCGGGTTGATCGACTCGGCCGGGGCCGATCCGGCGGAGCGCACCTCGACGGCGTCACCGGCGAGGTGGGTGACCCATCCGGCGGCCATCTGGGAACGGCCCGCGTTGTGGACGCAGACGAACAAGACGCTGGGCTTGCTGGACATCAGTGAGTTCCTCGGGTTGGTGGGTCAGGCGTGGGTCACGACGTGCGCGAGACGGTCGACGCGTGCGGTGAGCTGCTGGTAGGCGGCTTCGAAGGCGTCGTCGGTGTCGGCGGGCGCGGGGTCGGGGACCGACCAGTGCAGGTGACGCTCGGCGTCGGTGAGTTCCTCGTGGGCGTTGTCGCAGACGGCGACGAGCAAGTCGCCGGGGCGGACGACGTCGGCGAGCCGAGCCGTGGTGGTCGCGTCGAGGTGGAGTCCGTGGCGGCGGGCGGTCCGGAGAGCGCGGGAGTGGACGCGGGGCGCCGGGTGGGTTCCGGCGGAGGCGGCCGGGACGGGGCTGACCTGTGCCCACGCGGCGGCCGCCAGCTGGGATCGGGCGGAGTTGCGGGTGCAGACGAAGACCACTCGCGGCGCGTTCTCGGTGGGCAGCCCCGCCGCTAACGGGGTGGTCAGCCGTGCCGCAGCCGGATCGTCGAGGACGAGTTGGAGGTAGCTGCGCCGGCGGTCACCCTCCGACCGGCCGCGTCGGATCAACCCGGCGTCCTCCAGGACACGGAGGTGGTGAGCGAGGAGGTTGGTCGGGACGCCGAGCTGGGCGCCCAGCTCTCCCGGGGAGGCGTCGCTCAGCGCGAGCCGGTCGGCGATCGCCAGGCGGACGGGCTCGCCGAGGGCGGCGTGCATGGCCGCGCGTCGCCGGACGTCGTCGGGAACCGCAGCCACCTGTTCACCTCAACCGATATTGACTCAACGAATCTTGAGTCAAGTATGGTGGCCCCATGTCAGGAGTCAAGGGGGACGGGTCCCCGCCGCTGGTCCGGCCGCTGCTCGCCGAAGGGCTGGGTAGCGCGCTGCTCGCTGCGCTGGTGGTGGGCTCCGGCATCGCCGCACAGCAGCTCTCCGACGACGTCGGCCTGCAGTTGCTGGAGAACGCGGCAGCGACCGCGGCCGGGCTGTTCGCGATCATCCTGATGTTCGGGCCGGTCAGCGGCGCGCACTTCAACCCGGTCGTGTCGCTGGCCGACGCGGTCTTCGGCGGGCTGCCGTGGCGGACCGCCGCGGCCTACGTTCCGGTGCAGGCGCTCGGGTGTATCGCCGGGGCGGTGCTCGCGAACGCGATGTTCGCCGCACCCGCGGTGAGCATCAGCACGACCGAGCGGGCCACCGGCCCACACCTGCTCGCCGAGGTGGTCGCGACCGCCGGGCTGGTGCTGGTGATCTTCTCGCTGGCGCGGTCCGGCCGGGCGGCCACCGCTCCGGCCGCGGTGGCCGCCTACATCGGTGCCGCCTACTGGTTCACCTCATCCACCAGCTTCGCCAACCCTGCGATCACGATCGGCCGGATGTTCTCCGACACGTTCGCCGGGATCGCGCCGTCGTCCGCACCCGCGTTCGTCCTCGCGCAGCTGATCGGTGGCGCTCTCGGCGTGGTGCTGATCCGGGTGCTCTACCCGGCTCTCCGCTCCGAGCAGGCCGCCCGCGCGGTCCTGCCCGCCGACGCGTCCACCCCGCGCTGAGCCCCGCAGCCCTCGCGTCCGCTCGGATCGACGATTGTCAATCGGAGCGTGGCATACTCAGAGCCATGGCCACGACCCCCGCCTCGCTGCCCCTCGCGTTCGGCGCCTGCTGCTCACCGCTGACCGGCGGCGAGCTGAGCGAGGAAGACGCGGCGGCCCTCGCACGGGTGTTCAAGGCGCTCGGCGACCCCACGCGGGTGCGGCTGGTCTCGCTGATCGCCGCGTCGCCCGACGGCGAAGCGTGCATCTGCGACCTCATCGCGCCGGTCGGGCTGGCCCAGCCGACCGTCTCCCACCACATGAAGCTGCTCGCCGACGCCGGGCTGGTGACCCGCACCCAACGCGGCAAGTGGGCCTACTTCCGCATCGTCCCCGAGGCGCTGTCCGCGGCGGCCCGCGCCCTCACGCCGGTCGAGGCCGCCGCGCAGGCCTGAGGTCCGGACCGGGGCGAGCGCGGGGGGCGGTCTCTCAGGCCCGGCCGAGGACGCAGAACTCGTGACCCTCCGGGTCGGTCAGGCACGTCCACGGGACGTCGCCCTGGCCGAGGTCGAGGTCGGTGGCGCCGAGCGCCCGCAGCCGGGCCACCTCCGCCGCGGTGTCGTCACCCGGGTACGGCAGCAGGTCGAGATGGACACGGTCCGGTACGGACTTTCCGCCCGGCGTGCGGAGGAACTCGAGATACGGGCCGGCGCCCCCGGCGGACCGCAGCGCCGCGAAGTCGTCGTTCTCGTCCTGCAGGGTCCAGTCCATCGCCTCGCCCCAGAAGCGGGCCATCACCCGGGGGTCCTCGCAGTCGACGACGACCGCGGCGATCGGCCCGGTGTCCCGGTAGATCTCCCGAGGCTCCAGCACGCAGAACTCGTTTCCCTCCGGGTCGGCGAGGACCACCCACGGCAGGTCGCCCTGGCCCACGTCGACGGGTGTCGCACCGAGTTTCCGGAGGCGCTCGACCAACTCCGCCTGGTGGTCCGCCGAGGCGGTGGCGAGATCGAGGTGCGTACGGTTCTTGGTGGTCGACTTCGGGTCCGGGACCGGAACGACGTCGATACCGAGGACGACCGGGTCCGGCCAGACCAGGCCGCCGGGAGGTCCGACGTAGGTGGTCACCCCGGACTCTCCGGGGTAGGCGCTCCAGCCGAGGGCCTCCGCCCAGAACCGGCCGACCGCCGAGTGGTCACGAGCCTTGATGTTCACGTGAGCGGGTCGCAGCGCCATGCCGGCGATCCTAGGCGCGACTGCCGCCCCGACCGCCCGGCGAGAGCTGGTTCACGCTGCCCGGCGAGCGCTGAGCCCGACGCTCAGGGCTTGCGGCCGACGGCGGCGTACTGCGCGATGTCGCGAGCGGCCGGGCGCGGCTGCGGCTCCTCCTCGGCCCGCCACTCGGCGAGCGGCACCAGGCCGGGCTCGAGCAGTTCCAGGCCGTCGAAGAACCGTTCGATCCGGGCGCGGTCGCGGGCGTGGAAGTCGCTGGAGGGCCCCTCGGCCTTGTCGAGCGCCGCCCGGGTCGCCGGATCCATGAAGTCGTTGGTGCCGTGGCTCATCACCAGGTAGCTCCCCGACGGCAGCGCGTCGAGCAGGCGCGCGACCTTCGCATACGGGTCGGCGGACTCGTCGACGAAGTGCAGCACCGCGACGAGCATCAGCGCGACCGGCTGCGAGAGGTCCAGGACGTCGGCCAGGTTCTCGTCGGCGAGGATGCGCTCGGGGTCGCGGAGGTCGGCGTCCAGATAGGTGGTGCGGCCCTCGGGCGTGCTGGTCAGCAGCGCCCGGGCGTGCACCAGCACCATCGGATCGTTGTCCACGTAGACGACGCGGGTCTCGGGCGCGAGGGCCTGCGCGACCTCGTGGGTGTTGTTGGCGCTCGGCAAGCCGGTGCCGATGTCGAGGAACTGGCGGACGCCGGCGTCCTTGGTCAGGTGGGTCACTGCCCGCCGCAGGAACGCGCGGTTCTCCAGGACCGCCAGGCGGGCCGTCGGGAACGCGGCGGCGATCGCGTCTCCGGACGCGCGGTCGGCGGCGAAGTTGTCCTTGCCGCCCAGCCAGTAGTCGTACCGGCGGGCCGGGTGCGCCGTCGACGTGTCGATCGGGAGCGAGGCCGCGAACTCACTGGTCACTGCTTCTCCCGTACACGATCGTGACGGCTGTTGCCGCGCTTGACGTCATCGTACGGTCCTGGAATCCACTTGTGACACTCGGTGTCCCATTCAGGGCGGGGTCGCTGTCACATTCTCCGGGTCCTCGGTTGTCGGATGCCTGACCGCGCACGACGAGAAGCGGAGGATGTCGTCATGAAGCGAGCACTGCACCGAGCGCTGGTGGATCGCGTTCTGCACGGCGAGGGCCGGGCGTCCGCGCAACTGCGGGCCGGTGCCTTCGACAACGACGGGCTTCCCGCGCCGCTGGACACGCTGATCGGCACGGTCGCCGCGGGGCCCGGACACGTCACCGACGCGGACTTCGCCGCGGCACTCGCGTCGGGCGTGACCGAGGATCAGCTGTTCGAACTGGTGATCTGCGCCGCGGTCGGCCGGTCCTCGCGGTTGTACGACGCGGGGATGGCAGCCCTGGCCGAAGCGACCGCCGGGGGAGGCACCGACTGATGCGCCCCGACGTCCTGAACCGCGGCTACCGTCCGGCGACGAAGCTGATGTTCCGGCTCATCCGGCTGTTCTCCGGCCACCCGATGCCGGACGCGGCCAAGATCGTCTTCTACCGGCCCGACTTCTACGGTGCTCCGGCCAAGAAGTTCACCCACGAGGCGATGCGCGGGCCGTCGGCCTGGTCGGTCGCCGACCGTGAGCTCATGGCGGCGTTCGTGTCCACGGTCAACGGGTCGGCGTTCTGCGTGGCCGCGCACACCGCGACCGCGGCGCGGGCCTACCGGGACGAGGCGCTGGTCGCCGCGGTGCTGTCCGACCTCGAGTCGGCGCCGGTCGCCGAACCGTTGCGGGCCACGTTGCGGATGCTGGGCACGTTGACCGCGGAGGGAACGGTCACCGCCGAGCAGATGCGCACGGTGCTCGCTGCCGGCGTCTCGCCGCAGCAGGTCGAGGACGCGTTGGCGGTCTGCGCCGCGTTCGACACGACCAGCAGGCTCGCCGACGCGTTCGGCTTCGAGTTGCTCAGCGACGAGGGCTTCGAGGCAGGAGCGAAGTACTTGCTCAAGCGCGGGTACCGATAGGAGCACGAGGTGACTGCACCCGATCCCAAGGCTGACTTCCGGCACTACCTGGACGAGGCGCGGAACGTTCTGCTGTGGAAGCTGGACGGGCTGTCGGAGTACGACGTCCGCCGGCCGCTGGTGCCGACCGGCACCAACCTGCTCGGGCTGGTCAAACACGCGGCGACCGTGGAGGCCGGCTACTTCGGTGCGACGTTCGGCAGGCCGTTCCCGGAGCCGATGCCCTGGGCGGAGGACGGTGCGGAGCTCAACGCCGACATGTGGGCCACCGCCGAGGAGTCGAGAGACCAGATCACCGAGCTCTACCGGCGCGTCTGCGGGCACGCGGACGCCACGATCGAGGCGCTCGACCTGGACGCGATCGGATACGTGCCGTGGTGGGGCCCCGAACGCCGCGCGGTGACGCTGCATCGCGTCCTCGTGCACGTGATCGCGGAGACCCACCGGCACGCCGGTCACGCGGACATCGTCCGCGAACTGCTCGACGGGAACGTCGGGCGGCGCTGGGTGGGCGACAACCTCCCCGACAGCGACCGCGGCTGGTGGAGCGCGTACCGCGATCGCCTCGAGGACGTCGCCCGCCGGTTCGGCTGATCCCGCCGGTTCAGAACACCGAGTACCCGCCGTCGACGACGACCTCGTTGCCGGTGTGGAACGTCAGCGCCGGATCCGCGAGGAACGCCGCGACCTCGTGGAACTCCTCCGGAATGCCCCACCGCCGCACCGGCGTCCGTGCCGTCGTCGCGGCCATGAACCGGTCGTCGGCCTGGAGGGTCTCGGTCATCGGGGTCCGGGTCCAGCCGGGCAGCAGGATGTTGCACCGGACCCGGTAGCGGGCCAGTTCGACGGCGAGCGTCCGGCCGAGACCGAGCAGGCCGGTCTTGCTGGCGGAGTAGGCCGCGAGCCCGGTACCGCCGTAGCGGCTCACCGTCGAGGAGACGACGACGATCGAGCCGCCGCTGTCCTGCGCGACGAACCGCCGCGCCGCCTCCCGGGTACTCAGGAACGCCCCGTCGAGGTTGGTGCGCAACACGCGGTGCCACCGGTCCAGCGTCATCTCGGTGATCGGTGCGCCGTCGGTGACGCCCGCGTTGGCGACCAGGCAGCCGAGCGGCCCGAGCTCGGTGACGGTCTGCTCCATCGCCGCGGCGACCGCGTCCTCGTCGGTGACGTCGCAGCCGACCGCGAGCGCGCGGACGCCGTAGCCGGTGATCTCCGCGACCGTTTCCGCGCTGCGCTTCTCGTCGCGGGCCCAGATCGCCACGTCGGCGCCTGCCTTGGCCATACCGACGGCCATCGCCCGCCCGATGCCGCTGTTCCCTCCGGTGACGACGGCGGTCAACCCGGTCAGGTCGGTCACGGCAGCCTCCGGGCAGCTCTGCGAACGGTCGTTAACTTCCCCGTTCCCGGATCATGCCAGAAGCCGCGGTCAGCGGGGGAGGGCCGGCGCGGTGCGACGCCGGTAACACTCGGCGCGGGCGCGGACGAAGTGCTCCCCGGGCTCGCCGCCGAAGTACATCCACGGGGACGTGGTGACCTGATCACCGAGAACGTCGAACATCTCGGCGGCGGCGTCGAACTCGTCGGCAAGCCAGAACGGCATCGCGAGCCGGTTGTGATCGGACTGCCAGCCGAGCCGGCCCCGATAGGCCGGGTGGCGCACTGACCGGTCGGCCGCGGCGTGCAGCTCGGCGCGGGTGTCCGGCCGGAGCAGGTGTTCCTGGCTCTTGCCCCCTTCCCGCCCGAGGTAGAGCCAGCGCTCGATGTGCGCGTCGGCCACCAGGACGGCCAGCCCGGTCTCCGGCGGCGCGCTCGCGGCCGTGTCGACGGCGAACCCGTGCATCAACTCGTCGGAGCCGCCCCACTTCCGGCAGAGCTGCATGAACAGCCCGGCGTGCGCGCCGAGGTGCCAGCGGGACCGGGCGACGGCCTCGCGGAACCGGCGCTGCGCCTCCTCGACGCCGAGCCCCATGCCGACGCCGCACACGATCAGCTCCGACCAGGCGGTCGGGTCGTGCGGGTTCCGGGCGGCCGCCTCGGTCAGGTAGTCGTGGGCGAACCGCAGCCGGCGCAGGAAGATCTGAAACTGGGCTCGCGAGGTCTTGCTGGCCCACTTCGCGCCGCGTGCCATCCAGGCCCAGTCGATGGCGTGCGCACCGCGGACCAGCATCGGCAGGTGCGAGCGGGGTTCGGCCTCGGCCCATTCGCCCGCCCAGGCCTGGACGCCCTTCGACCGGCTGATCAGCCCGACGTAGAAGTCCAGCGCGCCGGGGTCCTCGACGCCGCGCAGGAACTCGTGCACCGCGCGCCAGTCGCGGCGTTCCACGTCGGCCAGTAACCGGGCGGCGCCCGGGTCGCCCATCGTCCGATCGACGGTGGGAACGGGCACGGACTGCCGCCGGAACGGCGCCATCGTGGCATCCTCCTATCTCGACGCGGCGCCAGGCGCCGATGGCCCCGCACCATACCGGGCTTGTCACGGTTTCGGTTGCGGTTGCCCTGCGCCGGCGGCTAGCTTCCAACCTCGTGTCCGATCCCCGCACGGTCCTGGGCGGGTTCGCCGCTCTCAAGGTCGACGGCGTCCCGCACGACGTGTTGATCCTCCCGTCCGGGCTGCTCTTGATGCCCAACCAGAAGCAGCCCGGCTCCGACGTCAAGCGGCTGAACGGCCTGGTGGCCGAGGTCGGTATCGAGGAGCTGATCCGGCGGAACCGGTTCGTCCGGTTCGAGGACGTGAGCCACTCCCAGGTCCACCGGCGTACACCGCTCAAGGTCGACCTGGATCTGCTCGGCGGCGGCAGCATGACGCTTGCCGCGGGCTGGACCACACCGCTGCTCACGAAGAACAGCGACCGGGACCTGTGCGACCTGCTGGCCGAGATTCCCGCCACGCGGCCGATGCCCGCGGACGGCTACGAGAACGCCGCGCGGGCCTGGGCCGAGGACGCGATGGTGCTGGACGGCGTCGCCAACGTCACCGCGAACGACATCCCCTACGACCTGCTCGTGTTCGACGTCGGGCTGGTGCTGATCGGCGAGCCGGGCCCGTTCGAGAAGGGGCAGGAGCGGCTCACCAAGCTGCTGACGAATCTGCCGCCGCACGAGATCGTCGGCCGGAACTGGTTCATCCGGTACGAGGAAGTCGTCGACGCGCGGATCGTCAAGACGCTGCCGCTGCGCGCCGAACTGGAGCTGTACGACGGTCTTCACCTGAAGATCGGCGAGCGGATGGTGAGCCAGACCCTCACCGACCAGGGCCGCGACGTCCTGGTCGACGCGTTCCGCTCGGTGGGCGCCGACGCGCCGTGAGTTGATCGCTCTCCCCGGCGCAAGCCGAACCCTGCTGCGGTGCTGCCTGTTGGCCGCCTCCTGGCCGTGGGGAACTCGCTTGAATGACGTTTTGAACGTTATTCAACTTCCTGTCTTTAGTGACGGAATTGGGGAGCGAATTTCTCGGTGAAAGCCGAGGGTCGAGGGTTGAACATTGTCGTTCCACCCCGGAGAATTCATATTCTTGACCGACCATGAATGATCATGCCCGGTCGGGCTCGCCACCATCGACTAGGGAAGATGACATTGGGGAGTCTCGGAGCAACAGCTGACCTGGAATTACCCGCCGCTCCAGTACTGCAGCCACTGGAATGGCCGACCGCGCCGTTGCCGACCCCACCCCCGACCCGGCGGCCGCCACTCGCCGGTGCGGTGGCCGGCGTGCTCTGCGGTGCGCTCGCCGTCGGTGGCCTCTGGCTCGGCTCGGTCTGGCTCGACACGCCGGCGCAGGCCCCGACCGGCGACGCCGCCGTGGCCTGCGCGATCCTCGAAGGCCTCCCGGCGGCCTCCGCCACGTCCACCGGGGCACGCCTCTACGCCGCGAGCGAGCTGTCCGCGACGGCGGCCGGGGACGACGAGCGGTGGACCCGGCTGGCCGAGTCCACCCGGCGGGCCTATCTGTCGAGCGAGGACCGGAACAACGCCGCGGTCGACGAGCACGTCGAAGCCGCTGTCGGCGAGTGCAGGCGCTGAGCCGGGTCAGAGATCCAGCACGAGTTTCGGGCAGGCGGCGCGGGACACGCAGATGAACATCGTGTCGTTCGCGGCGCGTTCCTCCGCCGTGAGCAGGCTGTCGCGGTGGTCGACCGCGCCGTCGAGCACCGGCGTCTCGCAGGTGCCGCACGTGCCCTCGCGGCAGGAGAACAGCACGAACACCCCGGCCGCGTCGGCGACGTCCAGGATCGACTGATCCGGTGGCACGGTGAGCGTCTTGCCGCTCTGCGCCAGCTCCACCTCGAACGACTCGTGCCGCACCGGCTCGCCCTGCTCCTTCGGGGCGAACCGCTCGACGTGCAGCGTCCCGGACGGCCACGACGCACACCGCTCCTCGACGGCCCGCAGCAGCGGTTCGGGCCCGCAGCAGTAGACGAGCGTGTCCGCGCGCGGCGGCCCGAGGATCGCGTCCAGATCGAGCAGGCCGTGTTCGTCCTGCGGACGGAAGACGACCCGCGGCCCGTGGGCCGCGGTCAGCTCCGCGCGGAAGGCCATCGACGCGGAGGTGCGCCCGCCGTAGTGCAGTTCCCACTCCGCTCCGGACGCCGTCGCGGCCGCCATCATCGGCAGGAGCGGCGTGATCCCGATGCCGCCCGCGATGAACACGTACCGCGCGGCGGGCTCCAGCGCGAAGTGGTTGCGCGGCCCGCGGACGTCGACGACGTCACCTTCGGCGAGCTTGTCGTGGACGTACTGGGAGCCGCCGCGCCCCTCGGTCTCGCGGAGCACGGCGACGCGCCAGGTCGAACGGTCGGCGGGGTCGCCGCAGAGCGAGTACTGCCGCACCAGGTCGGGGCCGAGGGCCACGTCGACGTGCGCGCCGGGTGACCAGACCGGGAGCGCGGCGCCGCTCGGGTCCTGCAGGTCGAGCGCCACCACACCGTCGGCGACGGCGGAACGGCGGACGATCCGGAGGCGAAGGTCGACCTCGTCGTGGGTGCTGTGCACGTGTGCCTCTCCTCGCTGATGCGGCAGTTCACGTCAGGATGCCATTCATCGATGGCGCAGTCGTGGTCTCCCGACGAACATCACACCGGGACGACGTCCCGGCGCCGGGAGGGTGGAGCCGGCGGGACCACCAGCGCACCACCGGCGGGGTGATCGGGGTGGGCGAGCAGCCATTCCCAGAGCGTCACCGGGTCCTCGGCGTCGCTCTCCGCACCGCAGTGGCAGCGGCCGTGCAGCCGGTCCGACCCGGGCACCCAATCCACGTGCAACACCCGCTTCCCAGCGCCCGGGCGAGCGCCCGCGCCCGGGCGAGCGCCCGCGCCCGGGCCCGGGCTCGGCCCCGCGTCCGGGGGCGTCATCGGGTCGCGGGCGTCGGAAGACCGGCTGCCGACCCCGCCGCGGCGAGTTTCGCCATCATCCGCCGCGCCGCCAGACCGCCGGTGTCGATGTTGATCGACAGCTCCTGGTACCCGTCGGCCTCGTCGGCGATGACCCGCTCCAGAACGTCGAGCGCCGTGACGTCCTGCAGCACGACCGTGCGGTTGTTCTCGGCGAGGAAGTCCGACACGCCCTGGTCGTCCAGCGCGAAGTCCCGCGCCACCGCCCAGAAGTCGTGCGTCGAGTGCTCGGTCTCCGGCGTGATCGCGTAGACGACCTCGACGTGGAACGCGTCCGGGTCGGTGCCGTCGGCGTTCGGCAGCACGCCGACCGGAGCGATCCGCGAGTGCAGCGTGTAGAGGCAGGGCGGCAGGTACTCGATGTCCTGCCACCGCGTGATCCGCCCGGTGATCCCGGTGGACTTCGCGTAGAACGGCGGGCACGCGGCGTCGGCCATGTGCCGCGACACCGAGATGATCCCGGCGTCCTCGTCGACCTCGGTCGTGATCGGCGTCTCCGCGACCTCGGGCGTCCCGATGTACCCGCCGTGCAGATACGTCTCGTGGGAGAGGTCGAGCAGGTTGTCGATGAGCAGGCTCGCCCTGGCCGCGAGCGGCTCCATGCCGGACACGGTGGTCCAGCCCTCCTGGGCGAGCCACGGCGCCCGGGGGATCCGCGCCGAGGGAGCGAGCGCGGGGTCCCCGATGAACACCCAGACGAACGAGTCCTGCTCCACGACCGGGTACGACCGCAGCCGCGCGGTCCGCGGCACCCGGGTCTGGCCCGGCACGGCCACGCACACCCCGTCCGCGCCGTACGTGAAGCCGTGATACCCGCAGACGACCGTGTCGCCGACCAGGTGGCTCGGCTTCTCCGAGAGGGGGAAGCGGCGGTGTACGCACCGATCCGACATCGCGGTCACCGCACCGGCTTCGGTCCGCCAGAACAGGATCGACTCGCCACAGATCGTCCGCGAGAACAGGTCCCGCCCGATCTCCCGGCCATAGGCGGCCACGTACCACTGATTACGCACGATCGACGTCATCGTCAGCCCTTTCGTGCCGTCGGTGCCGGTCAGTGTGGGGCGGCACCCGCGGGCTTGCCGACCACCACTTCCGGAATGCGGAAGGTTTCCGGAATCCGAGAGGGCTGCGGCGGACGCACATTTCGGTCCACACTGACCCCATGGCGCCCGCCGACGAGCCCGGCTCGGACACGCGACGGCGCGCGCTCGTCGCCGCGATCGACGAGTGGCGGGCCGAGGTGGGCGCTCCGATCGACGCGCGCGTGCGCGCGGCGATGCTCACGGTGCCGCGCGAGGCGTTCGTGCCGGGCCTCCCGCTGGCCGACGTCTACGACGAGCAGGCCGCGCTCGTCACCAAGCGGGACACCCGCGGCGTGCCGGTCAGCTCGGTGTCGGCGCCGTCGATCGTCGCGATGATGCTCACCCAGCTCGACGTCCGGCCGGGGCAGCGCGTCCTGGAGATCGGCAGCGGCGGTTACAACGCCGCGCTGCTCCGGGAGATCGTCGGCCCGACCGGCCGGGTCACCACCGTCGACGTCGACGCGGACGTGGTCGCGCGGGCCCGCCGTTGCCTGGCCGCGGTCGGCCGCACCGACGTCGCGGTCGTGCACGCCGACGGCGAGTTCGGCGTCCCGGACTCCGCGCCGTACGACCGGATCGTGGTGACCGTCGAGGCCGCGGACATACCGCCCGCCTGGGTCGAACAGCTCGTCGAGGGCGGGCGCCTGGTGGTCCCGCTGCGGATGTGCGGGCTGACCCGCTCGGTCGTTTTTCACCGCGTCGGTCGGACGCTCGTCAGCAGCGGATACGAGCTGTGCGGCTTTGTCCGGATGCGCGGCGCCGGGGAGCGGCGGGAGCGTCGGGTACCGCTGCGCGAGGACGAGGTCTACCTGGTGCTGGACGACGGCCAGGACGCCGACGCGCGCGCCCTCCGCAGCGCGCTCGGCCAGGCCCGGATCGAGGTGCCGACCGGGGTGGTCATCGGCCCGAAGGAGCCCTACGTCGAGCACCTCGACCTCTGGCTGGCGACGACGCTGTCCGGCTTCTGCCTGCTCGTGCCGACCGAGGGCGCGGTGGAGCGCGGGCTGGTCAACCCGGCCTGGGGCGGCGGTGGCGCGGCGGCGCTCACGCGCGGCGGGACGTTCGCCTACCGGTCGTGGAGGCGGCGCGGCGACCAGGCGGAACTCGGCGTGACCGCTCACGGCCCGGAAGCGATGGCGCTCGCCGCGGAGTTCGCGGACGCCCACCGGGCGTGGGCGCAGGACCGGCAGCTCGCGTCACCGGCCCGGATCACCGTGTATCCCGCCGGCACGCCGGACGCCGACCTCCCGGCCGGGTACGTGCTCGACCGGCCGCACACGCGCACGGTCGTCAGCTGGCCCTGACCCGCGCCTTCATCCACCGTTCCGCGGACGGCCGCCCGGGCTTCACAGGACTCCCGCTAATTTCTGGGTCCATTCCAGACACCAAGAAACGGGGTACGTGTGCCGTGAGGAAAACGCTCGGGGCGATTTTCGCCCTCCTCCTACTGACCACAGGGATCGTCGCGTTCACACCGCAGGCCGCATCGGCCGCGGCGGCGCGCAATCCCTCGCTGATCATCAACGGCTACGTCGAAGACGGCTGCCTGAGCGCCAACTACTCCAACTCCTACATCGCCGACTGCGGCAGCGGCTCCCGCTTCCACCTGTGGCGTCGGGTCGCCCTGCCGCTCGGCGGGTTCCGGCTGCAGAACAACGGGAGCGGGCTCTGTCTCGCGATGAACGAGGGGCTGGACGTCTTCGTGACGAACTGCTCGTCCGCCACCCTCAACCCCTACCAGGACTGGCAGGCCGCCGCGAACAGCGGGACCTGGACCAACATCCGCCACCGCGCAAGCGGCGCGTGCATGAGCGCCAACGGCATGGCCAAGGACACCTATGGCGTCCGGGGCGGTTGCAACTTCGACGCAGACGGACGGAAGTGGCTGTTCTCGTAAAGTTGTCCGGCTACCGACGTATCAGCCAGCGCTGATACGTCGGTAACTGGCCACAGAATCAGCGGGGGCCGTACGTGCGGAAGATCGGCTCCGCGATGCACACCGGCTTGGGGGCGCCCTCGGCCTCGATCACGGCCGCGATCGTGAGCTGGTAACCCCCGGCGACCTCCTCGACGTCCTTCAGCGTCGCGGTGAGGCGGATCTTCGAGCCCACCGGCACCGGCGCCGGGAACCGCACCTTGTTCAGGCCGTAGTTCACGCCCATCGTCGCGTCGGTCACGGTCAGGACCTGCGACCACATCGGGATCAGCAGCGACAGCGTCAGGTAGCCGTGGCCGATCGGGCCGCCGAACGGGCTCTCCGCCGCGGCCCGCTCCGGGTCCACGTGGATCCACTGGTGGTCGTCGGTGGCGTCGGCGAACAGGTTCACCCGCTGCTGGGTGACCTCGAACCAGTCGCTGACCCCGAGCTGGGTGCCCTTCAGGCCGGGCAGCTCGGCGACCGTCGTCGTAGTCGTCATACGGAAACATCCTTCCGGAGGTCGGGCTTACGGATCTTGCCGGTGGCGGTCTTGGGCAGCGCGTCCACGAACCGGATTCGGCGGGGCACCTTGAACCCGGCGAGCCGGGCCCGGAGCGCGGCCCGCACCGTGTCCTCGTCGGCCGCCGAGCCCGGGGCGACGACGACGAACGCGACGCCCACCTCGCCCCACCGCTCGTCGGGCACACCGATCACGGCTGCCTCCTCGACGTCCGGCAGGTCACGGAGCGCGGACTCGACCTCGGCCGGGTACACGTTCTCGCCGCCGGAAATGTACATGTCCTTGTACCGGTCGCGGATGTAGAGGAAGCCGTCGGAGTCCACGCTGCCCGCGTCGCCGGAGTGGTACCAGCCGTCGACGAGGACCTCGGCGGTGCGGTCCGGCTCGTTCCAGTAGCCGGCCATGATGTTCGGGCCCTGGAGCACGACCTCGCCGATCTCACCCGGCGCGGCCTCGGTTCCGTCCGGCCGCACCACGCGGACGTCGGTGAAGAACTGCGGACGCCCGGCGGAGCCGACCTTCGCCACCGCGTCGCCCGCGTCGAGGACGGTGCCGGCCGGTGCCGACTCGGTCATGCCGTACGCCTGCTGCACGGTGATGCCCCGGTCGAGCCAGGTGCGCAGCGTCTCGGCCGGAAGCGGCGCACCGGCGGCGGCCACGGTCCGCAGCGTCGAGAGATCGCGTGCGCGGAAGCCCGGTTCGCGGCTCAGCGCGTCGAGCATCGTCGGGACGCCGAAGAAGCTGTTGATCCGCTGCTCCTCGATCAGCGCGAGCAGGCCCGCCGCGTCGAACGACCGAACGATCACCGCGCACCCGCCACGCAGCAGCGTCGGGTTCACGGTGCCGTTGAGCCCGCCGATGTGGAACAGCGGCGCCACCGCGAGCGTCCGCTCGTCCTGGGCGAAGTCGAAGCCGAGGATCTGGCTCATGCACGCCCACGTCATGTTGCCGTGGGTGAGCACCGCGCCCTTCGGGCGTCCGGTGGTGCCGGACGTGTACATGATCAGGCACGGGTCCTCGAGCGTGACCCGCGCGTCGCGGGGCTCGGGGTCGGTGAGTAACTCCTCGTACGGCAGCGAGCCCTCGCCTCCGGCGAGCGGTGGTTCCGCGGTTACCCACGTACGGACCGAGGTCGTGGACCGGAGCTCGTCGGCGACGGTCCCGTGATCCCGGCCGTGGACGACGACCGACGCGCCGGAATGTCCGATGACGTACGCCGCCTCGGACGCCGTGAACCGGGCGTTGACCGGCACCCACACCGCCCCGAGCTGCCCGCAGGCGTACAGCGTCTCCAGCGCGGCGGGGTGGTTGAGTCCCAGCCACGCGACCCGGTCGCCCGGGCGGACGCCGAGGCCGGCGAGCGCACCGGCGACCCGCCGCACCCGGTCGGAGAACTCCCGGTGCGACGTCGTGACGCCCTCGAACCAGAGCGCGTCCCGGTCGGGGGAGATGCGGCGGCGGCGCTCCGGCCAGGAGCCGAGCCCGGCGTTACGCACGGCCCAGGCCCAGAGCGCGAACCGCGTTCTCCTTCATGATCAGCGGCCGGACGTCGTCGGCGATCTCGAGTTTTTCGAAGTCGCGGATCCACCGCTCGGGCCGCAGCAGCGGATAGTCGGAACCGAACAGGACCTGGCGCTTGAGCTGGCGGTTCGCGGCGTGCACCAGCTGCGGCGGGAAGTACTTCGGCGACCAGCCGGACAGGTCGATGTAGACGTTCGCCTTGTGGGTGGCGATCGAGATCGCCGCGTCCTGCCAGGGCACCGACGGGTGGGCCATGATGATCGTCAGCCCGGGGAAGTCCGCGGCGACGTCGTCGATCAGCATCGGGTCGGAGTAGCGCAGCTTGATGCCGCGGCCGCCGGGCAGGCCCGCGCCGATCCCGGTCTGGCCGGTGTGGAAGAGGGCCGGGACCTGCAGGGCCTCCAGCTCCTCGTACAGCGGGTACGCGCGCGGGTCGTTGGGCGCGAAACCCTGGAAGCTCGGGTGGAACTTGAAGCCGCGGACGCCGTGCTCTTCGACGAGGCGGCGGGCGGCCCTGACGCCGGCCTTCCCGCGCGCCGGGTCGATCGAGCCGAACGGGATGAGGACGTCGGGGTGCTGCGCGGCCAGGCCGGCGATCTCCTCGTTGGACAGCGCGGGCTGGCCGGTCGCGGCTTCGGCGTCGACGGTGAAGATCACCGCGGCCATGCGGAGCTTGCGGTAGTCGTCGGCGATCTCGGGGACCGTCGGGTCGTACGGGTCGCCCTTGAAGTACTTGGCCGCGGCGGTGCTCAGCTCGTCGTCCAGCGCGAGGTGCCCGTGCTGGTCGGCGTGCACGTGCACGTGGACGTCGATCGCGACGAGGTCGTCGATGTTCATCGGGGCGGCTCCGGCAGCTGCTGGCCCACGGTCTGCGCCGACGGAGCGAACGTGTCGGCCCAGACGTCGGCGATCGCGTCGGCCGACCAGCCGGTCCCGTCGGCGAACTCGACGACGATCTCGGACGGGTGGCTCCAGAGCGCGAGCCGGTCACCGCCGATGCCGACCGCCTGACCGGTGATGCCCGCGGCGGCGTCGGAGGCGAGGAACGCGACCAGCCCGGCGGCGTCCTCCGGCGTGCCGAAGCCCAGCTCCTGGCGGGCGAACGCGGGCAGCGGCTCACCGGCCCGCAGCGCGTCGATGTACGGCTTGAGGAACGGCACGGTCTCGGTCATCGCGGTCGCGGCGACCGGCACCACGGCGTTGACCGTGATCTGCGCCCTGGCCAGCTCCATCGCCCAGGTGCGGACCATGCCGACGATGCCGGCCTTGGCCGCGGCGTAGTTCGTCTGCCCGAAGTTGCCGACCTGGCCGGTGGGGGAGCCGATGCAGATGATCCGGCCACCCTCGCCCTGCTCGCGAAGTTTGATCGAGGCGGCACGGGTGGCGGTGAACGTTCCGCGCAGGTGGGTGGTGATCACCGCGTCGAACTGCTCGTCGGTCATCTTCCACAGCGTGGTGTCGCGCAGAATGCCGGCGTTGTTGACCAGGATGTCCAGGCGGCCGTACTCGGCGACGGCCCGGTCCACGAGCGCCTGGGCGGCCTCGCTGGTGCCGACCGGCACGACCTCGGCCACGGCCCGACCGCCGGCCTCGGTGATCGTGTCGACGGCGGCCTTCGCCACCGCCTCGTCCACGTCGTTGACGACCACCGCCGCGCCGTGCGTGGCCAGCCGCTGGGCGTAGGCCAGACCCAGACCACGCCCGCTGCCGGTGACGATCGCTACCTTGCCTGTCAGGTCCATGTCGCTGCCTCTTCGCACCTGATGGGGGATGTGTACTCCGGGGACGACGGTAAGGTTAACCGTTGAGAGTGTCAATTAATGAGGAGATCATCTAATGCCGTTCGTCGACAACATCGGCTTTCTGATGTCCCGGGCGAGCGGTCAGCTGGTGCGCGCCACGAACGCCGCGCTGGCCGACGAGGGGCTCCGGGTGCGGCAGTACTCGGTGCTGGCCCTGGTCTGCGAGTCCGCGCAGGGCGAATCGCAGCGTGACCTCGCCGAAGTGCTGGGGCTCGACCCGAGCCAGGTCGTCGCGCTCGTCGACGACCTGGACCGGGCCGGGCTGGTCGAACGTCGTCCGTCACCGGCCGACCGGCGGACGAAGCTCGTCGTGCCGACCGACCGGGGCCGGGCCGTCCGCGAGCGGGCCGCCGAGCGCGCCGACGCCCGGCTCACCGACGCGCTCGGCGCGCTGACCGCGGCCGAGCAGGAGACGCTGCGCGCGCTGCTGGCCCGGGTGGTGGACCTGGACGTCACCCCTCGGGTATCTCCCTAACGTGGCGCGTTCCCCGTCCGGTGACTCGATGGTCGACCGGGTGGTCCGGGTGCTGGAGGCGTTCGACCCGGACACCCCGGTCCTGACCGTCTCCGCTCTCGCGGCGCGCGCCGGGCTACCGCTGTCCACCACGTCCCGGCTGGTCGACCAGCTCGTCGGCCACGGCCTGCTGGGACGCGACAGCGCGCGCCGGGTGCGGATCGGCGTACGGATGTGGGAGCTGGCGTCCCGCGCGTCGCCAACGCTCGGCCTGCGCAGTGCCGCGATGCCGTTCCTGGAGGACCTGCACGCGGTCGTCGGGCACCACGTCCAGCTCGGCGTGCTGGAGCAGCGCGAGGTCCTGTTCGTCGAGCGGCTGTCGGCGCCGGGCGCGGTCATCAACCTCACCCAGATCGCCGGGAGGCTGCCGCTGCACGCGTCGTCGGGCGGGCTGATCCTGCTCGCGCACGCCCCATCCGATCTGCAGGAGGCGGTGCTCGCCGGCCCGCTCCGCGGGTACACCGACCGGACGATCACCGACGCCAGGACGCTGCGCCGCACGCTGGCGCAGGTGCGCACGCAGGGGTTCGTGCACTGTCCCGGCCACATCCACCCGGACGCGGCCGGGGTCGCGGTGCCGGTGCGCGACCGGTCCGACGCGGTCGTGGCCGCGCTGGCGGTCGTAGTGCCGAACGACGACCGGGCGCTGGGCACGGTGCCGCTGCTGCGGGCGATGGCCCGGGGCATCCAGGCGTCCATCGGACCCATTGAATGGAACTGACGTTGTGACCGGGGTTACCCGGCGCTGATCCTCGGCGGCATGCCCGCTGCTGCGCATGCTCTTCTTCCGTCCTCCACCGGACTGTCGGCCCTGCGCGTCGCCGCCAAGACTCCGCTGGCCGACGGGGTCTGCGGATTGACGCTCGTCGCCCCGGACGGTGGCCGGCTCCCGGATTGGACGCCCGGCGCCCACCTCGACGTTCTCTTGCCCGGTGACGTCACAAGGCAGTACTCGCTGTGTGGAGATCGCTGGAACCCGACGTCGTACCGGGTCGCGGTCTTACGCGAGCTCGCCGGGCGGGGTGGCTCCGCGTACGTCCACGACACGCTGTCGATCGGCGACCTGGTGGGCGTCGGCGGGCCGCGGAACAACTTCCCGCTGGTCCCGGCCGCGCACTACGTGTTCGTGGCCGGCGGGATCGGGATCACGCCGATCCTGCCGATGATCCAGCACGCCGAGCTGCTCGGGACGCCGTGGACGCTGCTCTACGGCGGCCGCACCCGCTCGTCGATGGCGTTCCTGCCGGAGCTGGCCGCGTACGGCGACCGGGTGCGGATCCGGCCGCAGGACGAGTACGGGCTGCTGGACCTCGCGTCGACGCTGGAGTCGATGCCCGCGGGCGCGAAGGTGTACTGCTGCGGGCCCGGCCCGCTGCTGGACGCGATCGAAGCGTCGTGTTCGACGCTGGCGCCGGGCACGCTGCGGACCGAGCGGTTCGTGCCGAAGGAGCAGGGCCCGCCGGTGCGCAGCACGCCGTTCGCGGTCGAGCTGGAGCGCAGCGGCGTGACGGTGACCGTCGCCCCCGGCACCAGCGTGCTGGAGGCGATGGCCGCCGCCGGGGTGCCCGTGCTCTCGTCCTGCCGCCAGGGCACCTGCGGGACCTGCGAGACGGCGGTGCTCGACGGCGTGCCCGACCACCGCGACTCGCTGCTCACCGACGCCGAACGCGCGGCCGGTCGCAGCATGTTCGTCTGCGTGTCCCGCTCCTGCGGCGACCGCCTCGTCCTCGACGCCTGAGGGGTTTTCATGACGCTCGCACTGACCTCCATGGACGCCGATCCGTTCGGCCCGGAGATCCTCGAAGACCCGCTGCCGTTCCAGGCCGCGCTGCGCGACGCCGGCCCGGTCGTCCACCTGTCCACGTACGACGTCTACGGGCTCGGCCGCTACGCCGAAGTGCACGCCGCCCTCACCGACTGGCAGAACTTCCAGTCCGCGGCCGGCGTCGGGCTCTCGAACTTCCGCGTCGAGAAGCCGTGGCGTCCGCCGAGCCTGCTGCTGGAAGCGGATCCGCCGCACCACGACGCGCCCCGCCACGTCCTCGAACCGATCCTCACACCGCGCGCGCTCCGCGCGCTCCGGCCGCGCTGGCTGGCCTCCGCCGAACAGCTGGTCGACGAGGTGCTCGGCGCGGGTGACATCGACCTGGTCACCGCGGTCGCGCAGGCGTTCCCGCTCCGCGTCTTCCCGGACGCCGTCGGCCTGCCGGACGCCGGGCGGGAGAACCTGCTGCCCTACGGTGACCACGCGTTCAACGCGTTCGGACCGTCCAACGAGCTGGTCGCCAAGGGCCTGCCGCGGATCGGCGAACTGTCCGCCTGGGTCAACGCCCAGTGCGCCCGCGAGGTGCTGGCCCCGGACGGGTTCGGCGCCCAGATCTGGGCCGCCGCCGACCGCGGCGACATCACCCCTGAACAAGCGCCGCTGATCGTCCGCTCGCTGCTCACCGCCGGGGTCGACACGACCGTGCACGGGCTGGGCGCCGCGCTCTACGCGTTCGCGACCCACCCCGACCAGTGGGACCGGTTCCGCGCCGCCCCGACCCTGGCGCGGGTCGCGTTCGACGAGGCCGTGCGGCTCGAATCGCCGGTGCAGACGTTCTTCCGCACCGCGACCAGGGACATGCGGATCGGCGACACGGTCGTCCCGGAGGGCCACAAGATCCTGATGTTCCTCGGCGCGGCCAACCGCGACCCGCGGCGCTGGGCCGACCCCGACCGGTTCGACCTCGGACGGGACCCGTCCGCGCACGTCGGCTTCGGGATGGGCATCCACCAGTGCGTCGGCCAGCACGTGGCGCGGCTGGAGGCCGAGGCCGTGCTGACCGCGCTCGCCGCCCGGGTGTCCCGGATCGAGCTGACCGGCCCACCCGTGCGCCACCACAACAACACGCTGCGCGCGTTCGCCGCGCTGCCGGCCCGCCTGATCACCGGCTGAGCAGATCCGGGAGGTCCGCGACGCTGCCGACGACGTGCGTCGGGTGCTCGGCGTCCAGCTCCTCGCGGGTCTGCGCACCGGAGAGCACACCGACGACGAGGCCCGCACCGGCGGCGTGCCCGGCGCGGATGTCGAGCACGGTGTCACCGGCGGCGAGCACCTGTGCCGGATCGTCCACACCGGTGCGGCGCATCGCCTCCCGGATCAGGTGCGGCTCCGGACGACCGGCCGCCACCTCGGACGCGCAGACCACGGCGTCCAGCTGATCACCGACCCGCCAGCCGAGCGCGGCGAGCAGCGGGTCGGTGACCTGGCGGTCGAAGCCGGTGGTCAGCGCGGCCCGGACACCCGTGGCGCGCAGTGCCGCCAGCGCCTCCGGAACACCCGGGATCGGACGCGGCGGCGCCGCGGCATAGGCCTCCCGCAGCCGTTCCACGAACCGCGCGTGCAGCGTCTCGGTGGCCGCCCGGTCACCGGTGAGCGCCGCCAGCGCCTCGCGCTTGTCCGCGCCCATCCAGCGGCGGATGTCAGCGTCGGCGGCCGGGGTTCCGTGCTCCGCGACGACCTCGGCGAGGACCCGGTAGACCGCACCACCCTCGTCGACGGTGGTCCCGGCGATGTCGAGCGCGACGAGTCGGATCACGGTGTGCTCCCCAGATGGCGACGGACGTACGCGGACAGCTGGTCGACGGCCACGATGAGGACGAGCACCACCAGGATGTGGGTCAGCATCTGGTCGAACTGGAACAGCTGGATGGATTGGTTGATCAGGAAGCCGATGCCGCCGGCGCCGACCAGTCCGAGGACCAGCGACGAGCGGACGTTGACGTCGAACCGGTAGAGCAGCAGGCCGACGAGCTGCGGCGTGACAGTCGGCAGCAACGCGTGTGCCGCCACCTGGATGCGCCCCGCACCGGCCGATCGGAGCGCCTGGGAGGGACCGGGGTCGGCGTCCTCGAGCGACTCGGCCCACAGCTTGCCCATCACGCCGACGTTGTGGCACACGAGCGCGAGGACGCCGGGGAACGGGCCGAGGCCGACCGCGGTCACGAAGATCAGCGCGAACACGACGTCGGGCACCGCGCGCAGGAACGACAGCAGCGCGCGAGCCGCCTGGTAGGCCCAGGCCGTCGGTGCGGTGTTGCGGGCGGCCAGCAGCGCGAACACGAGCGTCGCCGGAATCGACAACGTCGTGCCGAGCAGCCCGATCCAGAGCGTCACCAGGGCAGCGGAGGCGCTGTCGCGCAGCACGTCGGCCGAGAAGTCCGGCGGGATCGCCTCGGCGAGGAAGTCCGCCATCCCACGCCAGCCCTCGACCAGCGCGGCTGCCGAGATCTCGGTGGTGTCCCACGCGACGACGTGCGCGGCCACGACGACCGCGGCGATCGCCCAGCCGACGATCAGCGCCCGGGGACGCCGCGGTTTCGGCGGCACCGCGAGGCGGCGCGCGGTCAGGGGTCCGGTTCCGGTCATGGGGCGGGTTCCAAGGCCGAGACGTACAGCGACTCGACCGGCTGCGACGGGTCGCCGTCCAGCACGACCCGGCCGTCCCGCAGGCCGACGATCCGGTCGGCGTGCCTGCGGGCGAGGTCGGGCTGGTGCAGGACCGCGAGCACGGCCAGCTGCTCGTCGTGCGCCAGCTCGGCGAGCAGCGCGAGAACCTGCTCGGCGGCGGCCGGGTCCAGCGCCGACACCGGCTCGTCGGCGAGCAGCACCGGGGCGCGCTGGCAGAGCGCCCGGGCAACCGCGACCCGCTGCTGCTGGCCGCCGGACAGGCTGCCCGCGCGGTCGTGCGCCCGGTCGGCGAGCCCGACGCGGTCCAGGCAGGCCATCGCCTCCTCGCGGACGACCCGCGGGAACACCAGCGACCGGTGCAGCGGCAGCCGTCCCAACGCGCCGGCGCAGACGTTCTCCAGCGCGCTGCGCCGCCGCACCAGGTGGATCTGCTGGAACACCAGAGCGATGTCCAGCGGGCCGCGCCGCCGTCCGTCGACGGTCACCGTGCCCCCGGCGGCCGGGGTGAGCCCGGCCGCCGCCCGCAACAGCGTGGACTTGCCCGAGCCGTTCGCGCCGAGCACCGCGAGCAGCTCACCGGCGGACACCGTCACGTCGACCCCGTGCAGTACGGCCCGGGAGCCGTACTGCACGCGGACGCCGCGGAGGGCGAGCATCAGACGTCCTTCTCAGTGAGCTTCAGTGCGGTGGCGAGGTCGAAGAGCGGCTGGTACGTGGCCTTGTCCACCGCGACGAGCTTGCCGGGCGGGTCGACGTCCAGCAGCGCGGCGAGCTTCGCGACGGCGTCCGGGTCGAGGTCGAGCAGCGCGTCCTCGACGGCCTTCTTGAACTCCGGGTCGAGGTCACCGCGGACCGTGATCGGGTCGTTCGGGATCGGCTCCGACGTCCAGATCTTGCGGAACTTCGAGGCGTCGAACGTGCCGGAGCTCGTCGCGCTGGCCTCCTGCTGCGAGTTGATCTCCGCGGCGTCGACCGAGCCGTTCACCAGCGCCAGCAGCGCCTCCGGGTGCCCACCGGCGTACTTCAGCTTGACGTCCTTCTGTGCGATGCCGGCGTCGATCAGCGCCTTGCGCGGCAGCGCGTCGCCCGAGGTCGAGCCGACCGACGACAGCGCGAGCGTCTTGTCCTTCAGCTGCTCGATGCCGGTGAGCGGCGAGTCCTTCGCCACCCAGATCGCGGCGGTGTAGCTGGACAGCTTCCCGGTCGCGTCGCCGAACGACGCGACGGCCTCGGCGTTCGCCCGCTGGCTGGCGAACACGTAACCGAGCGGGCCGAAGATCGCGAGGTCGAGTTTGCCGTTCTCCATGGCCAGTACTTCGGCCGAGTAGTCCTCGGTGATCCGCACGGTCACCGGGCAGTCGAGCTTCTTCTCCAGCGCGTCACCGAGGATCTCGGCGGCCGGGGTGAGCTTGGCCGGGTCCTCGAACGGCTCGACGCCGAAGCGGATCTCACCGCCGGGGCAGGTGGGCGACGCGGACGCCGAGTCGGCGTCACCGCCGCAGGCAGCGAGCGTCAGAGCCAGGCAGGCGGTGGCCGCCAGCGCGAGGGAACGACGGACGAACACGGGGGGTCTCCTTGGGGAGGGGCTCAGAGCGAGTCGAGGACGGTGGGGGCGAGCCCGAAGGCGGTGGTCATGCCGATCCCGGACGTCACCGAGACCGCGGTGACGCCGGAACCGACCGGCGCGCGGAGGAACTCGCCGTCCGCGCTGGCGTACGTGCCCTGCCAGCGGCGGACGACGGTGAGGTCGGAGCGGCCCAGCAGCGCCCGGGTCTCGGCCAGCAACAGCTCGTCGAGCTGCTCGGACGACCAGGGCTCGGGCGTGCGGGCGTAGGCGTGGGTGTCCCCGACGACGAGGTCGCCGTCCGGGAGCTGGGTGAGCATGTGGTTGACGACCGCGTCCAGCAGGTCCGGCCGTTCGGCGCGCCACCGCTCGCGGAGCGCGCGGGCGCCGTCGGTGCCGGCCAGCGCCGGGTAGCGGAGCATCGAGCTTCCGGTGAGCACGGCCGGGTCGATCCGCAGACCGGGCACGCGCAGCTGGAGCATCTGCAGCCGGCACCGCTGCAGAGCGGCGTCCTCGGCGACCGCGGGCAGCAGCCGGTCGAGGTCGTGGCCGACACAGACCACGATTCGCCGGGCGCGCAGTTCGCCGCGACCGGTGCGGACCAGGCCCGGTTCGACGCCGAGCACCGGCGTGCCCCAGCGGATCCGGACCCCGGGCTGCGCGCTCAGCCAGGCCGCGATCGCGCCTGCGGCGCGGCGCTGTTCGATCCGCAGGTCCCGGGGGAGCAGTGCACCGCCGTGCAGGTTCTCCACCTCCACGGGGACGCGGTGCGCGACCTGCTCGGGGGTCAGCAGCCGGACCTCGTCGTGGCCGCGGAGCGCGGCGAGTTCGTCCAGCGCGGCCATCTCCTCGGCGGCCCGTGCCACGACGACCGTGCCGCACTCGGCGACCCCGAACCCGGCCGCGAGGCCCAGCCGGAGCCAGGTGCCGCGGGCCCGATCGGCGTAGGCGAGCGCCTCGCCGGTCTGCGCGGTGATGCACGCGTGGCCGAAGTTGCGCACCGAGGCCCCGACCGCGCGCTCGTCGCGGTCCACGACGGTCACGGTGAGGCCGCGGTTGACTGCGTCGACGGCGTGGGCGAGCCCGACGATGCCGGCGCCGACGACGACGAGATCCGAGGTGGTCACGGTGGGGACGGTGTCAGCCGCTCGCGGGGCCGGTCAATACTTGTATTGACAAGTCATCGGGTGTTCACCTGCGCGGTGGAAACGCGCCACGTCGCGTCGGGTGGCGCTTGTATAGTTCGTCGGGTGGCGGCCCCTATGCACCGAACCGTGGCCGCGGAGCTGCGTCGGCGGATCCACAGCGGACACCTCCCGATCGGCGCGTCGTTGCCCTCCGAGGCCGAGCTCTGCCGCGAGTTCGCCGCTTCCCGCGGCCCGGTCCGGCAGGCGCTGGCCGCGCTGCGCGAGGAAGGGCTGATCGGGGGCGGGCAGGGTAAGCGCCCGGTGGTCCTGGACGCCGTCCCCGCGCAGCCGTTCGAGTCGTTCCTGTCGTTCACCCGGCGGGCGGAGATCACCGGCCACGTCCCGGGCCAGCGGCTGCAGGAGATCGCGCTGCGCCGGGTCGACCCGGTGGTGGCGGGCGCGCTGCAGATCGAACCGGACGCCCTCGCGGTGCAGTTGCTGCGGCTGCGGCTGCTGGACGGGCGGCCGGCGATGCTGGAGCGGATGACGTACGTCGAGCAGGTCGGCCGTCCGCTGCTCTCCGCCGATCTGAACGCCGGCTCGATCTACGCGTTCCTGTCCGCGCGCGGCGTCGACCTGCACGCCGCCCGGCACACGTTCGACGCGGTCGCGGCCGACGCCACCGACTCGGCGCTGCTGGACGTGCCGGTGGGGGCGCCGCTGCTGCGCGAACGGCGCCTGACCACGGACTCGGGCGGGGTGCCGATCGAGTGGTCGGACGACCGGTATCGCCCGGATATCGCGACCGTAACGGTGACGAACCACCGCAACGCTCGCGCCGAGGGAACCGGCTCCGCCCGAGCCGAGATCGCGTAGGGGTTCAGTCGCGCGGTGCCACCGCTTGGCGGGGTGCCGGGCCGCGGTGGGCCGCCGCGAACGCGGCGTCCAGGTCGTCGAGGCGGTACCTGCCGCCGACCAGCTTCGCGAACGGCGCGTCCCGGTGGGTGGCGGCGAGGAACCCGACCGCGGTCCGGAGGTCGGCCGCCCGGTAGTTGTGGACGCCGATCACCCGGTGGAGGCCGCGCACCAGCCGTTCCGGGTCGAACGGCACGGCCGGGCCGGGGGAGACCGATCCGGCCAGGACCGCGGTGCCGCCGATCGCGAGGGCGGCCAGCGCGGACTGCACCGCCGACGGTGCGCCGGAGAGTTCCAGCACGAGGTCGGCGTCCCGGAGGTCGGCGCCGTCCGCGGCGACCTCGTGCGCGCCGAACTCCACCGCCCGCGCGCGCCGGCCGGGGTCGGGGTCGACGGCCACCACGTGCGCGTTCGCCCGGGCCAGCATCGCGACCGCGGTGAGGCCCAGCATCCCCGCGCCACTCACCACCGCCCGCCCCCCATCGGCGCCAACCCCGTCGGCGGGCGCCCGGTCGGCGTCCGGCTCGTGCGTTGTTGTTCGGGCCGCCACGCGGCCGTTCCCGGCTGACCAGGGAAGCATCCAGCCGGCGGCGGCCAGGGTCGCGGCGACGGTCGCGGTCGCGCAGGAGGCGGGCGCTGCCACCTCGTCCGGCACCTCGGCCGGAACGGCGACGATCGTCGTGCCCGGCAGCAGCACGCAGTGGGTGGCGAAGCCCCCGGTCAGCGGCCGCGCCGCGGTGAGCGGTTCGTGCCCGTACTTCCGCAGCGCGACGCACTTCTGCGGCAGGCCACGGCGACAGCGCGGGCACTCGCCGCACGAGGCGGTCACCGACCATACGACCCGCAGGCCCTCGGTCACCGTTGTGCCGTCGGCGCACCGCGGCTCGCCCGGCCCGACCGCCACCACCCGCCCGACCTGCTCGTGCCCGAGCACGCCGGGCGCGGGCCCCGGACGACGCCCGCTCGCGGTGTGGAGGTCGCTGCCGCAGACGGTCGCGAGGTCCACCTCGACCAGGACCTCGCCGCGCCCCAGGTCGGGAACGGGCGTGCGGACGATCGTGAACGGGAGCCCGGGGCCGTCCCAGCGGGCGTAGCGTGCCAGTGCCATGCCCCGACGCTGTCATGTCACCGTGGCACTTGTATTGATAAGTTGGGCGCTGTTCGCCCGGCCGTCGACTCCCGGTCATGTTCGTCCCCGCATGGGTTCCGGTGCGGCCCTTTGAGGCCCACCATGGAGTGATCCAGCTCAACGTCGGAGCGAGGAGAACCCATGAAGACGCTGGCAGCCGTCGTCCATCAGCCCGGCAAACCCATCGAGATCGAGGAACTGGAACTGGACAAGCCCCGCGACGGTGAGGTGCTGATCCGGTACCTCTACGCGGGCCTGTGCCACTCCGACATCCACATCGCTCACGGCGACCTGGAAGCCCGGTTACCGATGGTGCTGGGCCACGAGGGGGCCGGCGTCATCGAAGAGGTCGGGCCGGGTGTCACCAGGGTCAAGCCCGGCGACCACGTGGTCTGCTCGTTCATCCCGAACTGCGGCGTGTGCCGCTACTGCGCGACCGGTCGGCAGTCCATCTGCGACATGGGCGCCACGATCCTCGAGGGCGCGCTGCCGGGCGAGCGATTCCCGGTCAGCGGACCCGCCGGTCAGTACGGGACGATGTGCATCCTGGGGACGTTCAGCCAGTGGGGTGTCATCCACCAGAACTCGGTGGTCAAGGTCGACGAGAGCCTGCCGCTGGACAAGGCCGTCCTGGTGGGCTGCGGCGTCCCGACCGGGTGGGGATCGGTCGTGAACACCGCCGAGGTGACGGCCGGTGACACGGTCGTCGTCCTCGGCGTCGGCGGGATCGGGATCAACGCGGTGCAGGCCGCGGCCTACGCCGGAGCCCAGTACGTCGTGGCGATCGACCCGCTGGCCAACAAGCGGGAGAAGGCGCTCGAACTCGGCGCGACCCACGCGTTCGCCAGCGGCGCCGAGGCGCTGGAACCGGTGGCCGATCTGACCCATGGGCAGATGGCCGACGCCGCGATCCTGTCGCCAGGCCTGCTCACCACGGAGAACGTCGTGGACGGCTTCACGCTCGTCGGCAAGGCGGGCATCGTGGTGCTGACCGGCCTGAACAAGCTGGACGAGATCAACGTCCAGCTGCCGGGCACGGTCATGACGCTGTTCCGGAAGCAGCTGCGCGGCAGCCTGTTCGGCGACTGCAACCCGACCGCCGACATCCCCCGGCTGCTCGGCCTCTACCAGAGCGGCGCCCTGAAACTGGACGAGATCATCACCCGGACCTACCGCCTGGAGGAGGTCAACCGCGGATACGAGGACCTGCTCGACGGCGCGAACGTCCGCGGCGTCGTGGTGCACGAGCACTGACTCCGTAGTACCCCGGGCTACCGCCGACGGTGGCCCGGGGTGCTACGGCATAGTGGTGCCGTGGCGCAGCGTTCCGTGCGGGATGGGCGGGGACTCATTCTCGCGGGGGTGGACGGCAGCCCCACGTCGGTGCGGGCCGGTGCGTACGCCGCCGGTCTGGCTCGGCGGCAGAACGCCGACTTCCTCGTCGTCTACGTCGCGACGCGCCCCGCGCTGGCCTCGATGTCCCCGGAGGCGGTGGCGCTCGCCGAGGAGGCCGTCGAGCAGTCGGTCGCCGAGCTGAAGGAGAGCGTCGAGTCGTCGGCGGCCTGGGCCGGCGTGCCGGTGCGGTTCCTGGCGGTCCGCGGGGACCCGTACACCGAGATCTGCCGGATCGCCGGTGAGGAGCGCGCCGACGCGGTCGTGGTCGGCGCGTCGACGCACGCCGGTCATCGCTGGGTGGGTTCGCTCGCCGTCCGCCTGGTGAAAGCCGGCCGCTGGCCGGTCACCGTGGTGCCCTGACACCCCCGCTCGCCGGGGGCCGCGCCGCGCGGCCGGGTGTCCCTCTCTCACACCCGGCCGGGGCCCGTTGGCTGCTCCCCGGGGAGGAGCAGGACGGGAGCGCGTGGCCCGCGGCGGTGGAGGCAACCGACGCCGCAACCGATGGGGCGGTCGAGCCTTCGCATCCCCCCGAGGTACAGGACATGACACAACTCTCGAGCGTTACGCACGCCACCACGGTGGCGCCCCAGGCGGTGACCGCACCGCTGGCGTCGGTCGCCGACCGGCCGTTCGCCTACGTGCTGCGCGGCCTGGTCGGCGTGCAGCTGGCGCGACCCGCTCCGGCGGCGCCGCCGGAGCCGAAAGGCATGCCGGTCGTCGCTCCGGTCGTCATCGGCCCGCGCGGACCGGCGACGATCGGCGCGTTCACGCTCGGCCGCCTCGTTCTGACCGGCAGCCCGACGTTCCCGGAGATCCCTCCGGTGTAGCTGGCTACACCGGAGGGAGTACGAATACCGGCACCATCGGGAGGACGCTCCGGGGACCGCCGGATTTCTACCGTCAGCGGCATGAACGAGAAGCTGCGACTGCGCCGGAATCCGACCCTCTGGACCGGGGTCGTCGTGACGCTGCTCGGCGTCGCGTTCAACCTCGGCTGGCTGTTCGTGCCGCCGTTCGTCTGGTGGCGCGCACCCGAGTTGATCCCGATGCCCGAGGCCCTCATCGGCTGGTGGATCGTCCTGCTGGGGCTCAGCACGATCGGCTACGCGGTCGCCAGGCACGGACGCCGGCGATGACCGTGCGGCGCCGTACGGTGCTCCGGTGGGCGGGCGCCGTGACCGGGTTGCTCGTCGTGCCACCGGCCGGGTTCGCCGGGTACGTGTGGGTCGACGCGGGCCGGAGCAACACCGGCACGCTGACGTTCCGCAACCCGCTGCGGATCCCGCCGGAGCTCACCCCGCAGATCGACGCCGACGGCCGCCGCCGCTTCCGGCTCACGCTGCAGGAGGGGCAGACCGAGCTGCTGCCGGGCAAGCAGACGCCGACCTGGGGCGCCAACGGGACGATCCTCGGCCCGACGCTGCGGGCCCGCCGCGGTGATCAGGTCGCGGTCGACGTCACGAACCGGCTCCCGGAGACCACGTCGCTGCACTGGCACGGCATGCACCTGCCCGCGGCGGCCGACGGCGGACCGCACCAGCCGATCGCGCCCGGCGCCACGTGGCGGCCGGCGTGGACAGTCGAGCAGCGCGCGGCCACCCTCTGGTACCACCCGCACCTCCACCGCACCACCGCAAAACACGTCTACCGCGGCGTCGCAGGGCTGTTCCTGATCGACGACCCGGAGTCCGAGGCGCTCCCGCACCGCTACGGCGTCGACGACATCCCGCTGATCCTGCAGGACCGCAACTTCACCGACGACGGACGCTTCGACGAGGCGAACCTCGGGTTCGGCGGCGTGGCCACCACCGGCCTGCTGGGTGACGACATCCTGGTCAACGGAACCTACGATCCGCACGTCGCCGTGCGGACCCGCCAGGTGCGGTTCCGGCTGGTCAACGGCTCCAACGCGCGGGTCTACGACCTCGCGTTCTCCGACCGCCGGTCGTACGCGCTGGTCGCCACCGACGCCGGGCTGCTCGAGACGCCCCAGCGGCTGGAGCGGTTGCGGCTCTCGCCGGGCGAGCGGGCCGAGATCGTCGTGCCGTTCCGCCGGGGGGAGCGGGTCGTGCTGCGCTCGTCGAGGCCGGCGATCGGGGGCAACGTCTTCACGCGTCGGCTGGCCGGCGGGGCCGACACGTTCGACCTGCTGGAGATCCGGGCCGCCGACACGCTCGACGCGTCACCACCGCTGCCGGGGCGGTTGACCCGGGTGCGGCGGCCGGCGGTCACGGTCCGGGAGCCGTTTCGGCTGGAACTCGGCGAGTTCCACCTCAACGGCGAGGTGATGGACCACGCGCGGATGGACCGCGTCGTGCAGGCCGGTGCGGTCGAGCGCTGGGAGATCCGCAACCCGGGCCAGAACGTGCACAACATCCACGTCCACGGCGCCTCGTTCTACGTCCTGTCCCGCGACGGCGGGGAACCAGCGCCGGCCGACCGCGGTGAGAAGGACACCGTGTACGTGCCGCCGGACGGTTCGGTGACGCTCGCCGTCCGGTACGGCTCCCACTCCGATCCGCGGCTGCCGTACATGTACCACTGTCATCTCCTCGCGCACGAGGACGCGGGGATGATGGGCCAGTACCTCGTCGTGTCGGCCGCCGACGCGACACGGGTGCCCGCCCGGCACGAGAGCCACGGGGACTGACCGGAGGGGGACGATGCGCGCCGTCGACGTACTGCTGGCCGTCGCCAGCGCCGCGGCCGTCACGGTCGCGGTGGCGGTCAGCCCGGAGTCGCCCCCGCCGGGCGCGCTGCTGGCCGCCGCGACCCTCGGTCTGACGCTCGGGGCGGCGCTGCTGGTCCGGCGCCGGTGGCCGGTCGCCGTGCTGATCGGCTCGCTGGTCGCGGTCCTCACGTATGACTCCACCGGCTACCCGGGGATCGCGCCGCTGTGGCCGCTGCTGGTGCCGCTCTACACGGTGGCGCGGGCAGGACGGTTGCTCACCGGCGCCGTGGTGGGCGCGACCGCGATGCTGATCGGTGCCGGCTGGGTGCTGCACGCGGGGGTACCGGTGCTGGAGCTGCTCGACGGAATGGTCCGGGAGATCGCGGTCTACGCGCTCGCGCTGGTCGCCGGAGCGGCGGTCCGCACCCGGGACCGGTTCGCCGCGGAGTTCACCGCGCGGCTCGCCGCCGAGCGTCGTCAGCAGGAGCGGGAGGCCGAGCAGCGGGTGCTCACCGAGCGGCTCCGGATCGCCCGCGAGCTGCACGACGTCACCGCGCACACGGTCGCGGTCGTCGGGATCCAGATCGCGCTCGCGAAGGAGCTCATCGACCGCGACCCGGCCGCGGCCCGCGACCTGCTCGAAGGCACCCGCAAGATCAACGTGGACGCGATCGGCGAGCTGCAGGCCACGGTCACGCTGCTGCGGGAGGCCGACGCCGAGGAGCCACGCCGTTCGCCGCCGGACGAGAGCCAGATCGACGAACTCGTCCGCCGCGCCGCCGACAGCGGCCTGCGGGTGGAGCTGATCCGTTCCGGTGTCACCGATCCGCTGCCGCCCGCCGTGGGGCTGACCGCGTACCGCATCGTCCAGGAGGCCCTCACCAATGTGCTCCGCCATGCCGACGCCGCGTCGGCGCACGTCGTCCTCGACCGGGCCGCGGACGGTCTGACGGTGACGGTCACCGACGACGGCCGCGGCTGTGACGCGGACTCGTGGGGCCACGGCCTCACCGGCATGCGGGAGCGCGCGCTGAGCCTCGGCGGTGCCCTCTCCGCGGGGCGGCCGGAGGCCGGTGGGTTCCGCGTGCAGGCCTGGCTGCCGACCGAGGCCGCGGTAGCCGAGGTGGCCCAGTCCGAGCCAGCACTGTCCGAGTCAGCCCTGTCCGAGTCAGCACTGTCCGAGTCAGCCCTGTCCGAGGTGGCCGAGTGACGATCCGGGTGTTGCTCGCCGACGACCAGCAGCTGGTCCGCGTCGGCCTGCGTAGCCTGCTCGAACTCGACGGGGACATCCAGGTGGTCGCGGAGGCCGCCGACGGGCCGGAGGCGCTGCGCGAGGCCGAGCGCGTCACGCCCGACGTCGCGCTGCTCGACATCCGGATGCCGCACCTCGACGGGCTCGAGGTCACCCGGCGGCTCGCCGCGACGCAGCCCGGCATCCGGGTCGTGATCCTGACGACGTTCGAGACCGACGCGTACATCTTCGAGGCGTTGCGGTCGGGCGCCAGCGGGTTCCTCGCGAAGACCGTCAGCCACGACGAGCTGTGCCGGGCGGTGCGGGTGGTGGCCGGGGGAGAGGCGCTGCTCAGCCCGAGCGTCACCCAGCGCGTCATCGCGGAGTTCACCCGGCGCGTGGAGCCGCCCCGGGCCGCACCGGAGCGGCTGTCCGTGCTCACCGATCGGGAGCGGGAGGTGCTCGCGCTGATCGCCGCCGGGCTCAACAACGGCGAGATCGGCGAGACGCTGGCGATGAGCCCGCTGACCGCGAAGACCCACGTCACGCGCATCATCACGAAGCTCGGCGTCCGCGACCGGGCGCAGCTGGTGATGCTCGCCTACGAGACCGGCCTGGTCCGCCCCAGCGGCGGTTAGTGCAGTGGCCCGGGTGGCCTATGCTGTGCGCCGATGCGACCCTCGGTGCCCGGATCGACGATGTCGTGACCGCGACCATCGTTCTCCGTGTCGTCACGGGCCGGTTGCAGCCGGACGAGTACGTCTTCGACCAGCGAACCACCTGTGTGATCGGTCGCGCCGACGGCTGCCGGCCACAGCTGCCCGACGACGAACACCACCGCCGGGTCTCTCGTCACCACTGCCTGCTCGACCTCAACCCGCCGGCCGCGCGCGTCCGCGACTTCGGCAGCTTGAACGGCACCTACCTGAACGGCGTGCGGATCGGCAGGCGTCCGCCGGGGCGCAGCGCCGAAGACGCCGCCGGTGAGGTCTACCCCGAGCACGACTTGGCCGACGGTGACGAACTTCGGGTGGGTGACACGACCTTCCGGGTCAGCATCGAGCAGCCGGTCTCCGCTCGAGAACCCGAAGCGCCCGCCGACGCCCATCCGCGGGCGGTCGCCGAACGTATTCTCGCGGCCGCCGACGCCCGGCGTCCCGGGCTCGCCTCGATCGCGGGCTACACCTTGCTCCGCGAACTCGGCCGCGGTGGCAACGGGGCGGTCTACCTCGCCAGCCGGTCGGGCGGCACGCCGGTCGCTCTGAAGATCATGCTGCCGCGAGTCGCCGGGAACGAGAAGGCTCGGGAGCAGTTTCTCCGGGAAACCGAGGTCACCCGGCAGTTACGCCACCCGCACGTCGCCGCGCTGTACGAGGCAGGCGCCGCCGAGGGCGGCTTCTACTTCACGGTGGAGTACTGCGACGGCGGCAGCATGGACGCTCTCCTGGAGCGCGCCGGCGGGACGTTACCGGTCCGTCAGGCCGTCGAGATCGCGGTCCAGGCGCTGGAGGGACTCGAGTACGCCCACGCGCAGGGCATCGTGCATCGTGATCTGAGCCCGCACAACATTCTGCTCACCGGCACGGGCGATCAGCTGATGGCCAAGATCGCGGATTTCGGGCTGGCGAAGGCGTTCGACCAAGCCGGCCTCTCGGGGCTGACCCGGACCGGCGCCGTGGCAGGAAAGCCGGTCTACCTGCCGCGGCAACAGATGATCAACTTCCGCGAAGCCCGGCCCGAGGTCGACGTGTGGAGCCTCGCGGCCTGCCTCTACCAGGCGCTCACCGGGGAGTTTCCCCGCGACTTCTCCTCGGGCCGTGACCCGTGGCTGATCGTCCTGCAGGATCCCGCGGTGCCGATCCGCGACCGCGATCCGGGGGTGCCTGCGGCGCTCGCGGAGGTTATCGACCGGGCGCTGGAGGAGAATCCCCAACCCGGCATCGCGACCGCGGCCGACCTGCGGCACGCGCTGCGCTCCGCTCTCCGTTAGCAGCTGACGCTCACCGTCCGGTGCGGAATCGGCCGAGTAGGCCGCGCCCTTCCTTCGGCGTCCCGGGGACTCGCAGGTCCCAGTCCAGCTCCCACAGCCGTACCGTTCGGTCTTTGCCGCCGGACAGGACGTACCGATCGTCGCGGCTCAGGCTCAGCGTCCGCACCGTGTCGGTGTGCCCGTCGAGCGTGCGCAGGCGTCGGCCGGTGCGCAGGTCCCACAGCTGGACACGCAGCTCGTCCGGGTGCGTGACGACCGGGCCGCCCAGCTCGGGCACACCGCGGGAGACCGCGAACCGGCCATCGTTCGTCACGTGGATCGTCGAGATCACGCTCTGCGCGTCGATCACGTGCCGGCGGCGACCGGTGGCGGTGTCCCAGATCCGGATCGTCTTGTCAGCGTTGGCGGACACGACCTGCCGCGCGTCCGGCGTGAACGTGACGGCCATCGGGGTCGACCCGCGTTCCCGGAACGTTCGCAGGTGGCGCCCCGTCGTGACATCCCACAGTGTGACGCCGGCATCGTTGTCCCTGGTCGTGGACAGCGCGAGCCGGCCGTCGGCCGAGACCGACAGGCCGTAGACACCACCCCCTTCGGTCGACAGCCCATGGGGCGGACAGGCCTCGATCGTCGCGGTGCACCGGCCGGTCGCCACCTCCCAGGTGCGGATGGTGCCGTCGAGGGACGCGGACACGGCGACCTCACCGTCGGCGCGCAGCTCCATCCGGCGGGTATTGGCGGTATGCCCGTCGAGGGTGCGGACCCGTCGGCCGGAGTCCACGTCCCAGACCTCGACGGACCGCCCGCCGCGCGCCAACACCACGGTCCGGTCGTCGTGGCTGAGCGCCACCGAGCCCGGAAAAAGGTCGTCGGTGGGGCCGACGTCGAGCGTGCGCACACACCGGCCGCTCTCCAGGTCCCAGACACGCATGGTCTGGTCCCGGCTGACCGAGACCGCCAGCCGGTGGCCGAGGCTCGACGCGTTGATCGCACCCTCGTGCCCCTCGAAGACCCGCACCGGCCAGGCACCGCGGAGTCCGATGCGTTCGGTCACCTGCCCCAGCCGTCGCCAGGCCGCGAGAACGTCGGGCGCCCGCTCGTATCCGGGGGTGTCGCGCGCTTCGGTCAGTACGGTCAGCGCGTGCGGGTAGTGCCCGGCCGTGATCGCCTGCTCGCCGTCGTCCAGCATCGTGGTGATGCGCTCGGCCACCCCGGCCAGCTCGGCGTGGGACCGCGGCCGGCACAGTTCGAACGAACCGGGCACCCCGACCGGCAGCCGCCAGAACCGCACCTCGTCGTCCGCCCCGGTCAGGGCATGCCGGCCGTCGGCGCTCAGCGCCACGAGCCAGACACCGTGGGAAGTATCGTCCTGCCGCAGCGTGTACAGGCAGCGGCCGGTACCGAGTTCCCACAGCCGCACGGTCTTGTCGTCGCTGCCGGACAGCCCGTAGCGGCCGTCACCGCTCATCGCCACCGAATTCACGTCGCTCGTGTGGCCGTGGAGGACCCGGACGCAGCGGCCGGTCTCCGAATCCCACAGCCCGAGCGTCTGGTCGGAACCACCGGTCAGCGCGAGCCGGCCGTCCGCGCTCAGCGCCACCGCACCCACCACGGTGTCCGCGCGGGGCAGCCGCGTGGCGGAGCCGGTGGCGGTGTTCCAGATGGAGGGCGTGTCGATCACGTCGCTTCCGGACATCGCGAACCGGCCGTCCGCGCTGAGGGCGGCGTGGGTCGTGGAGACGCCGCCCGCGATCAGACGGCAGCTGTGCGCGGTGCCGAGCCGGCGAGGCCGGCCGCCCCACGGGAGCTCCCACAACAGCACGTCGTTCTCGCCGGACTCCCTGCCGTTGCGGCCGTGACCCCACCCGGCCGACAGCAGGACGCGGCCGTCGGCGCTCACCGCGAGCGACTCCACACCCAGCGGGTGAGCGGCGATCGTGCCCTCCCGCCGGACCTGCGCGGTGTCCCAGAGGTGCACCCACCCGGGACCGCCGAACTCGTGCGGGCGACCGCCGTCGAAGACCGCGACTCGGCCGTCCGCGGACAAAGCCGCCGCCCGGACCCGATGGGTGCGGTCGTAGCCGTCCAGCGGCTGTGCCCCAGGCTCGGACGTCCGCCACAGCAACACCTGGGATTGGCCCTTCCCGTGCGGGGACCGGCGTCCGCGCCGGGTTCCGCGCTCGCTCCACCCGGCGGCCAGGGCGATCGTGGCGTCAGCGCTGAGGCTCAGCGCGCTCGGTTCGCCACCGACCTCGAGGGAGCCCAGCAGCCGCGCGGGAACGACCGTGGCCGCGTTCGCCGACCGCAGCGTCCGCGCGACCTCGCTGTCGTTCGGCGAGAGCCGGGCCGCCGCGTCGAGCGGCGGCATCGCCGCGTTCCGATCGCCCCGCTCCACGTGGACGGCCGCGAGGAGACGCAGCACGCGGGTCGAGTCGCCGGCGCTCAGGCGGACCCGCTCCAGGGCGTCCAGCAGATCCTGGTCGGTCCCGCGGCTGGTACGCCAGCGCAGCAGGCCCAGGTTGTAGACCGCCTCCGGGTGCTGGGGGTCGGCCAGGTGAGCCTCGGCGAACGCGGCCTCCGCCTCCTCCGGCCGGCCGAGGTCGAGGAGGGACAGCGCGCGGTTGTTGAGCTGATCGGCGCGGAGCTCGGCGGGTAACGACGCCGCGCGCGGATAACGCCCGCCGGTCGCGGCGGCCCAGATCTCGATCAGCTCGGCCGCCACCGCGCGCATCGACGCCGGCCGTTCGGACGGGTCGTCCGCCAGGCAGCGCGCCAGCAGGTCGGCCAGCGCGCGGGGGATCGGCACCGGATGGTCGTCGTGACCGTCCCGCGCGTCGGCCAGCGCGAGCCCGGCCGCGGGACCGGCCATCCAGGACACGCCGCCGACGCACATCTCCAGCACGCTGACCGCGAAGCTCCACACGTCGGTGCGACGCCCCACCGGTAAGCCTGCCGCTTGCTCCGGCGACGCGTACGCCGGGGTCATACCCGCACCTTCGACGAGCACGCTCGCTCCGCTGCCGCCCTGCTCGACCGAGGCCGCCGGCACGGTTCGCATCCGCGCCAGCCCGAAGTCGCTCACCTTCGCGGTGCCGCTGCGGTCCAGCAGGACGTTGGCGGGCTTGACGTCCTGATGCACCAGGCCCCGGGCATGAGCGTGGTCGAGTCCCCAGGCGATCTGCACCGCGAAGTCCAGCACCCGCGACAGCCGATCCGCCGGGCCGCCCCGGTAGAGCCGCCCGTCGTCGATCCAGTCGCGCAGGCTGCCGCCGTCGAGGTACTCGGCGAACACGCGCGGCTCCCCGTCCAGCGTGCGGACGTAGTGGCAGCCGCAGACGTGCGGGTGCAGGCCCAGCGACACCCAGGTCTCGGCTTCGCGGACGAACCGCTCACGGTCGGCCTCGCCACGGAAGAATTCCGGATGCGGGCTCTTGACCGCCAGATCGGTCTCCCAGCCGAGGTGGCGCACGTGGTAGACGACGCCCATCCCGCCGCGGCCGAGCACACCGAGCACGTCGTAGAGATCGATGATCCGGTCACCGGGCCGCCACTCCATCGCTCACCCTCCCGGGTGGCCATTCTCCTGACGAGCGCGGTCACACGGAACCCATGGACGCCGAGGCGTCGCAGGAGTAGCTTGTGCGTCCCCAAGCAATTGCTTGGTCGGGCACTTCTCAACGACGAGAGGAGTGGTTATGGGTTCCGCACGCCCGTTCGACCGGCCCCTACACCGCCGCACCGTCCTCCGAGGCGCGGCCGCGCTGGCCGCCGCCGGCTTCGCCGGGGAAGCGTTCACGCTCCCCGCCGCGGCCGCCACGATCCCGGCTCCGCCGAGCTTCCCCGCCGGGATCGAGCTCTACCAGCAGGCCTACGTCAACTGGTCCGGCGAGATCGACCTCGCCGACGTCTGGACCTGCGCACCCGCCACCCCGGCGGACGTCGTCACGGTCGCCAACTGGGCCCGGGCCAACGGCTACCGGGTCCGTCCGAAAGGGATGAGCCACGGCTGGGCGCCCACGCTGCTGCCCGCCGGGGCCGACGTCACCAAGGTCGTCCTCGTCGACCTGACCAAACACCTCCGCGGGATCAGCGTCGGCAGCGGACGCGTCACGGTCCAGGCGGGCGCGACCATCGACCAGCTGACGGTCGCGCTGGAGAACGCCGGCTACGGCCTCGCGGCGCTGACCGCACCCGGCAACCTGACGGTCGGTGGTGTCCTCGCGATCGGCGCCCACGGCTCCGCGGTCCCGGCGAACGGCGAGACACGGATCCCCGGCACCAGCTACGGGACGCTGAGCAACCTCGTCCTCTCGCTGACCGTCGTCGCTTGGGACGCCACCGCGGGCGCGTACGTCCTGAAGACCTACACCCGCACCCAGCCGCAGATCGCCGCGTTCCTCGTCCACCTCGGCCGGGCGTTCGTGGTCAGCGCCGTGCTGCAGGTCGGCGCCAACACGCGGTTGCGCTGCCAGAGCTTCTACGACATTCCGACCGCGACGCTGTTCGCCGCGCCGGGGACGAGCGGCCGGACGATCGAGAGCTACCTGGCCCGGAGCGGACGCATCGAAGCGATCTGGTTCCCGTTCACCGATCGGCCGTGGCTCAAGGTCTGGACGATCGCGCCCTCCAAGCCGGTGCTCTCCCGCTCGGTCAGCGCGCCCTACGCGTACACGTTCGCGAACTTCCTGTCCGAGGAGCAGAGCGACTTCCTGTCCCGGATCGTCGCCGGTGATACCAGCGGAACACCCGCGTTCGAGAACTTCCAGATCTCGGTCGTCGGCTCCGGCCTGATCGTCACCGGCACCTGGGACATCTGGGGCTGGTCGAAGAACCTCCTGCTTTACGTCCAGCCGACGACGCTGCGGATCGTCGAGGCCGGCTACGCCGTCCTGACGTCGCGGGCGAACGTCCAGCGGGTGATCCACGAGTTCTACGTCCGCTACCAGGCGCGCATCAGCGCCTATCAGGCGCAGGGCAAGTTCCCGATGAACGGGCCGGTGGAGATCCGGGTGACCGGCGTCGACACACCGGCCGACGTCAGCGGCGGCGGGGTCAGCCCGCAACTCTCGGCCGCGCGTCCGCGCCCGGACCGCCCGGACTGGAACGCGGTGGTCTGGCTGGACATGGGCACGATCCCGGGCACGCCCGACGCCGACAGCTTCTACGCCGAGATGGAATCCTGGATCGTCGCGAACTACAGCGGCGACTACGCGACCGTGCGGCCGGAGTGGTCGAAGGCCTGGGCGGTCACCCCGGCGGGCGCCTGGACCGACACCGCCGCGCTCACCGGCCGCATCCCCGCCGCGCTGCGGGCCGGCCAGCCGGCCGGTGACAACTGGGACACGGCGCGGGCGACGCTCAACGCCGCCGATCCGCA
Source organism: Cryptosporangium aurantiacum (assembly GCF_900143005.1). NCBI lineage: Bacteria > Bacillati > Actinomycetota > Actinomycetes > Cryptosporangiales > Cryptosporangiaceae > Cryptosporangium > Cryptosporangium aurantiacum. The sequence continues at coordinate 118,974 of NZ_FRCS01000009.1, forward strand.
CCGAATATTCAGCAACACGTTCCTCGACACGCTGCTGCCGTAGGCAGAGGCATCCCGCGTCCACCCCGGCGCCCGCTCATCCTTCGAGCGGGCGTGCCGGTTGGTGGACGGGTTGCAAGCCGAGATCGCGGCGCGCCGCCGCGTAGAACTCCATCCGAGCGTCGAACTGACGGTTCACCGACTCGTCCCACGCGACCGGGTCGCGTGTCGCGTCGCGGGCGGAGCGTTCCAGCGTGGCCACCGTACCGAACCACGCCGACGCGGCCTCGAGCACTTCGGCCGACCCGAGGAGCAGCAGCGTTTCCCAGGCCAGGTCGCGGGCCTCGACCGACTCGGCCAGCAGCAGTTCGCCGGCCTCGGGCGCCAGCGGATGAGGATGCGGGCGCGGATCTTCGCCGATCTGCGCGGCGACCCGCAGCATCGTGTTGACGTTGGACTTCATCGCGCGGCTGTAGTCGCGGTAGGCGGCCAGCCGGCGTTCGAGGGAGCGGCTGTCCTGGTCGCGCCGGAAACGCGCCCGGTCGCCGATCGTCGCGACGGCGAGCGACCCGGCCGCTCCGACGAGGACTCCCAGTAGCGCAGGCAGCTGCTCCAGCAGTGTGGCCACGTCAGCACGGTAGACCGCACGACGCAGGCCCGGAGAGCGGTCGGCGCGGCTGCCGCCCCCTCCAGCGGCAGCCGCGCCGGTCGGTCGAGCGCACGCGGCACCCGCGACCGACTACTCCGGCCACTGTCGTACCGGGCGGAACGTCCGCGTCGGGTCGGCGACGGTCTATTGCTCTCCGCGACGGTTTATTCGACGCTGTGCTACGTGCCACGCTCGGAACGCGCTGTTGATCCAACCGCGGGGCCGATCCAGGCGTTCGCGGCCGAACTGCGCAAGCTTCGCGAAGAAGCAGGAAAGCCGACGTTCGCTGCGATGGCCCGCCGGAGCGGACGCTCGCGCACCGCGCTGTCCGAGGCCTCCGGCGGCGACCAGCTTCCCCGGTGGGAGACCGTCGAGGGTTACGTCCGGGCCTGCGACGGCGACCCGCAGACGTGGCGCTTCCGGTGGGAACGCGTCCAGGAGCAGCTGGCCGAAGCCCGCGCGGCGACCGGCCCGGCCCTGCAGGCCCCTGCCGACGAGGATGTAGCGGCCGAGGCTACCGACGCCCCGGTCGCTCGCCGCCGCCGCTGGTTCCTCGCCGGCGTCGGCGTCAGCGCCGTCCTCCTGGCGGTCGCGCTCACGCTCGGGGTCGCGCTCCGATCCCCGGACTCCGGCCCGCCCACGCTGGGTGGCGAGCCGGGCGGATCGCGCCTCGTCGGCTTCGCGCACCTCACCCCGGACGAGCTGTTCGTCGCCGGCCCCGGCGGCGTCCGGATCTGGAACACGACCGAGCGGCGGACGACGACGCACGCGCTCGGGGGCGGAGACGTGCGCGCGACGACCGCGGCCTTCGACGCACTGAACCGCCACGTCGTCTCGGTCGGGGGAGCGGACGGACTGGTCCGTATCTTCGACACCGAGACCGGCCGGCCGAGCTACAGCGTCGGCAATCGGAGCAACGGCCGGGTCACCGCGATCGCGTTCGACCCGTACGAGCGGTACGTCCTCGCGGTCGCCGACTCGGCCGGGTACGTGACGCTGTGGAACACCACGACCGGCGCCCTCCTCCGGCGGATCACACTGACGAGCCCGCCGGCGACGCTGATGACGTTCGACTCCCTGACCCGCAACCGGCTGGCGACGAGTAGCGAGGACGGCCCGGTGACGATCTGGGAGACCGACACCGGCGCCCAGGTTCGCACGCTGCACGGCCGAACCGACCACACGGTGTCGCTCCTCTTCGACCCGCTGACGCCGAACACGCTGGTCACCGGGCACCGGGGCGGCACCGTCCGGGTGTGGGACTCCAGTAACGGAAAGCTGGTGCGGGAGTTCGGCGGTCCGGCGGAGCTCACCGCGCTGGCGTTCCATCCGCTGATCCGCAACAGCATCGCGTGCGCGGACAGCGGTGGTGACGTCTCGATCCGCGACGTCACCACCGGCCGGAAGGTGCACACCCTGTCCGGCGACGCGCCGGTGACGTCGGTGGCGTACGCGCTCGACGGCCGCACGCTCGCGGTCGCGTACGCGGACGGAGACGTTCGGCTCTGGCCGATCGAGGACTGGCAGTGACCCGGTTTCTCCGACAACTGTCCGCAAACTCTTGACGGCGTTACTCGGGAGGCATTAGACAGTCGCACAGCACCGAGCGCTGAGCACTCGCACAGCGAACGGAGGAGCGAAGCCTGATGCCACCCATTGCCGCCGCCCGTTACGCGGGCACTCGCGTCCCGCGGGTCGAAGACCTGCGCCTACTCACCGGCCACGGCACCTTTGTGGACGACGTCGTGCGACCGGGCATGCTGCACGCGCACTTCGTCCGCAGCCCGATGGCCCGGGCCCGAATCCTGCAGATCGACGCGTCCGAGGCGCTGGCGCTCGACGGGGTCCACGCGGTGTTCACCGCCGCGGACCTGAACGCCGACGTCGTCGACCACTGGTACTCGATCATCGGGCGGCACGTCCCGGACACCCCGCGACCCCCGCTGGCCGACGGCGAGGTGCGCTTCGTCGGGGACCCGGTCGCGCTCGTCGTGGCCGTCGACCGGTACGTCGCCGAGGACGCCGCCGAGCATGTCTTCGTCGATTACGACCCGCTGGAGCCGCTCGTCGACTACGAGGCCGCCGCGGGCTCCGACGACCGCGTGCACGCCGACTACCCCGGCAACATCGCGGGTGAGCTGGGCGGACGTCCCGCCGAGGAATTGGCCGGGATCTTCGCGGGCGCCCCACACGTCGTCGATCAGACGCTGTACCAGCAGGCCTACGCGGCCGTCCCGATGGAGACCCGCGGGCTGGTCGTCGAGTACTCGGCGCCGACCGGCGAGATGACGATCTGGGCGTCCACGCAGTCACCGCACGAGGTTCGGCTGTTCTGCTCCCGGACGCTCGGAATGCCGGAACACAAGGTCCGGGTCGTCATGCGGGACACCGGCGGCGGATTCGGGCAGAAGACCGTCCCGCAGCGCGAGGACATGTGCCTGATGATCGCGGCCCGCAAGGTCCCGGTCGCGATCAAGTGGATCGAGGACCGGCAGGAGAACCTCGCGTCGGCCGGCCAGGGACGCCACGAGCACGGCACCGCCCGGATGGCGTTCGACGACGAGGGCCGGATCCTGGCGGCGTCGATCGACCACGTGCAGGACGCGGGCGCGTACCCGGTGCCCTGGCCGGTGCAGACCGCCGCGGTCGTCGGAATTCTGTACCCCGGGCCGTACCGGGTGCCGGCGGCCACGTTCACCTGCCGGTCGGTGTTCTCCAACACGACGGCCCGCGCGCCGTACCGGGGGCCGTGGCAGTACGAGTCGCTCGCCCGCGAGGTGCTGCTGGACACCGCGGCCCGCCGGATGAACATCGACCCGGTCGAGTTACGCCGCCGGAACCTGCTGCGGCGGGACGAGATGCCGATGGCGAACCCCAACGGGATGCCGTACAGCGACGTCACACCGCTGGAGACGTTCGAGCACGCGCTCGAGATCCTCGACTACGACGCGTTCCGCCGGGAGCAGGCGGCCGCTCGTGCGGAGGGCCGCTACCTGGGTGTGGGGACCTGCAGTTACATCGAGCCGACCACCAGCGGCCACGGGTTCCTCGGCACCGAGGGTGCGACGATCCGGATCGAGCCGTCCGGCGCCGTCAACGTGTACGTCTCGGGCGGCTCGAGCGGCAACAGCCTGGAGACGACGGCGGTCCAGCTCGCCGCGGACGCGCTCGGCGTCGACATCGAGGACGTCAACACGATCCAGGGCGACACCGCGGTGACGCCGTTCGGCGGCGGCACCGGCGGTAGCCGGTCGGGCTCGATGATCGCGGGTGCGGTCGCGCAGACCGCCGCGGTGCTGCGGGAACGGATCCTGGCGATCGCCGCGCACAAGCTGGAGGCCGCGGTCGAGGACCTGGAACTCGCCCATGGGGTCGCCGGGGTGAAGGGCGCACCCGGGGCCGGGATCTCGCTCGCCGAGATCGCCGACATCGCGTACTTCAACACCGCGCAGCTCCCGCCCGGTGTGCAGGCCGGGCTGGAGGCCAGCGGCCGGTACCAGGCGCAGTCCATGATGATCTGGGCGAACGCGACCCACGTCTGCACCTGCGAGGTGGACCCGGTGACCGGCGCGGTCACGATCCTGCGGTACATCGTCAGCGAGGACTGCGGCCCGATGATCAACCCGAACGTCGTCGAGGGGCAGATCGCGGGCGGCACCGTGCAGGGCATCGGCGGTGCGCTCTACGAACACGCGGCCTACGACGCCGACGGCAACCCGCTGACCACGACGTTCATGGACTACCTGCTGCCGACCAGCACGGAAGTGCCGATCATCGAGTACGGCCACGTCGAGACGCCCGGCCCCGGCGAGGGCGGCTACAAGGGCGTCGGCGAGGGCGGTGCGATCGGTGCTCCACCCGCGGTGGTGAACGCGGTAGCCGACGCGCTGACACCGTTCGGGGCGGAGATCACCCGGTTGCCGCTCTCCCCGGCGTCCATAGTGGCGTTAATCGACGGGACCGGCGCATGAAGCCCGCCGCGTTCGAGTACCACGCACCGGACAGCCTCGAGGAGGCCCTCGGCCTCCTCGCCGAACTGGGCGACGAGGCGAAGCCGATCGCGGGGGGGCAGAGCCTGACCCCGATGCTCGCGCTGCGGCTGGCGTACGTCGACCACCTGATCGACCTGAGGCGGGTCGAGGAGTTGCGCGGCACCGACCGCCGGGACCACGGGCTCTGGCTCGGCGCCACGACGACCCAGAGCACCGTCCTGCGGTCGGCCGACGTCGCCGCGGTGGCACCGCTGCTGGCCCGCGCGACGCCGCTGATCGGGCACTTCCAGATCCGCAACCGCGGCACGCTCGGCGGCTCGATCGCCCACGGTGACGCCGCCGCCGAGTACCCGGCCGTCGCGGTCGCGCTGAGGGCACGGCTCGAGGTCGCGAAGCGGGGCGGGAGCCGCACGGTCGCCGCGGACGAGTTCTTCACCGGGTTCCTCAGCACGGCGCTGGAACCGGACGAACTGCTGACCGGGGTCCACGTCCCGTCGTGGGGAGCCCGCAGCGGCTTCGCGATCGAGGAGTTCGCGCGGCGGCACGGCGACTTCGCGATCGCCGGCGCGGCGGTCGCCGTCGCGCTCGACGAAGACGCCCGGATCAGCCGCTGCGGGATCGGGCTGTTCGGGGTCGGCGCGACACCGGTCCGCGCGGCCGAGATCGAGGCCGAGTTGGTGGGCGCCGCCGTCAAGGAAGTGAACACCGCAGAGGTGGGCCGGGCAGCACTGTCCGGGCTGGAATCCGTCCCGTCCGACCTGCACGGATCCGCCGCGTACCGCGTTCGCGTCGGCGCGGCCCTGGTCGACCGTGCCCTGCAGAACGCCCTCCGGGAGGCGAGCCATGCCTGACGTCGCGATCGAGCTGACGATCAACGGCAGCGTGCGGCGGGACACCGTGCCGCCGCGGCTCACGCTCGCCGACTACCTGCGGGTCAACTGCAGTCTGACCGGCACCCACCTGGGCTGCGAACACGGCGTCTGCGGTGCCTGCACGGTGCTGCTCGACGGCGAAGCGGTCCGGGCCTGCCTGGTGTTCGCGGTCCAGGCCGACGGTGCGGCGGTCACCACGATCGAAGGCATCGCCGGGGCCGACGGTCAGTTGTCCCCGGTGCAGGCCGCGTTCCGCGACCACCACGGCCTGCAGTGCGGGTTCTGCACGCCGGGATTCGTGATCTCGGTGACCGCGCTGCTGCGCGACAACCCCGATCCCACTGACGACGAGATCCGCGAGGGACTGTCGGGGAACCTGTGCCGCTGCACCGGCTATCAGGGCATCTTCGCCGCGGTGCGGGCGGCGGCGGAGGGGGCGTCGTGAAGCTGGAGAACACGCTGACGATCCCGGTCTCGCCGCCGGAGGCGTGGGCGGTGCTGCTCGACCTGGAGCGGATCGCGCCGTGCGTCCCGGGCGCGACGCTCACCGGCCGGGACGGCGACCGCTACCGCGGTCGTCTCAAGGTCAAGCTCGGGCCGATCGCGCTGCTCTACGACGGCGTCGTCACGTTCGTCTCGCAGGACGAGGACGCGAAGGTCGCGGTGCTGGAGGCCACCGGCCGCGAGACCCGCGGCAACGGCACCGCGAAAGCCGCGGTCACGGTCCGGCTCGCGGGCACCGACCAGAGCACCGACGTGCACGTGGAGACCGACCTCGCGATCACCGGCAAGCCGGCCCAGTTCGGCCGCGGCGCGCTCGCGGAGGTCGCCGGAACGCTGATCGGCCAGTTCGCGGCGAACCTCGAGATCGAACTCAAGAAGTGAGATGCGGCGGATCGCCGGACCCGGGGCGAAGAATCGCGACGTGCTGCTGGACGCCGCGGAGCGGCTGATGCTGGAGGAGGGCCACGCGGCGGTCACGTCCCGCCGGGTGGCCCGCGCGGCCGGTCTGAAGCCGCAGCTCGTGCACTACTACTTCCGGACGATGGACGACCTGTTCCTCGCGGTGTTCCGGCGGCGTGCCGAGGCGGGGCTGCGGCGGCAAGCCGAGGCCCTCGCGTCGCCGGAGCCGCTGCGGGCGCTGTGGGAGTTCAGCACCGACACCGCCGGAACGGCGCTGACCATGGAGTTCATGGGGCTGGCCAGCCACCACGAGACGATCCGCGCGGAGATCGGACGCTACGCCGAGCAGTTCCGGACCGCCCAGGTCGAAGCGCTGACCGGCGTGCTCGAACGGGCGGGCGTACCGGCCGAGGTTCTGCCGCCCGCCGCGCTGGCCCTGCTGCTGTCGAGCATCGCGCGCACCACCGTGATGGAGCGCGCGATCGGCATGTCGACCGGCCACGACGAGATCCTCGCGCTGGTCGCGAAGCACCTCACCGCACTGGAGCATCGACCATCCAGCACGCCGCGGTGAACCGGACCTCGGCGCCGTCGACGAACGGCTCGAACGCCGCCCGCACCGTCCGGATCACCGCGTCGCGCGTCCGGTCGTCCGCCTCGGGCAGCGCCAGGCCCACCGCGCCGAGCCCGGTGAAGTAGTCCACCAGCCGGTTCTCCGGGAACGCGCACGGTACGTCGATCGGCCGGAGGGCGACGTCGGCCCAGCCGCTGCGCGCCAGCACGTCCCGCACGTACGACGGGTCGCCGAACGCGAACTGCCCCGGCTCGCCCGGACGCCGGACCGGCAGGTTCGGCAGCAGCGGCGCGGCGGCCTCCTCGGCCGTCGTCATGAACGGGTTCTCCTCGGCCGGCCGCCAGACGATCAGACGCAGCACGGCGTCGTCGGTGGCCGCGCGCCGCAGGTTCGTGAACGCCCGCACCGGGTCGGCGAAGAACATGACGCCGAAGCGGGAGACGACCGTGTCGAACGTGCGCGGCGGGAACGGGTGGTCCTGCGCGTCGGCGCGGAGGAACTCGGCCGCCGCAGCGTCCGGGCGGGTGCGCGCCGCCGCGATCATCGGCTCGGCGACGTCGACCCCGACGCAGCGCCCGGCGTGCCGGGCCAGCGCGACCGTGGTGCTCCCGGCGCCGCAGCCGACGTCGAGGACGGTGGCGCCCGCCCGGTCGCGGACGACGTCGACGAGCAGCTCCTCCAGGGGCCGGTACATGTCGTCGAGCACCGGGCGCAGGGACACCCAGGCGCTGCCCTTCGTGCCGTTCCACTGCGTTGCCTGCTCGTCGGTCGTTTCCATGGGTCCTCCCGTGCGTAGACGCGGTCCGGAGAGCACACTGTTCTACTTCAAGGCGGCTTGAAGTCAACCCCGGAGGCGCGGAATGGACATCGGTGAGGTCGCTTCGCGCTCCGGAGTACCCGCCTCGACGCTGCGGTACTACGAGGAGCGCGGCCTGATCGCCTCGACCGGACGGCGGGGCCTCCGACGCCAGTTCGACGCGGGTGTCCTGCAGCGCCTCGCGCTGATCGCGCTCGGGCGCTCCGCGGGCTTCTCGCTCGACGACATGCTGCACCTCTTCGGTCCGGACGCCGAGCCGCGGATCGACCGCGGCATGCTTGCCGAGAAGGCCGACGAGTTGGACGCCACGATCGAGCGGCTCGGCGTGCTCCGGGACTCGCTGCGGCACGCCGCCCGGTGTCCCGCGCCGCGGCACCTGGAGTGCCCGTCGTTCCAGCGGTTGCTCCGGTCGTGTTCCGGCGAGTAGGCACCGGCACAGAGAGGGAGGAAACATGCCGAAGGCAGTGCGGTTCAGCGAGTACGGCGACATCGACGTGCTGCGGGTTGTCGACGTGGAGCGGCCGGTGCCCGGCGCCGGCCAGGTGCTCGTCGAGGTCCGGGCCACGTCGGTCAACCCCGGCGAGGCCAAGATCCGCGCGGGGCTGCTGCACGACCGGTGGCCGGCGACGTTCCCGTCCGGGCAGGGCAGCGATCTGGCGGGCGTCGTCGCCGAGGTCGGGCCGGGCGTCACCGGGTTCGCCCCCGGTGACGAGGTGCTGGGGTTCACCGATCAGCGGGCGGCTCAGGCGGAGTTCGTGCTGGTCGGGGTCGGTGAGCTCACCGCGAAGCCGGCCGGCCTGTCGTGGGAGGTGGCGGGCTCGCTCTACGTCGTCGGTGCCACCGCGTGGGCGATGGTGCGCGCGGTTGCGGTGGCGCCGGGTGACACCGTGGTCGTCGCCGGCGGGGCCGGTGGCGTCGGTTCGCTCGCGGTGCAGCTGGCGAAGCGCGCCGGGGCCACGGTCGTCGGGCTGGCGAGCGAGCGTCACCACGACTGGCTCCGCGCGCACGGCGTCGTCCCGGTGACGTACGGCGAGGGGGTCGCCGAGCGGATCGCGGCGGTGGGCAAACCCGACGCGCTGCTCGACACGGTGGGCGGCGGGTACGTGGAGCGGGGCCTGCGTGAGCTGGGCCTGAGCCCGGAGCGCATCGACACGGTGGTCGACTTCGCCGCGGTGGAGAAGTACGGCGTGAAGGGCGACGGAAACGCGGTCGGCGGCCGGATCGAGGTCATCGCCGAACTGGCCGCGCTCGCCGCCGCCGGTGAGCTCGACGTGCCGATCGCCGCGACCTACCCGCTCGACCGTGTCCGCGACGCCTACCGCGCGCTGGCCGACGGTCATACGCGTGGCAAGATCGTGCTGGTGAACGACCCTGTCCGCGGGAATGGTTGAGCGATCAACTAGTGTTCCGGGGGACATGGAGACTGGCCGAGCGGATCTGGTGGGGCTCCGGGACGCGCGCCACCGCGACCTGGGCAGCGACCTAAGCCAGATGTTCTTCGAGGAACGCGGCACCCTGCCGGATCGCGGCCCGCGACACCGGCGAGTGCCGCAGCGCCGCGAGCGACACGAAGTCGTGCACGGTGCCCAAATACCGCACGGCGGCAGCGTCCACCCCGGCCTCCCGCAACCGGACCGCGTACGCCTCCGCCTCGTCCCGCGTGACGTCCGCTTCGGCGGTGACCACCAGCGCCGGCGGCAGACCCGCCAGGTCGTCCACCGACGCGCGCCCGGGCGCGGCCGTCGGCTCGGCCAGCTGCCGCGGATCGTCGCAGTACTGCTGCCAGTAGCGCCGCAGCGCGGTGCGGGTCAGCAGGTAGCCGGAGCCGAACTCGGCCTGCGAGGCGGAGTCGCACCGGGGATCGAGCAGCGGGTAGAACAGCAGCTGGGCCCGGATCGGCGGCCCGCTGCGGCGCTTGGCCACCATCGTGACGGCCGCGGCCATCGTCGCGCCCGCGCAGTCACCGGCGACCGCGAGCCGGGACACGTCGACGCCGAGGCCGGAACCGGCCTCGGCCAGCCAGACGACGAGGCTGTAGACCTCCTCGATCGCCACCGGGTAGCGCGCCTCCGGCGTCCGCGTGTACTCCGGCACCACGACGGCCGCGCCGGTGAACAGCACGAGGTCGGTGACGAGGCGGGCGTGGGTGTGCGCGTCGCCGAGCATCCACTTGCCGCCGTGCAGGTACACGACGACACCGGGTGTCTCCGCTACCTCGACGGGCCGGAACAGCCAGAAACCGACCAAACCGGATGGTCCCACCGGTGCGACCAGGAACTGCGCGTCGACCCGCGGGTCGTCGGGCGCGCGGCCCTGCGCCTCCTCCAGCGCGCGGCGGCCGTCGACCGGACCGATCTCGTCCAGGTAGGGCGGGTGCGCCGAGGCCCGGATCAGGTCCCGCACGGCAGGATCGAGGACCACCGAGGGCCGACGTCGTGCCTCGTCGGTCACCCGAGCCTCCTCGTCGTTCCCACGCTCACGCGTCGAGACTACGACGCTTTCCCGCCGCCGGTCGTAGCCGACCGGGCCCGCTCCGTGATCAGGTACATTTCTGCAGGTGAGCAGGCTTGTGCGAAGGTTACCCGACGGTGAACGACCGATGACCGCCGTGGTGGTATGGGCCTGATCGGGAGGGCGCGGGAACTCGCACACGTCTCGGCTGTGCTCGAGCGCAGCCGGACCGCGGCGGCGACACTCGTCGTGGTCGGCGAGGCCGGGATCGGCAAGACCGCGCTGCTGCTGGCCACGCGCGACCGGGCCCGCGCGGACGGGCGCACGGTACTGACGGTGTCCTGTGCGGACACCGATCGTGACGACGCGTACGGTGCGCTGCGCCGGTTGCTAGCGCCGACCGAGCTGTCCGGTTTGTTCGACGGTGCCGCTCCGGTGGATCCGCTGGCCCTGCGGCACGCGATCCTCGCCCTGCTGGGGCGGCTCGCGTCGCGGAACCCGGTCCTCCTTCTGGTGGACGACGTCCAGAACGCCGATCGGGACTCGCTGCGCCTGCTGGCGCTCGTTCTGCGGAGCCTGCGCCGTGAGCGGGTCGCGGTCGTCCTGGCCGCCCGGGACGTGGTACCACCGCTGATCGCCGCCGAGACCCTGCCGTTCGGTGAGCCCGGGCCGGTCTGCGAGCTGGGGCCGCTCTCCGCGGTGGCCGCCGCCGCGCTGCTCGACCGGCAGCCCACCGCACCCCACGGCTGGGCGCGCGGCGAGATCCTCCGGCAGAGCGACGGGAACCCGCTGGCCGTCGTCGAGCTGAGCCGCGCGGTCGGCGCCACCGGCGACCGGACCCTGGAGGCCACCGGGCCGCTGCCGGACGGGCGCCTCCACCGGGCGTTCGCCGCCCAGCTGCGCGCCGTGCCCGAGCCGACCCGGCGACTGCTGCTCTACGCCGCGGCGGCCTGGGGCCGGGACAGCGTCTGGACGATACTGGCCGCGGCCGGAACCCCCGACGACCTGCGAGATTGGGAACCCGCCGAGGACGCGGGCCTGGTCACGATCGCCGGGGACCAGGTGCGGTTCCGGCATCCGCTGCTGCGCACGACGTGTTACGCCGAAGCGTCCGAGGGGGAGCGCGCGCAGGTCCACCGTGACCTGGCCGCGCAGGCCGACGACGCCTACCAGCGCGTCTGGCATCTGGCGGCGGCCACCCCGGGCCCGGACGAGTCCGTCGCCGCGCTGCTGGAGGACGCCGCCGCGTCGGCCGCCGGCCGCGGAGGCTTCTTCGAGGCCACCGAGGCCCTGCAGCGTGCCGCCGAGCGCAGCCCCGCCGACGAGGACGCCGCCCGCCGCTACGCGAAGGCGGTCTACACCGCGTACCGGGCCGGCGACCCGTCCTGGGCGGTGCAGCTGTCCGAGCGCGTCGACGCCCTGACCCGCACGGCCGACACCCGGGGGGCCGACGTCCGGGGGGCCGACGTCCGGGGCGTCGCGGCCTGTGGGGCCGCGCTCGCGCTCACCCACGCCGCGCAGTGGAACGAGGCGTTCGCGCTCGCCACCCGGGTCGTCCACGATCGGCCCGGGGACGGGCAGGTCGGGCTCACCGCGGTGACGATCGCCGCCACCGCGGCGCTGTTCTCCGGTGTCCCCGCGCAGCGCGCGGCGCTCCCGCGGCTGCTGTCCGCGGTGGACCCGGGGCACGGCGGCCCGCTCGGCGAGACGATGATCCCGCTCCCGGCGATCGGGGTCGCGGCGGCGTTCGTGCGCGCGGTCGCGGACCCGGCCGGTTACGCCGATCGCAACCGGGGCCGGTCCGCGGCGTCGCTGGCCGCGCCGACGAGCGGCCTGGCCGAGGTGGCGCGGCTCCTGTTCGTCGGCTCGATCGCCTGGCTGGGCGACGACACGGCGCTGACCATCGCGACGCTCCGGGCCGTTCTCGCCGGTCAGCGGCAGATCGGCTCGTTCGGCTCGGTCGCCGTGCGGTCGCTGCTGCTGATCCAAGCCCTGATCGACGCCGGACAGTGGGCGGAGGCCACCGCCGTCCTCGACGAGGCCGAGTCGTTCGCCGCGGTCGGCGACATGACGCTGGTGCTGGCCGCCGCGCCGCCGTTCCGGGCGACGATCGCCGCGCTCCGCGGCCAGGTCGCCGACGCGAGCGCGTTCCTGGGCACCGCCCCCACCGCCCCCACCGGCCGAACCGACCGTGCTGGTCAGACCGGCCCTGCTCGCCGGACTGACCCTGGCGGCCGGGCCGATCCTGAAGGCCGGGCCGATGCTGCTCCTCGGGCCGGCGCGGTCGGCGTCGAGGCGGCGGACAACGCGTTGGTGATCGCGTTGCGGCGCCGCGCGGCGGGCCTCACCGCGATGGCGGCGCGGGACCACGACGCGGCCTACCGGCACCTGCGGGCGCTGTTCGCCGCCGACGGCCGGCCACTTCACGACACGCTGTCGCCGCGGTCGCTGCCGCAGCTCGCGTGGTGCGCGGTGCGCACCGGGCGGCGCGCCGACCTCGACGGCGTCCTGGCCGCGTGCGAGCGCGTGGCCGGGCCGCGCCCCACCGCCCGGCTCGCGGCCCTGCTGCACCACGCCCGTGCGCTGCTCAGCGACGAGGCGGAGGCCGAGGAGCACTTCCGCGCCGCGCTCGGCGACCCGATGCACGCACAGCACTGGCCGCTGGAGTACGCCGAGGCGCAACTCGGGTACGCCGAGTGGCTGCGCAAGCGACGGCGTCCCGCGGAGGCCACGCCGCTGCTCGGCGAGGCCGCGGACGCGTTCGAGCACCTGGGCGCCGAGGGGCACGCCGAGCAGGCGCGACGTCACCTGCGAGCGGGCAGCTCCTCGACCGCGGCGTCGCGGTTCGACCGGCTGACCGCACAGCAGCAGCAGATCGTCCGCCTCGCGGCCGACGGCCTGACCAACCAGCAGATCGGGGAGCGGCTCTCGATCTCGGCCCGGACGGTAGGGTCCCACTTGTACCGTATTTACCCGGTTCTCGAGGTGGCGAGCCGGCACCAGCTTCCCGACGTGTTACCCACGTCCTGATTCCGGGGAGTCCCGTTCCGTGCCACCCTCGTCCTCGTCCGACCCGTCCGCCGACTTGATCGGTCGAGATCGGGAACTCGACCGCATTCGCCGATGCCTGGACGTGGGGCGGCGCGGACCGTCTGCCCTGCTCCTGACCGGTGCGCCCGGCTCCGGCCGCAGCCGTCTGCTGCGGGTCGCGGTCCAGTACGCGCTCCGGTCCGGGCCGCGGCGGGTGCTGTCGCTGTCCGGGCGCGACGGCCTGGCCCGGCTGATCCGGTCGCTCGCCCCTGAGCTCGCCGCACAGCCCGGCGGCGGCTCTGGTGGCCAGGCCGAGGGCGCTCGCCGGGACGCGCGTGGCGCCGCGGAGGCAGGTCTGGACGGTGACCCGGCCGTGCTGGTCGCGGCGCTGGTTCGCGCCGCACGGCGGACGCCGCTGCTGCTGACCGCCGACGACGCCGACCAGTACGGTGCCGAGGCGTTCGCGTTGCTCGACCAGATCGTCCGGACCGCGCCCGCCGCACCGATCACCACGCTCTCGACCGCCGGGGTCGACGGGCTCCCGGACTGGGCCGACGTCGTCCCGTCGCTGCTGCTGGCGCCGTTGAGCCCGGCCGAGGCGGCACGGGTACTCGACGCGCAGCCGGTCCGGCCGGCCGGGAACGTCAGGGCCGAGATCCTCCGGAGCGCCGCGGGTTCCCCGGCCGCGCTCGTCGACCTGGCCGCGGCCGCCGCAGCCGGACTGATGGCCGGTCCTCCGGCTGCGGCTGCGGGCCTCGGGGCCGGGTTCGTCGTCGGTCCTCCGGCCGCGCGGCCGCGGGCCGAACTGGCGCAAATCGACGCGTTGCCGGATCTCACCCAGCGGCTCCTCCTGCTGGCCGCCGCCGCCGCGGGCACCACCGAGCCGCGCACGCTGCTCGCCGCTGCGGGCGTCACCGAGATGTCCGCCTGGGCACCGGCGCTCCGATCCGGACTGGTCACCGTGCGGGCCAGCGGCGTCACGTTCGTCGACCCGCTGCTCGGACCGGCCGTCTACCGCGCGGCCTCCGCGTCCGCCCGCCGCCGGGCGCACCGCGACCTGGCCGCGGTCGTCCCCGACGACCTGGACCGGACCCGCCACCTCGCGGCCGCGGCCGGGCGGCCGGACGAGACGCTCGCCGCCGAGATCGAGGCCGCCGCCGACGCCGGTATCCGTCGCGGCGCGCTCTACGACGCGGCGTCCGCGCTGCACCGCGCGGCCGGCCGCTCACCCGGCCCGGCCGACGCCGCCCGCCGGTACGTGCGGGCGATCCTCACCGCGCGCGACTCCGGCGCACGCGAGTGGGTCGGCGAGCTGCACGCCGAGCTGGCCCGGATCACCACCGACCCGGCGTTCCTCGGCCCGGCCGCCCGTGCGGCGGCGGTGTCGCTGGCCCGGTCCGGGCGGCAGCGCGAGGCGTTCGACCTGCTCGCCGCCGTGTTCCGCGACAACCCGCCGCCGGCCGCGGCGGACCTCTTCGCACTGGTCGACGCGGCGGCGATCATCACCGGCCTGAGCGGCCTGCCGGAGCACACCGAGGGCCTGCGCCACATGCTCGCCACCGCCGAAGCCGCAGCGGCGCAGGACGCAACAGCCGCGCAGGCTCCCGAGCCCGTTCGGGCCGCGCGGGAGGCCGCGGCAGGGGAGGACGCCTCACCCGCGCCGGGCGCGCGCGCTGCATCAGCCGCGCCGGCCCCTGAGGCCGTTCAGGCCGCGCGGGACGCCGCGGCCGCAGGTGACGCCCCGCGCGCCGCGGCAGCGCGGCGAGGCGGGCGGGCGGCGCGGGCGGCGCGGGCGGCGACGTCGTCAGCGGAGCTGACCCGCACGTTCATCCGGGCCGTGATCGACCCCGCGGCCCGCGCGGGGCGCGGGCTCTGGGAAGCGCCGCTGCCGGCCGACCTCCTCGAGTCCGGCGAGTCGATCGCCGACATCCACCGGCTGATGATGATGGGCACCACGGCCTGGTACGAGGACGAGTCCGCGACCGCCGCCGCGACGATCGGACAGGCCTGCGACCGGCGGCGGCAGTCGGGTGCCGACGGCGCCGGGCTGGAAGGGCTGCCGGTGCTGGTCGGCGCGCTGACCGACCTGGGCCGGTGGCCGGAGGCAGAGCGGGTGCTGGCCGAGTCGGAGTACCTGGCCACCGTGCACGACCTGCCGGTGACCCGGTCCGTCGTCGCCGCGCTGCACGCCGCACTCCACGCCCTGCGCGGCGAGGGCGCCGATGCCCACCGCGTGCTGGAGAGCGGTTGGCCCCGGTTCAGCCTGCCGGAGAACCTCGCCGTCCACACCCGGCTGGCCCGCGCCCGCGGGCTCGCCGCGATGAGCACCGGCGACTACGGGGCCGCCTACCGGCACCTGCGGTCGCTGTTCGACCCGCACGGCGAGCCGCTGCACCCGTTCCACTCGCTGCGCGCGATCGCCGAGCTGGCCACCGCCGCCGCACGGGCCGACCGGCGCGCCGACGCCCTGGTCGTGCTGGAGCAGGCCCGGCAGGCCTGCGGCCCGGAGCCGACCACCCGGATGCGGCTGCTGCTGCACCACGCGACCGCGCTGGTCGACGAGGACGCCGACCCCGAGCGCTCGTTCCGGCTCGCCACCGTGGACCCGGCCGGGGAGCAGTGGCCGTACGAGCGCGCGATGGCCCGGATGCACTACGGCGAGTGGCTACGCAGGCGGCGACGGCCCCTGGACGCGCGGGCGGTGCTCTCCGCGGCCCGCGACACGTTCGACGCGCTGGGCGCGGTCCCGGCCACCGAACAGGCCCAGCTGGAGCTCCGCGCCGCCGGGGAGGGCCTCGACCGCAGCGCGCGCCCCGAGGCGTCCGTGCTCACCGCGCTCACACCGCAGCAGCGGGAGATCGTCCGGCTCGCCGCGCAAGGGCTGAAGAACAAGGAGATCGCCGAGCGGCTGTTCCTGTCCCCGCGGACGGTCGGTGCGCACCTCTACAGCGTCTTCCCGAAGCTCGGGATCACCCGCCGCCACGAGCTCCGCACGGTGCTGGCCGACGAGACCTCCTAACGAGGCGCGCACGGCTGGCGACTCAGCCGGTCAGGACGGGGTAGTGCCGCTCGTACGAGCGGCACAGCGCACGTGTGAGCCCGGCGACGATCAGCAGCAGCCCGGCCATGAGCGCCGCCGGGAGCAGCATCAACCCCAGCACCACCGGGCTCTTCCCGTCGGCTGCGCCGACGAACACGATGACCAGCCCGATCGCGGCGAGCGCACCCAGAACGACAAAACACCCGGCTCGGACGCCGTGGTAGACGCGGTACGCGCGCGCCACCGCTCGCACGGTCACGGTTCCGCCGAGGTCCAGGCTGCGCGCCACCACCCGGTTCGCCCAGACGATCAGCGCGACGCCGACCTGCACGTATCCGCTGCCCACCGCGAACGGCAGACCGGCCCACTCGCCGGCGAGAACCAGGCTGATGCCTCCGCCGGTGAAGAACGTGGACAGCACGAGAAAGAAGATCAGCAGCACAGCGGTCGCGCACCCGGAACCGCGCAGCGCGTCCGGGTTGTGCGCGGCCACGCGGGGCCCGTCCGGGCCCTGCACGACGCGGATCGGCTCGGGTTCCACCGTCCCTGTCTAGCCCAGCCGTCAACACCCGCCTGCCGAAATGGCGAATCCAGCACCCCGACGCTCGACGGATCGTCGATAGGGCGGCGGCATCGACCGACCTAACGTCACCAGGTATGAGCTCACCCACCACCGGCGGACCGGGGCTGGACCAGGCCCGGCGCCTGGTCACCGAGATCCCGGGCCCGCGCAGCCGCGAACTGGCCGCCCGGCGGGCCGCCGCGGTCCCCGCCGGGGTCGTCAGCGGCCAGCCGGTGTTCGCGGCCGCCGCGGGCGGAGGCGTGCTGGTCGACGTCGACGGCAACAGCTTCATCGACTTCGGCAGCGGCATCGCGGTCACCACGGTCGGCAACAGCGCGCCGCGCGTCGTCGACCGGGCAGTCGACCAGCTGCACCGGTTCACCCACACGTGTTTCCTGATCAACCCGTACGAGGAGTACGTCGCGGTCTGCGAGGCGCTCAACCGCCTGACGCCCGGCGACCACCCGAAGCGCACGGCGCTGTTCAACTCCGGCGCCGAAGCCGTGGAGAACGCGGTCAAGTACGCGCGCGCCGCCACCGGACGCCCCGCCGTCGTCGTCTTCGACCACGCCTACCACGGCCGGACGCTGCTCACGATGGCGATGACCGCGAAGAACACGCCGTACAAGAAGGACTTCGGCCCGTTCGCACCGGAGGTGTACCGCGCGCCGATGGCCTACCCGTACCGGTCGGCCGGGGGTGAGCTCGCCGCGTTGCGGGACCTCATCGACGTCCAGATCGGAGCCGAGAACGTCGCGTGTGTCGTCGTGGAGCCGATCCAGGGCGAGGGCGGGTTCGTCGTGCCCGCGCCCGGCTTCCTGCCCGGCGTCGCGGACCTCTGCCGCGAGCGTGGCGTCCTGCTCGTGGCCGACGAGGTGCAGACCGGCTTCGCCCGGACCGGCGACCTGTTCGCCTGCGAGCACGAGGGCATCGTCCCGGACCTGATCACGACCGCGAAGGGCCTGGCGGGCGGTTTGCCGCTGGCCGCGGTGACCGGCCGCGCCGAGATCATGGACGCCGTCCACGCGGGCGGGATCGGCGGCACGTACAGCGGCAACCCGGCCGCGTGCGCCGCCGCGCTCGGGGTGATCGAGACGATCGAGGCCCAGAACCTCGTCGAGCGCGCCCGAACCATCGGCGCGCGGTTCCGGAGCCGGCTCACCGCCCTGCACCACCCGGTGATCGGCGAGGTGCGCGGACGCGGCGGCATGATCGCCGTCGAGCTGGTCGAACCCGGCACGACGACGCCGAACCCGGCGGCGGTGGCCGCGGTGATCCGCTACTGCCAGGAGCGCGGGCTGCTCGTGCTGAGCGCCGGGACCTACGGCAACGTCCTGCGGTTCCTCCCGCCGCTGGTGATCCCCGACCACCTGCTCGACGAAGGCCTCGACCTGCTGTCCGACGCCTTCGCGGCCCTCTGAGAGAGACGCACCATGCAACCCCTGGAACTGTTCGCCGTCGATGGTCTGCTCAGCGACGAGGAGCACGAGATCGCCGCGACCGTCCGGCGCTTCGTGGACGACGCGCTGAAGCCGAACGTCGCCGATTGGTTCGAGAACGCGACGCTGCCCCGCGAGCTGGCGAAGGAGTTCGGCGCGCTCGGCGTCCTCGGCATGCACCTGGACGGGTACGGCTGCGCCGGGACCAACGCGGTCTGCTACGGCCTGGCCTGCCTGGAACTCGAGGCCGGGGACAGCGGCTTCCGGTCGTTCGTGTCGGTGCAGGGCTCGCTCGCGATGTTCTCGATCCACCGGTACGGCTCCGAGGAACAGAAGCAGGAGTGGCTGCCGCGCCTGGCGTCCGGCGAGGCGATCGGCTGCTTCGGCCTGACCGAGCCGGACTTCGGCAGCAACCCCGGCGGCATGCGGACGTACGCCCGCCGCGACGGGAACGACTGGGTGCTCCACGGCACGAAGATGTGGATCACCAACGGTTCGCTCGCCGACGTCGCGACGATCTGGGCGCGTACCGACGACGGCGTCCGCGGGTTCCTGGTGCCCACCGGCACGCCGGGGTTCACGGCCACGACGATCAGCCGCAAGCTCTCGTTGCGGGCCTCGGTCACCGCGGAACTCGTCCTCGACGGCGTCCGGGTGCCCGCGTCGGCGCAGCTCCCGGGCGCGCGCGGGCTGAGCGCGCCGCTGTCCTGCCTGAACGAGGCCCGCTTCGGGATCGTGTTCGGCGCGCTCGGCGCGGCCCGGGACTGCCTGGAGACCGCGCTGGACTACGCCACCACCCGGGTGCAGTTCGACCGGCCGATCGGCGGCTTCCAGCTGACCCAGCAGAAGCTCGCCGACCTGACGCTCGAACTCGGCAAGGGCTACCTGCTCGCGCTGCACCTGGGCCGGCTGAAGGACGCCGGTGCGCTCCGGCCGGAGCAGGTGAGCGTCGGCAAGCTCAACAACGTCCGGGAGGCGATCGCGATCGCCCGGGAGTGCCGCACGATCCTCGGCGGCAGCGGGATCACGCTCGACTACCCGGTGCTGCGGCACGCGAACAACCTCGAGTCGGTGCTGACCTACGAGGGCACGAGCGAGATGCACACGCTGGTCATCGGCCAGGCCTTGACGGGCCTCCCGGCCTTCCGCGGCTGACCGAGGGAGAACGATGGAACTGCAGAACCTGGTCGACGGACGCTGGGCGGACGGAAAGGGGGAGGAGTTCACCTCCACGAACCCGTCGCGGCCCAGTGACGTCGTCGCGGTGGGTGCGCTGGCCGGGCCGGCCGAGGTCGACGAGGCGGTGGCCGCCGCCCGGCGCGCCCAGCCCGACTGGGCCCGCACCCCGCACCACGAGCGGGCCGCGATCCTTAGCAGGGCGGCCGCGCTGATCGACGCGTCGGCGGACGCGTGGGGCCACGAGCTGGCCGCCGAGGAGGGCAAGACCCGCGCGGAAGGCGTGGGCGAGGCCCAGCGCGCCGCCCAGATCCTGCGCTACTACGCGGCCGAGGCCGACCACGAGACCGGTCAGCTCTACGCGTCCCCGCGCCGGGGCGAGCAGATCCTCGTCACCCGCCGCGCGCTCGGCGTCGTCGGGATCATCACCCCGTTCAACTTCCCGATCGCGATCCCGGCCTGGAAGATCGCGCCGGCGCTCTCCTACGGCAACGCGGTCGTGTGGAAGCCCGCCAGCATCGTCCCGCTGCTCGCGATGCGGTTCGCGCAGGCGCTGCACGACGCCGGTGTGCCGCCGGGCGTCGTCAACATGGTCGTGGCGGACGGGCCTACCGGCGGTCACCTGGTCGACCACCCGGGTATCCACGCGGTGAGTTTCACCGGATCCACCGCGGTCGGGCAGGCGATCGCGGCGTCCTGCGCGGCCCGCGGCGTGCCGGTGCAGGCCGAGATGGGTGGGAAGAACCCGGCGATCGTCCTGGACGACGCGGACCTCGACCTCGCCGTCGACCAGGTGCTGCTCGGCGCGTACCGGGCGACCGGGCAGAAGTGCACCGCGACGTCCCGGCTGATCCTCCAGGACGGCATCGCCGAGCCGTTCCTCGCCGCGTTCGCCCGACGGGCGTCTGAGCTGGTGGTGGGTGACGCGGTGGCGCCGGGTGTCCAGATGGGACCGCTGGTGAGCGCGGCCGCGCGGGACGAGGTGCAGCGGGGGATCGACACCGCGGTGCGGCAGGGGGCGAGGGTGCTGGCGGGAGGTTCCCCCTACGGTGGTGCGTTGGCGGACGGTTGGTTCGTGCCGCCGACCGTGCTCGACCTGCCCTCGACCACGCTGGACGTCTGGCGCGACGAGCTGTTCGGCCCGGTCGTGGGTGTGGTCCGCGCGCGGACGGCCGCGGAGGCGTTCGCTCTCGCGAACGACAGCGCGTTCGGCCTGTCGGCCTCGGTGTTCACCACCGACCTCGGCCGCGCCCTCGAATCCGTGGACGCTCTGGACGTCGGGCAGTTGCACGTGAACTCCGAGAGCGCGGGCGCCGACCCGCACGTGCCGTTCGGCGGCGCCAAGCGCAGCGGCTACGGGCCGAAGGAGCAGGGCCGCGCGGCGCGCGACTTCTACACCCACACCACGACCGTCTACCTGCGCGGATGACCGGCGCGCTGGACGGGCTGACGATCGTCGACTTCAGCCGGGTGCTGGCCGGGCCGTACGCGACGATGCTGCTCGGCGACCTCGGCGCGGACGTGATCAAGGTCGAGGCGCCGACCGGTGACGACACCCGGGCCTGGGGCCCGCCGTTCGACGCGTCCGGCACCGCGACGTACTTCGCCGGGGTGAACCGCAACAAGACCGCGGTGAGCCTCGACCTGCGCGCGCCGGACGGGCTGTCCGCGGCCCGCGGCCTGGTCGCCCGCGCCGACGTCGTCGTGGAGAACTTCCGGGCGGGGGCGATGGCCCGCCTGGGGCTCGGCCCGGAGACGCTGCGCCGGGACCGGCCGGACCTGGTGTACTGCGCGATCACCGGCTTCGGGAGCGGTTCTGCCCTACCCGGTTACGACCTGCTGGTGCAGGCCGTCGGCGGGCTGATGAGCATCACCGGGCCCGGGCCGGGGCAGCCGACGAAGGTCGGGGTCGCGCTGGTCGACGTGGTGACCGGGCTGCACGCCTCAGTCGGCATCCTCGCTGCGCTGCGGCACCGGGACCGGACCGGCGAGGGCCAGGTCGTCGAGGTGAACCTGCTCTCCAGCCTGCTGTCCGCGCTCACCAACCAGGCCGCCGGGTACCTGGGCGCGGGCGCGGTGCCGGGCCCGATGGGCAACCGGCACCCGAGCATCGCGCCGTACGAGGTGTTCGCGACCGCGGACCGGCCGCTGGCGCTCGCGGTCGGCAACGACCGCCAGTTCGCGGCGCTCGCGACCGTACTCGGCGTTCCCGGCCTGGCGACCGACGAGCGCTTCCGGACGAACACGGACCGGGTCGCGCACCGGGCCGCGCTGTTCGACACGATCACCGCGGCGCTGGCCGGGCGCGGCGCGGAGGCGTGGTTCGAGGCGCTGACCGCGGCCGGCGTCCCGGCCGGGCCGATCAACGACGTCGCCGACGCGTTCGCGTTGGCGACCCGGCTCGGCCTGGAGCCGGCGGTGGCGGTGCCGGGCGCGGTGGCGCCCGGCGTGGCGAACCCGATCCGCCTGTCCGCCACCCCGGCGACGTACCGGCTGCCCCCGCCGCCGAGCCCGGTCCGCGCCCAGAGACGCGAAAGCGGGCTGTAAGCCGACGTTAGACCCCTGTTTCGCGTCAATCGTTGCGGCCGCCGTGCGCTACAGGCCGTAGGTTTTGCCGATGATGTCGCGTTGGATCTCGCTGGTGCCGCCGTAGACGGTGCTGATGACGCTCGCCCGCAGGATGTGCTCCATGTCGTACTCGGTGGCGTAGCCGTAGCCGCCCATCATCTGCATGCCTTCCAGCGCCATCGCCTTCGCGAACTCGGTGGCCTTGAGCTTCGCCATCGACGCCTCGCGCGGGAAGATCTTGCCGGGATTCGCGTCGACCAGCTCCGCCACCTGGTACACGAGCAGCCGGACGCAGGTCAGCTCGGTGGCCAGGTCGGCGAGGCGGTGCCGCAGCGCCTGGAACGACCCGATCGGCCGCCCGAACTGCGTCCGCTGCGTGACGTAGGCGAGCGTGTCGTCGAACGCGCGTTGCGCGGTGCCGAGCATCAGCGCGGCGAGCACCAGCCGCTCGAAGTTCAGCCCGGCCATCAGCTGCCGCCAGCCGTTGCCGACCTCACCGACCACCGCGGAGTCCGGCAGCACGCAGTCGGTGAAGTACAGGTCGTTGACCTCGCGGCCGCCCATCGTCTCGATGCCGTGGATCGCCAGGCCGGGCGTGCCGGTCGGGACGTTGAACATCGTCAGGCCCTCGTGGCCGGAGCCGGACGTCCGCGCCACCAGCAGGATGTGGTCGGCGATGTGGGCGTTCGAGCACCACGTCTTCTGGCCGTTGATCACCCAGCCGTCGTCGCGCTTCTCGGCGCGGCAGGTCAGCGCCGCCACGTCGGACCCGGCGCCGGGCTCGGACATCGAGATCGACTCCACCGCGCCGTTCGCGATGCCGCCGAGGATCGTCTTCTTCTGCTCTTCGCTGCCGAAGCGCTCGTACGCGCCGGCCACGATGATCGACGTCGCGAAGCCGCCGATCGGCGCGAGCGACTTCGACGTCTCCTCCAGGAACAGGCAGAGGTCGACGGCGCCGCCCCCGGCGCCGCCGTACTCCTCCGGCAGGCCGGCGCCGAGGTAACCGAGCGCGGCCAGCTTGCCGTACAGCTCCGGGCTGTGCCGGCCACCGTCGGCCACGAGCGCGTCACGCTGCTCGCGGGTTCCGGCCTCGCGGCGGCAGAAGTCGGCGACCGCGGCGGCGAACGCGCGCTGCTCGTCGGTGAGGTCAGGCGTCACGGGTGTCCTCCCGGAGGGGCTTCGATTCGTTGACGGGAATGTAAAATACCAAATATATTCGCGCGGTCGGAGGGAGTCTTTCCATGACCGCGCAAACCGTGCTGATCGGACGCAACCCCGCAACGGGCGAGGTTCTCGGCGAATACCCGATCGCGGGTGAGAACGAGGTCGGCGCCGCCGTCGACCGGGCCCGGACGGCCGCCACCTGGTGGGCCGGCCGGCCGCCGGCCGAGCGGCGAGCGCTCCTGCTCGCCTGGAAACGCGAGCTCGCCAGGGGCGCGGACGAGCTGGCCGCGCTGATCCGGTCGGAGACCGGGAAGCCCCTCACCGATGCCGGTCTGGAAGTGATGCTGGCGGTCGAGCACCTGGACTGGGCCGCCCGCAACGCCCACCGGGTGCTGCGCGGCCGCACCGTGCGCAGCGGGCTGCTCGCGGCCAACCAGCGTGGTGTGCTGAGCTACCGCCCGCTCGGCGTCGTCGGTGTCATCGGCCCGTGGAACTACCCCGTCTACACGCCGCTCGGTTCGGTGTCGTACGCGCTGGCGGCGGGCAACGCGGTCGTCTTCAAGCCGAGCGAGTACACGCCGGGCGTCGGCCGGTGGCTGGCCGACAAGTTCCTCGCAGCGGTCGGGGAGCCGGTCCTGCAGGTGGTCACCGGCGACGGCACCACCGGCGCCGCGCTGGCCCGGTCCGGCGTCGACAAGATCGCGTTCACCGGCTCGACGGCGACCGCCAAGCGGGTGATGGCCGCCTGCGCCGAGACGCTGACGCCGATCGTCGTCGAGGCGGGCGGCAAGGACGCGATGATCGTCGCCGCCGACGCGGACGTGGACGCCGCCGCGGCGGCCGCCGTGTTCGGCGGGATGGGCAACTCCGGGCAGACCTGCGCCGGCGTCGAGCGGGTGTACGTCGAGCGCTCGGTCTACGCGGCGTTCGTCGACGCGGTGCAGGCGCGGGCCATGGAGCTGCGGCCCGGCGCGAGCGAGGACTCCGACTACGGGCCGCTGACGATGCCGAAGCAGGCCGACGTGATCGCCGGGCACGTGGCCGACGCGCTGGCCCGGGGCGGGAAGCCGATCGTGGGCGGGGCGGACGCGGTCCGGCCGCCGTTCGTCGACCCGGTCGTGCTGACCGAGGTCCCCGAGGACAGCAGTGCGGTCACCGAGGAGACGTTCGGCCCGGTCCTGATCGTCAACCCGGTCGACGATCTGGACGACGCCGTCCGCCGCGCCAACAGCACGACGCTGGGCCTGGCCGGATCGGTGTTCACCCGGGACACCAAGCGTGGCGCGGCGATCGCGGCCCGGCTGCGGGTCGGCGCGGCGTCGGTCAACTCGGTGCTCGGGTTCGCGGCGATCCCGGCGTTGCCGTTCGGCGGGGTCGGCGACTCCGGGTTCGGCCGCATCCACGGAGCCGACGGGCTGCGCGAGTTCAGCCGGGCCAACTCGCTCACCGTGCAGCGGTTCCGGGCGCCGGTCGACCTGATGCGGTTCGACCGGTCACCGAAGGCCGTGGCCACCGCGTGGCGGATGTTCCGCCTCCGGCATGCCCGGGGGTGAGCGGTTACGACCAGGCGCCGCGGGCGTCGAGATGGGCGAGGAGCCGCTCGGCGCCATCGGTGAAGTGCCGCGCCATCACCGCGGTCGCCTGCTCGCCGTCCCGCGCCTCCAGCGCGGTCAGCAGCTCCTCGTGCGCGCTGAGCATCGACGCGCGCCACCCGGCGTCGGTCGAGTAGAAGCGGACCGGCGTGTAGCGGAGCGCGGTGTGCAGGAACCAGGAGAGCTTGCGGGCCGCGGCGATCCGGTTGAGCGCGCGGTGGAAGTCGAACTCCCGCTCCTCGATCTCGGCGGGCGTCGCCGTGCGGACGGCGTCGCGGAGGCCCTGCTGCTTCTCCTTCAGGTCGGCCAGCTCGTCCGCGGTGATCTGCGCGGCCGCGCGGACGGCCAGCTCGCCGGCGATGTGCGCCTGCAGCGCGAACACGTCGACGATGTCCTGCCGGGAGAGCGGCGCGACCTTGTAGCCGCGCCGCGGCTCCAGCTCGACCATGTCCTCGCCGCGCAGCGTCAGCAGCGCTTCCCGAACCGGTGTGATGCTCACACCGAGCGTCGCGGCGACGTCCTCCAGGCGGATGAACGTGCCGGGAGGCAGCTCGCCGGACATGATCTGGTCGCGCAGGTACGCCACGACCTCGTCCGACAGTTGTGGACGGCGCAACCGGGCCGTCCGTCCGATGGGGACGCCGTTCGTGCGGTGGGCCATGCGGTTCCTCTCACGCGGACGCCCCGAGGGTGTGAAGATATCAAATATAGAGAGGGCGGTGAGCACCGTGGTTACCGTGTCCCGACGTCCACGCACCCACTGGTTACGTCAGATCCTGGCGCTCGACCCGGAGCGTGACCACACCGAGATCTACCGGATCTCGGCCGGCTACGAGTTTCCCTGGGACTACCAGCGCGCGCTGGAGCTCGCGCTGTTCCGCACCTACTGCGTCCCGACGATCTCGTCGCTGCTCGAGGCGACCGGCGAGTTCCGGAACCGGCCCCAGAAACGGTACGACGACACCGCGCTGCTGATGGCGGAGCTCGCCGAGCACGGCTACGACTCGCCGCGCGGCAAGGAGGCGCTCCGCGTCATCAACCGGGCGCACGGGCAGTACGCGATCAGCAACGACGACATGCGGTACGTGCTCTCGACGTTCGTCTACGAGCCGGTGGACTGGATCGACCGGTACGGCTGGCGGCCGCTGTCCGAGCACGAGAAGCTGGCCGCGTTCCACTTCTACCGGGCGGTCGGCGCCCGGATGGGGATCCGCGAGGTCCCGGACACGTTCGAGGGCTTCCGGACGTTCAAGCGTGAGTACGAGGCCGAGACGTTCCGTTACTCGGAGACGAACCGGCTGGTCGGGACGTACACGCTCGACCTGTTACGGAGCTGGTACCCGAAGCCGCTGTCCAAGCCGGTCGGCGTCGCGGTGCGGGCGCTGCTCGACGAGCCGATGCTGACCGCGTTCGGTTTCCGGCCCGCTCCGTCCTGGGTCGTCACCACCGCAGGGCGGGCGCTGCGCGGCCGGTCGGCGGTCGTCCGGCTGCTGCCGCCGCGGCGCAAGAGCATGCTCGGCCAGACCGGCAAGAACCTCACCTACCCCGGCTACCCGCAGGGCTACCGGCCGTCCGACCTCGGCGCCGGCCCCCCGCCCGCCGACATCGACCCGGCGTACCTCGCCCGGCCGCGCTCGACGTCCGCGCAGGAGTGAGGAACGTCGGACGGATCCTGGTCGCCGCCGGGCTGCTGCTCGTGCTCGGCGGCGCCGGGTTCCTCACCGAGCGTTACCGCGTGTACCAGGTGACCGGGCCGTCGATGGTGCCCGGTCTGCGCCCCGGCGACCGGATCGTCGTGGACACCGATCCGCCGCCGATCCGGGTCAACGACGTCGTCGTCCTCGGCCCGGACGCGTGGAGTTCGGTCGCGGGGGATTCGGTCGCGGGGGGTTCGGTCGCGGGTCCGGACGGCGCGCAGGGCGCCGACCGGATCAAGCGGGTGATCGCGTTCGGCGGCTCGACCGTCGTCTGCTGTGAGGAATCCGGCGCGTTGTCGGTCGACGACGCCGTCTTCGGCGGGCCGGAGACGCTGGACCCGTCGGCGGAGACGCCGTTCCGGGTCGTGGTCCCGCCCGGCCGCCTGTTCGTGGTCGGCGACAACCGGCCGCTGTCGGTGGACTCGCGGACGTTCGCCACCGGGCCCGGCGGCGGGACCGTCGCGGAGGACGACGTCCTCGGCCGGGTCGTCGCCGTGGCCTACCCGGCCGGACGCGCCGGGGTCGTGGGCTGGGAGGCCGGACCGTTCCGCACCGCGGTGGCCGCGGTCGTCATGGGCGCCACCGCGATTCTCGCGGGCGCGGTCGTGCGGGCCGTCACTGGCCTTCGGGCGCGACGGTCACGTCCAGCTCGGTCGAGCGAACGGTCCCGGCCCGGATGAGTACCTGACCGGCCGTGACGTCGCGGCCGGAGAACAGCGGCAGCGTGAGGTTCAGCTTCAGCCAGGTCGGGATGATCGCCGCGGTGATCGAGATCGGGAGCAGCGGGATGTCCAGGTACGGCACGGTGACCGTGCCGGACAGCCCGGTGGCGTAGATCTCGACGTCGGAGATGTCCAGGTTGACGCCGAGGTTGAGGACCGGACCCGGGTCCGCGGTGCGGATCCGGTAGGCGGCGGCGACCAGGCGGTCGGCGTGGAACACCAGCACCTTGATCGGGCCGGTCGCGGTGGGCAGCGTGGTCGCGCCGCGGAACGTGAAGCCGGTGGCCTCGAGCGTGTCCGCGCTGACCTGGGAGACGTTCGGAGCGACCGGGTAGCCCGGGCCGGTCCCGTCACCGGCGGCCGGTGGAGCGGTGCCGGACGCCGACGGCGTGGGGGTCGGCGTCGGCGTGGCGCCCGGGGTGGTGCCCGGTGACGGGGTCGTACCGCCGGGGGTGCCCGCCGACGGCGCGGGTGTCGGCGTCGTGGAGGGCTCCGGGCACGGGTCGGCGGGGCGCGGCAGCCAGGGGAGGATCAGGTCGATCAGGTCGGGCGAGTCGTCCGGGCACTCCGCGGTGGGGTCGCGCGGGGCCGCGGCGGCGGCCGGTGCCGCCGCCCCGGCCTGCACGGCACCGGCCAGGACCAGCGCCACGACCAGCACCAGCGCGGTCAACCCCGGCCCGTGGCCCCGCCCCGGTGGCGGCTCCGCGGCGGGCGAGACCGGCGCGGCCCGCCCCACGGCCGGTGCGCGGTCGTCCCCGGGCTCGCCGGTGCCCCGCTCACCCGTGCCCAGCGGGATTTCGGCGGTCGGCGCCTCGGCGTCCGGATCGGCTGCGCGGCGGTCGTCGTCCCCCGGGTCGTTGTCCAGCAGGTCGACCGGGTCGAGCACGTCGGTCGCGTCCTCGTCGGGGTCCGGCGCCGCCGGCCGGCGGCCGGCGTGACGGCCGG
This sequence comes from Cryptosporangium aurantiacum, assembly GCF_900143005.1. NCBI lineage: Bacteria > Bacillati > Actinomycetota > Actinomycetes > Cryptosporangiales > Cryptosporangiaceae > Cryptosporangium > Cryptosporangium aurantiacum. Next base: position 147,149 of record NZ_FRCS01000009.1, read on the forward strand.
CCGCGACGGCCGAGTGTGGACGCCAGCCGAACGCCATGCTGGAGCCGACCAGCCCCAGCAGCATCCCGAACCCCAGCCCGCCGAGGTTCGTGGTGACGAACGAGGCCAGCGACACGATCACGCTGACCACCGCGACGAACGTCCGCTGCTGCGGCGCGAACCAGAAGAACAGGCCCGCCGCGATCAGGATCAGCCCGAACGCGACGCCGGACACCGCGGCGGTGCCGACGTGCATCATCACCGGCAGCGGTGCGAGCGGCACCGACAGCATGATCGTGCCGCCCGCGATCACCGCGCACCCGGCCCAGAACGGCCGGGTGCGCCGCCACCGCCGGAACCAGTGGCGGGCATCCGGGAACGGCAGCACCTCGTCGAGGCGGCCGCGAGCGGCCCCCGAACGAGGGGCCCCCGAACGAGGGGCCCCCGAGCGACTCAGTAGCACTCGTGCCGCCCGACCTTGACGCTGACGTCCATGCCGGACAGCTCGACGGTGCCGCCGCTGGCCGACCACGCGGTGCTGCGGACGTCGGTCGCGGTCAGCGACTCCGCCTGGACGGCGAACCGTCCCGGCGGGCCGCTGACGCCGTTGACCTTGTCCAGCGTGGACGCGTCCCGGCCCGCCTCCACGCCGGAGACCGTGCCGCGGCCGCCGAACAGCGAGTCCGAGTCGGCGACCACGTTGGTGCCGCTGACCGGGCCGTTCTGACCGGACAGCACCTTGAGCGACACCGGGCCGAGCACCGGGATGTCCACCACCGCGGAGGTGCAGACGTCGGTCATCTCGGCCTTCTCCACACCCGCCAGCATCACCGGGTGGCTCTTGCCGTCGACGCTGCGGACCGTGTCGAGGTACCCGGCGACGTTCGTGCCCTCCACCCGGGCCGCGGTCACCTTGAAGTTCTGTCCGGACACGCCGAACGACGCGGCGAGCGCGCCTTGCGCGACGGCGAGCGCCAGCACGCCGACGACGCCCAGGGACGGCACCAGCAGTACGGCCGTGCGTCCCCAGCGTGTCCGACCCTCTTCGAGGGCGTCCGGGTTCCGAGTGGTCACTTCTCCTCCTTGAGAACTAACGTGCTAGCGGTACAGGTCGTCGATCTCGCCCGCGTGCCGTTCCGAGATCGTGCGGCGCTTGAGCTTGAGCGTCGGCGTCAGTTCGCCGGACTCGGGGCTGAGCGCCGCGGGCAGGACGTGGAACTTCTTCACCTGCTCCGGCCGGGCCAGACGCGCGTTCGCGGCGTCGACCGCGGCCTGGAGCTCGGCCAGCACCACGGGGTGCTCGGCCAGGGCCTTCGGATCCGAAGCGTCGATGTTGTGCGCCGCCGCCCAGAGCGGTGCGGCCTCCTCGTCGAGGCTGATCAGCGCGGTGACGTACGGCCGCCGGTCGCCGATCGCGACCGCGTAGCCGATCAGCGGGTGGGTGCGGAGCAGGTTCTCGATCTGTGCCGGGGCGACGTTCTTGCCGCTGGCGGTGATCAGCAGTTCCTTCTTGCGGTCGGTGATCGTGAGGAACCCGTCCTCGTCGAGCGTGCCGATGTCGCCGGTGGCGAGCCAGCCGTCGGCGTCGGTGACCGGCTGGATCGACCCGTCCGCCTGCAGGTAGCCCTGGCAGACCAGCGGGCCGCGGACGAGGATCTCGCCGTCCTCGGCGAGCTTCAGCTCCATACCGACGTTCGGCACGCCGACGGTGCCCAGCTTGAATCGGCTCGGCGTGTTGATCGTGGCGGTGCCGGTGGTCTCGGTCATGCCCCAGACCTCGTAGACGTCCACGCCGATGCCGGCCAGGAACGTCAGCACCTCCACCGGGATCGGGGCCGCGCCGCTCCCGGCGTAGGTCACGTTGTCCAGGCCGAGCTTGGCGCGGATCGGCTTGAGGATCAGCGCGTCCAGCGAGGCCAGCTGCTCCGCGGTCTCCGGCGGGATCGGCTGCCCGGCCTCCCGCAGGCGGTAGCAGTCCAGCGCGAGTGCGCTCGCGCCGTTCACCGCGTCCTGGACGGCCGGCTCGGCCGCGGCGAGGAATCCCTGCAGCGCGGCGACCATCTTCTCCCAGACGCGGGGGACGCCGAAGAACGTGGACGGCCGGACGGCCAGCAGCGCCGCGACCGCCTGCGCCGTGTCGCTGACGATGTGCACGTGGCCGGCCCGGTACACCGGCACGTAGATGCCGAGAACCCGCTCGGCGATGTGCGCCAGCGGCAGGTAGCCGATCGTCGGTGCGTGCGCGGGCGTGTCCACCTGGAGCTCGATGGCGACGGCCTGGTGCAGGACGTTGCGGTGGCTCAGGACGACGCCCTTCGGATCGCCGGTGGTTCCGGACGTGTAGAGCAGCGTTACCGGGTGGTCCGGCGTGATGTGCTGCCAGCCCTCCTCGAACGCGGACGGGTCGTGGGCGAACCGGTCGGCGCCTGCCGCCTCGACCGTCGCGAGGTCGGTGAGGCGGGGATCGTCGAACGTGACGCCGGTCGGGTCCATCAGCACGATCGCGCGGACCTCCGGCAGGTCGCCGAGGACCGGCGACCACCGGGCCAGCTGCTCGGCGTTCTCGATGACGAGCACCGTGGCCTTGCTGTGGTCGGCGAGGTACTGCAACTGCGGGGTACTGAGCGTCGCGTAGGCGCTGCCGGGAACCGCTCCGACGTGGACCGCGGCGAGGTCGACCAGCCAGTGTTCGATCCGGCTGGATGCCGAGATCAGCAGCCGGTCACCGGAACGCAAGCCGAGGTCGGCCAGTCCGAGGCTGACCGCGGCGACACGTCGCCGGAGGTCGCCCCAGGTCAGGGTCGAGTCCTCGTCGCCCAGCATCGTGAGAGCGGGGCGGTCGGCGAATTCGGTCGCGTTGGAGCGGAGGAGGAGCGGAATCGTCAGTTCGGCGGTGGCCGCCGCACACTCGTCGGCGAGGGACATCCGGGTCTCCCTTCACCGGCCACGTAGGCCGGCGCTGGCCAGGGTGGGTTTGGGGCTGGCAGCACTGTAAACCACCGTTAACTTCCTGCGGGCAGGAACGTCCGGACCCAGCGCCGATACCGGGATGAAGGCACAGCGAACCGCAGACAGCGGTTAACTTCCGCGGTGAGGCAGAGCGCCGTCAGGCGCGGCGCATCGCTTCCAGGGCGAGCGACGCCACGAACGGACGGAACGCGTCCGGCGGCGCGGGGTCGGTCGCGCCACCCAGGTCGGTGACGACGTTGAGCGCCGCGTGCACCAGGATGCGCGCCTCGTTCGCGGTCAGCTCCGGCCGCACGCCGGTCAGCAGCCGCACCCACTCGTCGACCTGCAGACGCTGGATCCTGCGCAGCTCGTGCCGGTCGCGGTCGGGCAGGTTGTTGTTCTCGGCGAGGTAGACCGCGACCAGGTCCCGCTGGGTGAACGTCAGCTCGACGAAACCCTCGACCAGCCCGCGGAGCGCTTCCTCCTCGGTCGCCGCCACGTCCAGCGACACCGTGGTGCTCGCCGACACCTGGTCGGCTGCCCGGTGGTAGGCCGCCGCGAGCAGGTCCGCCTTGCTCGGGAAGTACCGGTAGAGGCTGGACGCGTGCAGGCCCGCGGCCCGGCCGATGTCCTCCATGCCGACCGCGTGGTACCCGTGCTGGTGGAACAGTCCGATCGCGGTGGCGAGCACGGCCTCCCGCCGGGAGGCGCTGCTCTGGGTGCTCTCCGCGGGGACGCCGGGGGAGTCGCCCTGCACCCGCACCATCGGCGTCCCGGCGGTCAGCAGCGCCCAGCCGGCGCGATGCAGCACGTCGATCGCGCGGGTCCGGGAGATCGGCGCCCGGTGCGTGGCCACGCTCGCGAGCGCGCTGAACGCCGCCCGGGTGAGCAGGCGGGCGTGCGGGCCGGACAACCCGGGGCGCAGCGCGGTCAGCGGCTCGGCCACCCGGCCGATCAGCGCGCCCAGCCCGTCCCGGAACTCCGCGCGGTGCTCGGCGTTCAGGTACCGGTTCTCCCACTGGTACAGCCCGCCGACCCGGCGCTGCTCGACGCTGAGCGTCGCCAGCGTGTCCAGCACCGTGTCCAGCTGCTCCCGCGGGTCGTCGGCGCCGGCCAGGGCCCGGTCGACCGCGCCGCCGATCGTGTTGGACAACTCGCGGGTCGCGTGGACGAGCATCGCGTACTTGTTCGGGAAGTGCCGGTAGATCGCCGGGCCGGTGATCCCCACCGCGCCGGCGATCTCGTCCACCCCGACGCCGTGGTAGCCGCGCGCGCAGAACAGCTCGGCCGCCGCCAGTGCGATCTGGGCCTTCCGGTTCTTCGGACGCTTGGTTGGCGTCGGCAGGGCCGCGTCCGTGTCGTCCTCCGGTGGTCGCGCTGGTCGGTACGGTCAATACTGCCGGACGCACCGCTGCATCGGTGTCCGGCCGCACTGAACGTACCCGGCGCCCGTCGGTGTCGGCGACCGACCGTGCCCACATCCGATGTCGTGCCATCAGACCAGCGGCACGCCGCGCCGGATCCGGCGCTTGACGTCCCAGAGCAGGAAGTTGAAGGGGAAGATGCGCAGGGCCTCGGGCTGCCTGCGCGACAGCGCACCGACCGTGCGCAGCAGCCGGTCGAAGCGCCGCTGGCGGCGCTCGTCCCACGGCAGCTTCATCTCGTCCCGGAACACCGGCGGCAGGAACCCGGTGGTCACGAACGTGTTGAGCGGCCCGAACACCGAGCTGACCAGGCGCGGCCGGTACGTCAGCCGGACGACGTGCAGGAGGTGCTCGCGCACCGTGTCGTCGATGTGGACCTCGGCCATCTCGGCGTCCCAGTACTCCTGGAACGCGGCCCGGTCGGCCGGCCACATCGACTCCCGGACCTGCAGCGTGGTGCCGAGCGCGTGCGAGCAGCGGTAGATCTCCGCGGCTTCCTCCGGGGTGAGGACGCCGCCGAGCGCGGCGTAGACGTCCTCGAACCCGCGGTAGAGGCAGGCGGCGACCCATAACTGCAGCTTCGGGTCCATCGCGCTGTACTTGACCGGGCTCTCGGGCGTCGAGTGCACCTGCCGGTGGGCGACGTTCACCGCCTCCCGGTAGGCCTTCTTGGTCTCGTCGTCGCCGAGCATGGCGACGGCCAGGTACGAGAGCGTCGTCCGGGCGCGCTTGACCGGGTGGTCGAAGAGCCGGCCGCTCTCCACCCGGCTCTCCACGACGCCGTACCCGACGCCGGGGCGGGCGAGCTGCATGATCACGTTCGCGCCGGCCGCCAGTAATCCGGCGCCGTGCACGATCCGGCGCAGGTCGATTTCCGTCGTCTGCTCGGTGGACGTCATCGTTCCTCCTCGATCCCGGGGGACCATCTGACAACGTATGTTCTCAGATATGGTGACAGGGATGTCAAGATGGCGCCATGGGAAGCGGGCGGACGTACGGCGGGGTCGCAGGCACGGAACGGGCGGCCGAGCGTCGTGCGCAGCTGCTCGAGGCCGGTCTCGACCTGCTCGGCGCGCCGGACGGGCCGGGGGAGGTCACGGTCCGCGGGGTGTGCCGGGCCGCCGGGCTGACCGCCCGGTACTTCTACGAGAGCTTCGCCGACCGGGACGCGCTGATGGTCGCGGTATACGACCACGTGGTCGCCGAGCTGGGCGCGGAAATGCTCGCCGCGGTCGAGGCCTCGCCGCACGCCGCGGCTCCGCGTACCCGGGCCGGTCTCGCGGTCCTGGTGCGCAGCATCGCCGAGGACCCCCGCCGGGGCCGGCTGCTGTTCTCCCGCTCGGTGGGCGCCAGCCCGGTGGTGGCGGCGCGGCGGGCCGAGTCGACACGCTGGTTCGTGGACCTGATGGCGGCGCAGGTGCGGGAGTTCTACCGGATCGAACGCACGCCGCGGGTGGACGTCGCCGCCGAGCTGCTGGTCGGCGGCGTCGCGCAGATCCTCACGTCCTGGCTGGACGGTGTGCTTTTGCTGACCGCCGACGAGCTCGTCGACCACTGCGCGGAGCTGTTCCTCGCCGTCGCCGGCGAGCGCACCGGCGCGTGATCTCTGGGGTCAGTAGCGGCTGCCTGCCGGGGCGGGGAGGGCGTCGAGCGTCGCCAGATCCTCCGCGCTCAGCCGGAGCGCGGCAGCGGCCGCGTTCTCCTCCAGCCGGGCGATCCGCCGGGTGCCGGGGATCGGCACCACGTGCTCGCCCTGCGCCAGCACCCAGGCGAGCGCGACCTGCGCGGCGGTCGCCTCGTAACGGGCGGCGATCGCCTCCACCGCGTCCACGATCGCCAGGTTGGCCCGGAAGTTCTCCGGCTGGAACCGCGGGTTGCCGGACCGGAAGTCGTCCGCGCCGAAGGTCGCCTCGCGGAACGCCCCGGTGAGGAACCCGCGGCCGAGCGGCGCGAACGGCACGAACCCGACGCCGTTCCGGGCGCACCACGGCAGGGTGGTGTCCAGGTGGTCGCGGGTCCAGAGCGAGAGCTCGGACTGCACCGCGCCGATCGGGTGCACGGCCGCGGCCCGGTCGAGCTGCTCGACGCTGAACTCCGAGACGCCGATCGCGCGGATCTTCCCGGCGCGCACCCCCTCGGCCAGCGCGCCGATGCTGTCCTCGACCGGGATCTGCGGGTCGGGCCGGTGCAGGTAGTAGAGGTCGATGTGGTCGACCGCGAGGCGCCGCAGCGAGCCGTCGATCGCCTGCCGCAGGTGGTCCGGCGACCCGTCCGGCGAGGGCATCCGGGTCGGGTCGGGTGTTCCGTCGGCCCGGAGGCGCTCGATCAGCCCGCCCTTGGTGGCCAGCGTGATCTCGTCCCGCCGCCCGGTCAGCGCCTTGCCGACCAGCTCCTCGTTGGTGAACGGGCCGTAGACATCGGACGTGTCCAGCAGCGTCACCCCGAGCGTGGCCGCGCGCCCGATCACCGCGCCGGGGTCGTCGGAGCGGGAATCCGTGCCGTAGGCCCAGGTCATGCCCATGCAGCCCAGCCCGATCGCGCCGACGGCCGGTCCGTCCGCCCACAGCCGTCGCGTCTCGATCCGCTCGCTCACAGCTACCTCCAGAGAAAGACGCCCAGGCCAACGTTAGCCCTCCTCCAGCGACCTGATCAGGTCGGTGACGCTGCGTAGCCACCCGCGGACGCCGTCGCTCCACTTCGGGTCTCCGAGCAGCGCGAGCGACTCGCCACCGAGAAACGCCATCGCGACGAGACCCGCCACCTGATCGGCGGTGAACGGACCGAGTGACCCGAAACGCCGCTCGGCTTCGCGGGCGACCTCGCCGAGCACGTCGTACCAGCCTTGGAGCACCGTGAGGACCTGCGCGGCGAGCGTCTCGTCGGACCAGCCGGCGGCGATCATCTCCTGCAGGACGCGGACGTAGCCGGACGCGAGGTCGTCGTCGAGGTAGTCGCAGGCCTGCTCGTAGCGCTTCCAGAGCGGTGCCTCGGTGCCGTACATCCGGCGCTGGCGCTCCAGCAGCGTCTGGTTCTCGCGTTCGAGCAGCGCCAGGACCAGCGCTTTCCGGGTACCGAAGTGGTAGTGGATCTGGCTGAGCGGAACGCCGGCCGCCTCCGCCACGCGTCGGGTGGAGAAGCCGCTGTACCCGTCGGCGAGCAGGCAGCCGCGGGCGGCGGTGAGGATCCGATCAGGGGTGGTAGGGGTCACGACGCTCCGTGATTGAGGGGCTCGGGTGTCGGGTGGATGACAGTGCTTGTTCGGTCGATCGACCGAACCCTACCATCGGGTGTCGTTCGGTCGATCGACCGAACGACACCCATTCCGGAGGTCCCGATGGTCCGTCGCGTACTCGTCGCCGGTTACGGCGCTGCCGCCTATGTGTTCTTCCTGGTCACGTTCCTCTACACGATCGGCTTCCTGGCCGGGGTCGGTGTTCCGAAGGACGTCGACGACGGGCCTTCCGGCCCGGCCTGGCTCGCGCTCCTGGTCGACACCGGGTTGCTGACGCTCTTCGCCGTGCAGCACAGCGTGATGGCGCGCCCCTGGTTCAAGCGCTGGTGGACGCGCTGGGTCGCGCCGCCGATCGAGCGCAGCACGTACGTCCTGGCCGCGACCCTGGCCGTGGCCGCGCTGCTCTGGCTGTGGCGCCCGCTGCCCGAGACGATCTGGTCGGTGCCCGACGGCTGGCTGCGCTGGCTGTTCTGGGCCGGTCACCTCGCGGGCTGGGGGCTGCTGCTGCTCTCCACGTTCCAGATCGGGCACTTCGACCTGTTCGGACTCCGTCAGGTGCTGGCCCGGCTGCAGCGCCGCCAGTACACCGAACCGGGTTTCGCGCAGCCGTTCCTCTACCGGCTGGTGCGGCACCCGCTGATGCTCGGCTTCCTGATCGCGTTCTGGATCACGCCGGACATGAGCGTCGGCCGGCTGTACTTCGCGGTGGTGGCCAGCGCGTACATCGTCGTCGCGGTGCGGTTCGAGGAGCACGACCTGGTCGGGCAGCTCGGCGACGACTACCGCCGGTACCAGCGTGACGTCCCGCGCTTCGTGCCGCGGGTCTCGTCCGCGGCTGACCGGCGGCGCCCGGCCAGAGTGGAATCGCGGTGAAGGCACGCACCGCCGACGCCGAAGGGTACGTCGAGGTCGGCGGCGTCAAGATCCACTACGAGGTCGCCGGCTCCGGCGGACCGACGATCCTGCTGCTGCCGACCTGGACGATCATCCACAAGCAGTTCTGGAAGCTGCAGGTCGCCTACCTCGCCAGGCACCACCGCGTGGTGACCTACGACGGGCCGGGCAACGGCGCCTCCGACCGGCCCGCGGAACCGGCCGCGTACGACCAGGCGGCACAGGTGGCCTACGCGCTGGCGGTACTCGACGCCACGCACACCGACCGGGCCGTGGTCGTCTCGCTGTCCCGGGCCGCCAACTGGGCGCTGGAACTGGCCGCCGTGCACCCGGCGCGCGTGCTCGGCGCCGTGTTCATCGGTCCGGCCGTCGCGCTCGGCGGACGCCACCCCGCCCGCGACGCCGCCCTCCGCCGGTTCGACGCACCACCGCCCGACCTCGCACCCTCGGCGGTGCCGCACCTGGGCCGCGACCCCGGCGAGCACTGGGCGAAGTACAACCGGACCTACTGGCAGGAGCACTACGACGACTTCCTCTGGTTCTTCTTCGGCCAATGCCTGCCCGAGGGCCGCTCCACCAAACCGATCGAGGACGCGGTGTGCTGGGGACGCGAGACGACGGCGGCCGTGCTCAGCGTCGAAGCGAATGCGATCCGTCCCGGTCGCACCACCATCGAGGGGTGGTGCGCCCAGGTATCCGTCCCGACGCTGGTCGTCCACGGCGAGGAGGACCGGGTGATCCCCGCGCGGGTCGGGGAACGCCTGGCCGACCTGCTCGGCGCCGAGTACGTCCCGATCGTGGGCGGTGGTCACCTGCCGCTCGTCCGCGACCCGGTGCGGATCAACCTGCTGCTACACGACTTCGCCGACCGAGTGGGGCCTCGCGTCCGCACCACCCGCCGCTGGACGACCGGCCGGACCCGGCCCCGCCGCGTGCTGTACCTGTCGTCGCCGATCGGGCTCGGCCACGCCCGCCGTGACCTCGCGATCGCCACCGCGCTCCGGGAACAGCGCCCGGACGTCGAGATCGACTGGCTCGCGCAGCATCCGGTGACCCGGGTGCTGGCCCAGGCCGGGGAGCGCGTCCACCCGGCGAGCGGGTGGCTGGTGAACGAGTCCGCGCACGTGGAGAGCGAGGCCGCCGAGCACGACCTGCACTGCTTCGAGGCGCTGCGCCGGATGGACGAGATCCTGGTCGCGAACTTCCAGGTGTTCTTCGACGTCGTCACCGAGGGCCAGTACGACCTGGTGGTGGGCGACGAGGCCTGGGAGGTCGACCACTTCCTGCACGAGAACCCGGAGCTCAAACGGTTCGCGTACGCGTGGTTCACGGACTTCGTCGGGTACCTGCCGATGCCGGACGGTGGTGCGCGGGAGGCGCTGGTGGCCGCCGACTACAACGCCGAGATGATCGAGCACATCGCGCGGTATCCGCGGGTCCGGGACCGGGCCATCTTCGTCGGCGACCCGGAGGACGTGGTGCCCGACCGGTTCGGCCCGGGGCTGCCGCGGATCGCGGACTGGACGCGGGAGCACTACGCGTTCTCCGGTTACGTCAGCACCGGCGCGGCGCCGACGGACCGTGAGGAACTGCGGGCCGCGCTCGGCTACCGGCCCGACGAGCGGGTCTGCGTGGTGACGGTCGGCGGGTCCGGGGTGGGGCACCACCTGCTCCGGCGGGTCGCGGACGCGTTCCCGGCCGCCGCGCGGAGCGTCCCGGGGCTGCGGATGATCGTCGTCACCGGGCCGCGGATCGCCGCCGGTGCGGTGCCGGAGCGGCCCGGGCTGGAGATCCGGGAGTACGTGCCCGACCTGCCGCTCCACCTGGCCGCGTGCGACCTGGCCGTGGTGCAGGGCGGGCTGACGACGTGCATGGAGCTCACCGCCGCCGGGCGGCCGTTCGTCTACGTGCCGTTGCGCCACCACTTCGAGCAGAACGTCCACGTGCCGCACCGGCTCGACCGGTACGGGGCCGGCCGCCGGCTGCACTACGAGGACCTCACCCCGGAGACGCTCGCGGCGGTGATCGCGCAGGAGATCGGACGCGACGTGCGCTACCGCCCGGTCGCCACCGACGGCGCCCAGCGGGCCGCCACCCTCCTCGCGGACCTGGTCTGAACCGTCACTCGGCGGCGAACACCCGGAGCTGGAGGGCGAGCGTCGCGTAGTAGCCGACGAGCGTCGTCAGCTCGAACAGCGCGCGCTCGCCGAGCACGCCGACCGCCGCCGCGTAACCCGCGTCGTCCAGCGTGCGGTCGCGCAGCAGCGCCCGGGCCGTCCGCAGCGTGATCCGCTCCTGGTCGCTCAGCGTCGCCGGTTCGCTGCCGGCGCGCACGGCCGCGAGCTCGGACTCGTCGAGTCCGGCGCGTCGCCCGACGGCCTCGTGGGCGGCGCGCTCGAACGCGCTGTCCTCGTGCGCGGCGACCGCGAGGATCGCCAGCTCGCGGGCCCGGTCGCCGAGCACCGACGCGTACCGCACCGCCTCGCCGACGGCCTGGAGCGCGCCCCCGACCGGCGGGCTGAGCAGCATCGCGTTGAACGGCCCGCGCAGCGCACCGGCGTCGTCGGTCAGCGGGAACGCCTGCGGCCCGGACGCCCGCCGCCCGCCGGTGACCGCGCCGTAGACGGCCCGCTGAGCGTCGTCCAAATCATCGGGCGAGAAGCGGGGGAGGCGGGTCACGGTCCGCACGCTACCCGGCGCGCAGCCGGCCGGCGGCCGAGGCCGGATTCGGGTCCAGCGCCGAGCCGGCGATCGACAACGAGTTCTTCCGCTTCTACCGACTGTTACTTCACCTACGATGAGGCGTGCTGCGCTGCCGGGTGCTCGGGCCGCTGGAGATCGAACGGCCCGGCACGACGCCTGCCCGGTTACCGCGGCGGCAGCGGGCGCTGCTGACCCGTCTCCTGCTCGCGCGCGGCCGGGTGGTCACGTTCGACGCGCTCGCCGACTGCGTCTGGGGTGACGAGGACGGGCCCGCCGACGTCCGCGGCGCGCTCTACACGCTCGCGTCCCGGGTCCGGGCTGTGCTCGGCAACGGCCTGGTCACCCACTCGACCGGGTACTCTCTGGCGCTGCCGTCCGACGCCGTCGACGCGTGGGCGTTCGAGGACGGGCTGCACGCGGCCCGCGCCGCCGACGGCCGGGTCGCGCTCGAGCGGTACGAGCGGCTGCTCGCCGACTGGCGCGGGCGGGCGTTCGACGAGTTCGCGGACGGGTTCGCCGCCGCGGAGTCGGTGCGGCTGGAGGAGCTGCGGCGGTGCGCGGTCGCGGAACGGATCGACCTGCTGATCGATCTCGGGGACACGGCGTCGGCGGTCGCGATCGCGGAGGCACGCGCGACCGCGCATCCGCTCCGGGAGGCGGCCGAGGCCCGGTGGATGGAGACGCCGGCCGCTGCGCCGGCACCGGCCCGGGTTCCGGCCCCGCCCGGGTCGTTCGTCGGGCGATCGGCGGAGCTGGCCGCGCTCGCCGACGCGGTGGAGCAGGGCCGGCTCGTCACGGTCGTCGGTCCGGGTGGTATCGGCAAGACCCGGCTCGCGGTCGAGTTCGCCCGTGCCCGCCTGGATGCCGCGGCCACGCACTGGGTGGACCTCGCGGCAGCACCCGACCCGGCCGCGACCCCGTTCGTGTTCTGCGACGCGCTGCGGCTGACGATCCCGGCGGCCCGCGACGTCCGGACGACGCTGGTCACGGCGCTCGCACGGGCGCCGGCGACCGTGCTCGTGGACAACTGCGAGCACGTCGTCGACGCGGTGGCCGACCTGGTCGCCGAACTGACCCGCGCGTGCCCGGAGCTGACCGTGCTGGCCACCAGCCGGGAGCCGCTGGCCATCGACGGCGAGCAGGTCGTCGGGCTCGGGCCGCTGCCCACCGACGGCGCGGTCGAGCTGCTGCGGCGCCGGCTGCGGGAGAGCGGCGACCCCGACCCGGCGCCGGACGCGGTGCTGACCGCGCTGTCCGCGCGGCTGGACGGCATGCCGCTCGCGCTGGAGCTCGCGGCGGCGCGGGCCGCCACGCTGGGCCTCGCGGCGCTCGAACGTTCGATGGCGGCCCCGGCCACGCGCGGGCGGCCCGATCGCCACCGCGACCTGGTGACGGTGTTCGACTGGTCGTACCGGCTGCTCGGCGAGCAGGAGCAGCGGCTACTGCGGCGGCTCGCGGTGTTCCCGGACTGGTTCTCGTTCGCCGACGTCACCGGCGTCTGCGCGGACGACGTTCTGCCTGCTGCGGACATCGACGGGCGGCTCGGTGCGCTGGTCGCCAAGTCGTTCGTCGTCCGCCGCTCGGAGGTGCGCGCGGGCGAACGCGCGTACCGGCTGCTGGTGCCGGTCCGGGAGTTCGCCGACCGGCTCCTGGCCGCGACCCACGAGGACGAGCGGCTCCGGCAGAGGCACGCCGAGACGGTCGTGGCCGCGGCCGAGGACGCGGCGGCGCTGCTCGGCACACCGGCCGAGCCGGGCGGCTGGCGCGAGCTGGCGGTCGCGGCGCCGCGGCTGCGGGCGGTGTACGCCTGGTGCCGGGACAACGTCCGCACCGACCTCGCGGTGCGGCTCTCCGCGGCGCTGCACCGGTACGCGTGTGTCCGGGACGACCACGAGATGCTCGGCTGGGCCGAGACCGCCCGGCTGCTGCCCGGCGCCGCAGCGCATCCGCTCCGCGGGCTGCTCTGCGCGTCGGCCGCGACCCGGTTGATGGCGCGCGGCGAGTGGGACGCCGCCCGGCGGCTCGCCGCCTCCGGGGTCGCCGAGTCCGGCAGCGACGCGCCGATCCCGCTGATCGTGCTCGGCGACGTGGAGGGGGCGTTCGACGACGGCGGCGAGTCCACGTACCGGCGCGCGTGGACGGTCGCCCGCGAGCAGGGGGATGCCTGGGGCGAACTGGAGGCGGCCGGGAACATCGCGATCAACCGCGCACACCGGGGTGACCTCGCCGAACGCGACGTGTGGATCGAACGGTGCCGCGCCGTGCTGGACCGGTCCTCGTCGCCGCTGCTGCAGGCGATCATGCTGTACGTGTTCGGCGTCTGCCACGGCAGCGTCGACCCGGCCTCCGCCGAGACGTACCTGGTGCGCTGCCACCAGCTGGCGACGCGGCTGGGCGCCGCCTACGTCGCCGGGGCCGCGATGACCCGGATCACCCGGTTCCGCTCCCGGCTCGCGGACCTCGGGCGCAGCCTGGAGATCTTCGAGACCGCGATCGACCAGTGGCGGGCCACCGGCAACCGCGGCGAGCTGTGGGTGACGCTCTACCGGCTGGTGCCGTTCCTGGTCGACGCCGGCGAGCCGGAGACCGCGCTGGCGGTCTACACCGCCGCGATCGGCTCGGCCGAGCTGCCCGAGCGTCACCTGCGTGAACACCCGCACGTCCGGCCCGTGGAGCAGGCGCGGGCCGCGCTCGGTCCGGCCGCGGTCGCGGGGCGCCTGGAGTGGACCGGCGCGGATGCCGAGCGCGTCGCCCGCGCCGCGCTCGCCGCGATCGGTCGCGCGGCGCGGACGTCGTGATCCTCGGCAGGCCGGCGTTCCACGGCCCGGTGGCCGCAAGGGTGGTGCAGATCGCCCCGTCGCGGCGGTGAGACGAGGCGCCCTGCCCTTGGTACCGAGCGGTTCCACAGACGATGATGTGTCCGGCACTCGTCTGTGGCGACCGAGGGAGTCCGAGTATGTCTGTTTCACCCGAGCACGTCGACGTGGTGATCGTCGGCGCCGGGATCTCCGGGATCGGCGCGGCCTACTACCTGCAGAACCGGGTCCCGGGAAAGACGTACACGATCCTCGAGGCGCGCGGCGCGACCGGCGGCACCTGGGACCTGTTCCGCTACCCGGGGATCCGCTCGGACTCCGACCTGCACACGTTCGGGTACGAGTTCAAGCCGTGGCGGGACGAGCAGTCGATCGCCGGCGCCGACAAGATCCTCGCCTACCTGCGGGAGACCGCCGCGGAGAACAACATCGACCGCCACGTCCGGTTCCACCACCGGGTGCTGGGCGCGTCCTGGTCCAGCGCCGACGCCCGCTGGCTGGTCGACGTCGAACGCACGGACACCGGTGAGCGGACGCAGCTCTCGGCGAACTGGATCTTCAGTGCGACCGGCTACTACCGCTACGACGAGGGCTTCACACCGCACTTCGAGGGCCGCGAGAACTTCCGCGGCGAGATCGTCCACCCGCAGCACTGGCCGGAGGACCTCGACTACGCGGGCAAGCGGATCGTGGTGATCGGCAGCGGTGCGACCGCGGTGACGCTCGTGCCCGCGCTGGCCGCCACCGCCGCCCACGTGACGATGCTGCAGCGCACGCCGACGTACATCATGCCGGTCCCGTCGAAGGACCCGATCGCCAACCGGCTCCGCAAGCTCCTCCCGCCCGACCGCGCGTACGCGCTGACCCGCCGCAAGAACATCGCGCAGCAGGCCGCGGTCTGGAAGTTCAGCCAGCGGTTCCCGAACGCCGCCCGGAAGATCATCCGCTCGGTCAACGCCAAACAGCTGCCCGCCGGCTACCCGGTCGACGAGCACTTCAACCCGCCGTACGGCCCGTGGGACCAGCGGCTGTGCGCGGTGCCCGACGGGGACCTGTTCCGCGCGCTGCGTCGCGGCACCGCGTCGATCGTCACCGACCGGATCGAGACGTTCACCGAGACCGGGATCCGGCTCGCGTCCGGCCGGGAGCTGGAGGCCGACGTCATCGTCACCGCCACCGGCTTGAACCTGCTGCCGTTCGGCGGGGTGAACACCACGGTCGACGGCGTTCCGGTGAACCTGCCGGACACCGTCGCGTTCCGCGGCATGATGCTCTCCGGCGTCCCGAACCTCGCGTTCGCGATCGGCTACACGAACTCCTCGTGGACGCTGAAGGTCGGTCTGCTCTGCGAGTACTTCTGCCGGCTGCTCGGCCACATGGACACGCACGGTTACGACACCTGCGTCCCGGTGGTGCCCGACCCGGACATGCCGACGCGTCCGCTGCTGGACTTCGACGCCGGGTACGTCAAACGGTCGCTGGACCAGCTGCCCCGGCAGGGCCTGACGGCGCCCTGGCTGATGTCGATGAACTACCAGGCCGACGTCAAGCTGCTGCGCAACGGCCCGGTCACCGACCCGGCGCTGCGGTTCACGTCCGTCGACCGGGCCGACGCGACGGCGACGGTCCGATGAGCGACGTCACGGGCAAGGTCGCGGTCGTCACCGGCGCCGGGTCCGGGATCGGCCGGGCGCTGGCGCTCGAGCTGGCCCGCCGGGGCGCGCGCCTGGCGATCAGCGACATCGACGCCGCCGGGCTCGCCGCGACGGCCGACGAGGTGACCGCGCTCGGCGCCCCGGTGCACGCCGACCGCCTCGACGTCAGCGACCGGGACGCGTTCCGCGCATACGCCGCCGCGGTAGCCGGCCACTACGGCGTCGTCCACCAGCTCTACAACAACGCCGGGATCGCCGACTCCGCACCGTCGATCCTGGAGACCGGCTACGGCGCGTTCGAGCGGGTGCTCGGCGTCAACCTGTGGGGCGTTCTGCACGGCACGAAGGAGTTCCTGCCGCACCTGATCGCATCCGGTGACGGGCACGTCGTTACGATCTCCAGCCTCAACGGGTACATGGCGCAGGCCGGGCTCGCCCCCTACTGCACGTCGAAGTTCGCGGTGCGGGGCTTCACCGAGACGCTGCGCTCGGAGATGCTCCGCGACGGGCACCCGGTGCGCGTCACGGTCGTCCACCCTGGCGGCGTCGCGACGAACATCGCGGTCGCCGCGCTGACCGCCGCGAAGGCGCGCGGTGAGACCGTCACCGCCGAGCAGGAGACCCGGACCCGCACCTACAGCGAGAAGCTGCTGCGGATGGACCCGCGGCGGGCGGCCACGATCATCCTCGACGGGGTGCGAGCGGGCCGTCCCCGGATCCTGGTCGGTAACGACGCGAAAGCGATCGACGCGCTGGTCCGGCTGGTGCCGCGGCAGTATCCGAAGCTGGTGACGTGGTGGAGCAAACGGATGTTCCCGGAGCCGTGAGCTGGCCGACGCCGTCGCCGCGGGTCCGCGAGCTGATCCGGCGCGGCGCGGAGCTCGCGCTACACCCGCCGGACGCGTGGGTCGAAGAGCTGTACGCGGCGGCGCTGGGCGGCGAGCGGATGCGGGCGATCGCCGAGGACCCGGTGCTCAGCGAAGGCGCGCGGCGTACGAACGTCGCGAACGTACTGCACTGGGCCACCGCGAACCTGCAGCGGCCGGGGGAGCGGGTACCGGCCAACGTCACCCCGGAGATCCTGGAGATCGCGCGGGACCTGGTGCGGCGCGGCCTCGACGAGCGGTCGCTGGACTCGTATCGCACCGCGCAGAACGTCGCCTGGCGGCACTGGATGGACATCTGCTTCGGGCTGACCGACGACGCCGCCGAGCTGCGGGAATTGCTCGACGTCTCGTCCCGGTCGATCGCGACGTTCCTCGACGACACGGTCACCGCGCTCACCGTGCGGATGCAGGCCGAGCGGTCCGAGCTGACCCGCGGGACCCACGCCGAGCGCCGGGCGGCGGTGACGCTGCTGCTGGAGGGCGCGCCGATCCGCCGCGGGCGGGCCGAGGAGCAGCTCGGGTATCGGCTCGGCGGCCCGCACGTGGCGGCGATCGTCTGGAGCAGCACCGGCACGCCGATCAGCGAGCTGGAGGACACCGCGGAGGCCGTCCGGAAGGCCGGTGGGGCGGAGCGCAGGCTGACGGTGCTGGCCGGCACCGGCACGGTCTGGATCTGGCTGCCGACCGCCGACGCCCCGACCACCGAAGCGCTGCAGGCGTGCCTTCCCGGGAGCAGCCCGGACGTCCGGGTCGCGGTCGGGCGGCCGGGCCGGGACCTGGAGGGGTTCCGGCGCAGCCACCTGGACGCGCTGACCACCCAGCGGATGCTCGCGCGGCTCACCTCGCCGCGCCGGATCGCCCGGTTCGAGGACGTCCAGCTCGTGGCCGCGCTGACCGCCGACCCGACCCAGGCCGACGAGTTCGTGGCCGACACGCTCGGCGCCCTGGCCACGGCCGAGCCGGAGCTGCGGGACACGCTCCTGACCTACCTGCGGGAACAGTGCAACAGCTCGCGTACCGCCGAGCGGCTGTTCACCCACCGCAACACCGTGCTGCGGCGGCTGGCCAGGGCCGACGATCTGCTTCCGCGGCCGCTGGCTCAGAATACGACCGCGGTCGCGGCCGCGCTGGAGGTGCTCCACTGGCGCGGCCGCCCCGGGTGAGACGTCAGGACTTCGGCACCCAGAACACGTAGTCGGCGCCGTAGCGGACGGCGCGCTTCTCGCCGGGTGTGCAGGCACCGGTCGGCGCGAGACCGCCGCTGGTGTTCACGCGGCTGATGTGGGTCACCGCGTACAGCTCAGTGCCCGGACCGCCGCTCTCCCGGGTCGCGGTCAGCAACAGCCAGGGGATCGTGCCGTCCTTCGGCACCCGCTTCGCGACCGCGCCGAGCAGCGTCGACCCGTCGCGCTTCGACGTCCAGCGGGGACCGCCGTAGTGGTGGATCCGGCCGTGCCGGCCGTACCGGGCCAGCGTGGCCTCCGGTGTGGACGCGGGGTTCCAGGTGCCGGCCGGGTCACAGGTGTAGATCTGGACGCCGCGCACGACCCGGTACGCCGAGAGCACCCGGTAGTCGCCGTCCGGCGCCGGTGTCCCGGGCGGCAGCGTGAAGCGGTGCCCGGCGGGCCGGTGGTCGGTGGCCTGCGCGGTCGCCGGTGCGATCAGCGCGGCGAGTGCACCGACCCCGGCGAGCGCGAGTGCGGCCCGGATCCGGCGTTTCCCCCCGATGGCCCACATCTGAACCTCCGTTGTGTCGTCGCCTGTGGAGGAACCCATTCACGCACGGATCCTTATCTCCGTGCGTACTGCTTTAGGTGCTCTTAGTTATGGACGGTCCGGGCCTGATTCGCCTACCGGGGTGCGAACGGGGGCCACTCCGCCTGGTTCTCCAGGTCGGCGGACTGCTGGACGGTGGCGGCCAGCTCCAGGCACTGCGCCTTGAGCTGTGCGGCGGTGAACTCGGCGTTCTGCCGGTAACTGCAGGAGGCCGTCACCTTGAGATCTCCGGTCGCCATGACCACGGACGTGAGCTCGGTCATGCTGCGCTCGTCCACGACCCGGGCCGGCCGGTCTTCGATCGTCGTGGTCGCCGTGCCGATGCCGTTGCCGATCGGGTTGGCGTTGATGCTGACGTAGGACGGGCCGGGGCCGCCGTAGGCCACGGTGGCCGACGGAGCGCGGATGCCGGTCGGGCTGGTCGTCGTCTGGAACTCCCGCAACGTGAAGTGCTCGGGCGCCTCGAATGTGTACGGGAGCCGGGTGGCGGTCGACAGGTCGATCGAGAGCGACGACGCGATCCGCACGGCGAGGTTCCTCGGGTCCGGCAGCTTCGGCACGACGACGTACGCCTCCGCGTTCGGCGCCCAGTCCCAGCGCAGTTCGAAGCCGAAATCGCCGATCGCGGTCCACGTCGACGGGCGGCCTCCGATCGCCGGGCCGTCGGTGCCGGAGTGACTCGCGCTCTTCAGGTGGTTGGTGAGCGTCCGTCCGCGCGGGCCCACCAGTACCTGGAGGTGCGACTGCTTCCTCGTCTTCGGATCGCGACCGACTGCGTAGTACCCGAGGTAGGTGGGCGAGAGCGTGGTGCCGCGGTCGTCCAGCGAGTCCGGCACTCCGGTGACCCGGATGTCGCTGTGTGCCGGATCGAACTGGGCCGGCGCGGTGGGGGGCAGCGTGCCGACGTCCGGCGGGCCTGTCGAGCCGGACGGGCTGGGCACGCCGGACGGCCGGGCGGCCGGGGTCACCCGCTGGGCTTCGTCGTGATCGCCGGTCGCCAGAGCGGCGGTGGCCACGACCACGACCAGCACGAGCGCGGCGGCCGTCGCGATCGTCCAACGCGTCCGCCGGTGCCGGTAGGCCTCGACGCGCTCGATCACGCGGTCGGGGTCGACCGGCGATGCGGGCGGCGCCTCGTCCACGATTCGGGTCAGCAGCGCCCGGGCCCTGGTTTCGTCCATGATCAACTCCTCGTCCGGGTCGTGGCGGCGCCGTTCGGCTCTGCCTCGGGCAGCGCGCGGCGAAGGGCGGCGAGGCCCCTAGCGGTCTGGCTCTTGACGGTTCCGTCCGAGCAGCCCAGCGTCTGGGCGGTCTCCTCGACGGAGAGGTCGGAGTAGTAGCGCAGGGCGATCACCGCGCGCTGTCGTGGCGGCAGCCCGGCGAGTGCCCGGCGGACGGCGACGACGGCGGCACCGTCGGGGTCGGCGAACGCCTCCTCCGGCAGCTGGTCGACCAGCACCACCCGGCGCGCCCAGTTGGTGCGGCGTTCACTGAGGAACGTGCGGACCAGGGTGGTGCGCGCATACGCGTTCAGATCGCTGGCGGCGCGCGCCCGATCCCACTTCAGGTACAGCTTGAACAGCGCGTCCTGAACCAGGTCGTCGGCGCGATGCCGATCGTGGCACAGCAGGTAGGCCAAGCGCTGCAACGCGGATAACCGCGTCTGGACGTAGTCACGAAAAGAGTTCACCGCCTCGTCGGGCCGGTCGCTCAACGCCAGTCGCCTCCGTCTGCCGATTCGGTCCTCACTCACTAGAGGGCGGGGCGGCGGCGAGGGTTGACACGTCCGGGGAAGTTTTTCAGTCGGCGGAGGCCGCGACCGGCGCGTGGCGGTCGCGAGCCCGGTCGAGGCGTTGCATCACCGGCGTCGCTGCCACGCCGTGCACGACGACCGACAGCAGGACGACAAAACCGACCGTGGCCCAGAGCAGCTCGAGGTCCGGGAACTTGGCGTGCGTCGCGGCGTACGCCAGGTAGTACAGCGACCCGATCCCGCGGATGCCGAAGAACGCGATCACCCACCGCTCCCGCGGCCCGGCCGACGAGCCGCGCAGCGCCACCCAGGCCGCGGCCGGCCGCAGCACGAACACCAGCAAAACGCCGACCAGCGCGGCCTGCCAGGTCAACGGCGCGAGCAGCCCGTCGATCACCGCGCCGCCGAACAGCAACAGCAGCAGGACCGTGAGCAGCCGCTCGATCTGTTCGGCGAAGTCGTGCAGCACCTGGTGGCTGCCGTGCGACCGCTCCGCGGCACGCACCGAGACCGCGCAGACGAACACCGCGAGGAACCCGTAGCCGTGCATCAGTTCGGCCACGCCGTAGGCGAGGAACGTGATCGCCAGCGCCAGGAAACCCTCCGCGTGATCAGCCAGGCGCAGCGTCTCCGACCGGGCCCGGAAGAACAGCTTGCCGAGCAGCCACCCGGTGCCCAGCCCGACCGCCACTCCGAGCGCGACCCGCCACAGCACGTCGATCGCGACCCAGCGCCAGAGCCACTCGGCGAGCGCGGCCCAGCCCGACGGCGAGTCGGCGGCGACGCCGGCCCCGGCCAGCGCCAGCGCTCCGTAGACGAACGGGAACGCGAGCCCGTCGTTGAGTCCGGCCTCCGACGTCAGCCCGAACCGGACCTCGTCCTCGGAGTCCTCCTCGTCGGTGGGTTCGCCGACCTGGACGTCGGCGGCCAGCACCGGGTCGGTCGGGGCCAGCGCCGCACCGAGCAGCAACGCCGACGCGGGCACCAGCCCGGCCCACCACCAGCCGAGCAGCGCGGTGAACGCGATCGTCAACGGCATCGCGACCAGCAGCAGACGCCAGGTGACCGACCAGCGCCGCCACCCGACGGGCCGGTCGAGCTTCAGCCCGGCGCCGATCAGCGCGACGATCACGCCGATCTCGGTGAGGCGGGTGGTGGTCTCGGCGTGCTCGATCGGATCCGGCGACCCGAGGTCGAGCGGCAGCGCGAACACGAGCATGCCGAGCCCGAGGAACGCTATCGGCAGCGACAGCGGCCGTCGCTCCAGCAGGCGGGGCAGTACGCCGGCCAGCAACGCGCCGGCGCCGACGACGGCATAGGCCAGGTCAACGGGGTCCATGGGGCTACCCATGCCCCGGGCGCCGTCACTCGAAGCGGGACGTTCGCCACCCCAGCGCCGGCGCGACGTGGTTCCGGACGTCGGAGAGGATCTGCAGGTAGTCCTCGTGGTCGAATTCGTACGGCAGTTCGATCCGGAATTCGGTGACGTCGTCGAGCGTCGGGTCGGCGGTCAGTTGCTCGAGGATTTGCTCGGACGGCCCGACCAGGTCACGGGCGAACAGGATGCGCTGGGGGCCGTTGGGGCCGAGCGTCCGTTCGTATCGGCTCTCGGCGTAGGCCCGGTAGCGTTTGCGCGCCGTGGC
This sequence comes from Cryptosporangium aurantiacum, assembly GCF_900143005.1. NCBI lineage: Bacteria > Bacillati > Actinomycetota > Actinomycetes > Cryptosporangiales > Cryptosporangiaceae > Cryptosporangium > Cryptosporangium aurantiacum. Next base: position 168,860 of record NZ_FRCS01000009.1, read on the forward strand.
GTCCGCGCTGTCGAACGGGACCACGACGCGGCCGAGCGCGACCCGCCCGGCGCGGGAACCGCGCCGGTAGGTGCGGATCAGCGCGCGCTGCGCGGTGACGAAGTCGTCGGTGCCCTCGCCGGTGATGACGTTGCCGGTGAGTAAGTGCAGGCCGGCGCCGCCGGCCCAGGCCGCCGACCGCCCGCTGCCCCCGCCGTACCAGAGGCGGTCGACCAGGCCGCGGCTGAACGGCTGGACCCGCGGCCGCTGCACGTTGCCGGGTGAGTGGATGACCGTGTCCTCGTCGCCGAGGAACGTGCCGCGCAGGTTGTCGGCGAGCCGGCTGATCCGGTTGTACGACAGGTCGTAGGTGCGCCAGTCGCCGTCGAACGCGAGCGGCCCGAGCAGGTCGACGTGCGGCGGCTGCCCGGCGCTGAACCCCACCTGGAGGCGGCCGCGGGAGAGGACGTCGGACGTGGCGAGGTCCTCGGCGAGCCGGAACGGGTTCTCGTAGCCGATCGGGATCACCGCGGAGCCGAGCTGGATCCGCTGGGTGCGCTGGCCCGCGGCGGCCAGGAAGACCGCGGCCGAACCGACGCCGTGTTCGAGGTGGCGCTGGCGGATCCAGGCGCCGTCGTAGCCGAGTTCCTCGCCGTACTCGAACTGCCGGAGCGTGTCCTCCAGGCCGCGATACGGGTCGTCGTCGGGGTAGTTGCCGGGGGTGAGGAAGGCCAGGGTCCGGATCGACGGCACGGCAGCTCCCGCAGTGTGTTCTGTTCCTATCGGAATAGTAGGCTAATCCCGCGGGCTCAGGGGTTTGACCAGCCCCTCCTGGACGATCGTGGCGATCAGGCGACCGGTGGCGTCGAACATCCGGCCGCGGCACAGGCCACGGCCCTGGCCGGCCCAGTCCGACTCCATGTCGTAGAGCAGCCACTCGTCCGCCCGGACCGGCCCGTGGAACCAGATCGCGTGGTCGAGGCTGGCCACCAGCAGGTTCCGGTCGCCGATCACGGCCCGGTGCGGGTAGACGGCGGTCGAGAGCAGGAACATGTCGGAGAAGTAGGCCAGCCCGCACGCGTGCGCGAGCGGGTTGTCGGGCAGCGGCTCGCGGATCCGCATCAGGACCTGCTGCCGCGACGGCGGCGCCTCGCCGCGCAGGACGTAGTCGCGGGCGGGCCGCTCGACGAACCGGACCTCGACCGGCTTCGGCGCGATCCGCCGCGTGAACCATTCGCCGAGCCCGGCGTCGGCGCGGGCGAGCGTCTCCTCGACCGACTCGACCGCGTCGAAGTCCGGTACCGGGGAGGTGGCTTCCTGGTGCTCGAGCACCGGCCCGGACGCCGCGGCCGGCGCGAACGAGACCGTCAGCGCGAACACGTCGTGCGGCCCCTGCTTGCCCAGCACCTGCCGGACGGTCTGCGCGCGGCCGTCGCGCAGCGCGTCGACGTCGTACTCGATCGGTGCGTCCGGGTCGCCGGGGTGCAGGAAGTGGCCGTGCAGCGAGTGCGGCACCCGGCCGTCCGGTGCGGTGCGGCCGGCGGCGGCCAGCGCCTGAGCGACCAGCTGACCACCGTAGACCCGCGGCCCCGAGGACCGGTCGGCCCCGGCGGCGACGTATCGTCCTGGGCCGGCGTCGGTGAGTTCCACGATCTCGGCCAGGCTGACCGGGGCCACCCGGGTTTCGCTGTGCATCCGTCGACGTTCGCACATGGTCGGCGCCGGTGGGGCCGCTGTGAACGGCGTCACGAACGCGCGGCCCGGCGCCGCGTGCGCCTCGGCCTGGCGGGCGCGGCGGCGCCCGGCCCGGCAGAATGGCCGCGTGTCGAAACTGGAACGGCGGGTCGTCGCGGTCGCGGAGAGTGCACTGGCCACCCGGAAGGTGGTGTCCGCGGTCGACGTCCTGACCGGCCTGCGCTGGGTGCGCGTCGGCCAGGTCGACACCTGGCGGCAAGGCCGTTTGGACGCTCTGGAGGCCGCCACCGCGGTCGACGCCCGAAAGCTGGTCGACGCGGTGAGTCTTCTGCGGTCGTGGGCGGAGCAGAAAGGCCTGGTCGCCGGCGAGGCCTCGTACGTGGCGGCCAGCCGCGACCGGCGCGCGCTCCGGTTCACCCGCACCGGCGACGACGCGGTGGAGCAAGCGTTCCGAATCGAGTGGAGCGCCGCGGACCTGAGCGCCGCCCGGCGTCAGCGGCTCGCCGCGCGGCAGCAGGCGGTGCCGGACCTGGTCGTGCACGTCGCGACTGGCGTGTGGGTCTGCGACGCCTGCGACGGGACCGCGCCGTACCAGGTCCCGGAGGGCGACGAGCGGCTCTGCCCGGGCTGCGCCGACCTGGATCACCTCGTGTTTCTGCCGGCGGGCAACGCCGCGCTGTCCCGCCGGGCGAAGAAGGAGAGCACGCTGTCCGCGATCGTCGTCCGCTACAACCGGAGGCGGAAGCGCTACGAGCGGCAGGGAATCCTGGTCGAGGAGGGCGCGCTCGCGCGCGCCGAGGAATCCTGCCTGGCCGACGAGGACGCGCGGGAACGCAGGCGGCAGCGCGACGAGGTCCGGCGGGACGCCGCCGACGTGGCGTACCAGGCGGCGCTGGCCGGGCGGATCACCGCGCTGTTCCCCGGTTGCTCCCCCGAGCGGGCGGACGCGATCGCGCGGCGCGCGGGGGAGCGCAGCAGCGGACGGGTCGGACGCTCGGCCGCGGCCAAGGCGCTCGACGAGCAGGCGGTGACGCTGGCCGTGGTCGCGTCGGTGCGGCACGAGGACACCGAGTACGACGCGCTGCTGATGGCCGGCGTGCCGCGCCGCGAGGCCCGTGACCGCATCCGCACCCGCCTCGACGCCGTCCTCACCACCTGGCGCACCAATCGACGCGAAACCGGCCTCTAACGTCGCGTTAGAGGCCGGTTTCGCGTTCGGCTCAGCTCAGGGACGCGAGCGCGTTGTTCCAGGTGGTGGACGGACGCATGATGGCGGCGGCCTTCGTGGCATCCGGCTGGTAGTAGCCGCCGATGTCGGCGGGCTTACCCTGCACCGCGAGCAGCTCGTCGACGATCGTCTGCTCGTTCGCGGACAGCGTCTCGGCCAGCGGGCCGAACGCCTTCGCGAGCTCGGCGTCCTCGGTCTGCTTCGCCAGCTCCTGCGCCCAGTACAGCGACAGGTAGAAGTGCGAACCGCGGTTGTCGATGCCACCGACCCGGCGGGTCGGGGACTTGTCCTCGTTGAGGAACGTCGCGGTCGCCCGGTCGAGTGTGTCGGCGAGGATCTGCGCCCGCTGGTTGCCGGTGCTCTGCGCGAGGTGCTCGAAGCTCGCGGCGAGCGCGAAGAACTCACCCAGGCTGTCCCAGCGCAGGTAGTTCTCCTTGACCAGCTGCTGGACGTGCTTCGGCGCCGAGCCGCCCGCGCCGGTCTCGAACAGGCCACCACCGGCCATCAGCGGGACGACCGAGAGCATCTTCGCGCTGGTGCCCAGTTCGAGGATCGGGAACAGGTCGGTCAGGTAGTCGCGCAGCACGTTGCCGGTGACCGAGATCGTGTTCTCGCCGCGCCGGATCCGCTCCACCGAGAGCTTCGTCGCCTCGACCGGGGACAGGATCTTGATGTCCAGGCCCTCGGTGTCGTGCTCAGGCAGGTACTGCTCGACCTTGGCGATCAGGTTCGCGTCGTGGGCGCGGGTGGCGTCGAGCCAGAACACGGCCGGGTCGCCGGTCGCGCGGGCGCGGGTGACGGCGAGCTTGACCCAGTCGCGGATCGGCGCGTCCTTGGTCTGGCAGGCGCGGAAGATGTCGCCTGCCGACACGGCCTGCTCCAGAACGACCGTGCCGTCTTCGGCGACGAGACGGACGGTGCCGGTCGTGGGGACCTCGAACGTCTTGTCGTGGCTGCCGTACTCCTCGGCCTTCTGCGCCATCAGGCCGACGTTCGGCACCGAGCCCATCGTCGCCGGGTCGAACGCGCCGTTCGCGCGGCAGTCGTCGAGCACGGCCTGGTAGACCCCGGCGTAGCTGGAGTCCGGCAGCACCGCGAGCGCGTCGTGCTCGTTCCCGTCCGGGCCCCACATGTGGCCCGACGTGCGGATCATCGCCGGCATCGAGGCGTCGACGATGATGTCGGACGGGACGTGCAGGTTCGTGATGCCCTTGTCCGAGTCGACCATCGCCAGCGCGGGTCCGGCGGCCAGCTCGGCGTCGAACGAGGCCTTGATCGTGTCACCGTCGGGCAGCGCCTCGAGGCCCTTGAAGATCCCACCGAGGCCGTCGTTGGGGGAGAGGCCAGCGGCCGCGAGAGCCGCGCCGTGGGTGGCGAACGTCTCCGGGAAGAACGCGCGGACGACGTGGCCGAAGATGATCGGGTCGGAGACCTTCATCATCGTGGCCTTGAGGTGGACCGAGAACAGGATGTTCTCGGCCTTGGCGCGGGCGACCTGGGCGGTGAGGAACTCCCGCAGCGCCGCGACCCGCAGCACCGACGCGTCGACGACCTCACCGGCCTTCACCGGCACCGATTCGCGCAGCACGGACGTGGTCCCGTCGTCGCCGACGAGCTCGATGCGCAGTGCGCCGTCGGCCTCGATCACCGTCGACTTCTCGGTCGAGCGGAAGTCGTCGACGCCCATCGTCGCGACGTTGGTCTTCGAGTCGGCGGACCAGGCGCCCATCCGGTGCGGGTGGGTCTTCGCGTAGTTCTTCACCGACGCGGGGGCGCGGCGGTCGGAGTTGCCCTCGCGCAGCACCGGGTTGACCGCGGAGCCCTTGACCTTGTCGTAGCGGGCGCGGATGTCGCGCTCCTCGTCGGTCTTGGGCTCGTCCGGGTAGTCCGGCAGCGCGTAACCGAGGCCCTGCAGCTCCGCCACCGCGGCCTTGAGCTGCGGGATCGACGCCGAGATGTTCGGCAGCTTGATGATGTTCGCTTCGGGACGCTTGGCCAGCTCGCCGAGCTCGCTCAGGGCGTCGGAGATCCGCTGCTCCTCGGTGAGGAACTCCGGGAAGACCGCGAGGAGGCGCCCGGCGAGGGAGATGTCACGCAGCTCGACGCCGACGCCGGCCTGTGACGCGTAGGCCTGGATCACCGGCAGGAACGAGTAGGTCGCCAGCGCAGGCGCCTCGTCCGTATGGGTGTAGATGATGGTTGAGTTCGTCACCAGGGCTCCGCTCCAGATCCGCACCGCGTTGTCGTTGAATCAGTACCGTAAGCGCCCCTAAGCGGACACTTTCCGTACGCCCCCCGGTATACCCGTGAACTGCGGCGCAACGAACAGTACACGCGTACTGTATCGGGTGTCCGCTACTTCCGCCCCAGCGGCCTAACGTGAACGGCATGCGCGTTCTGTATCCGCCCCTCGATCCGCACCGCTCCGGCTTGCTCGACGTCGGCGACGGCCACTCGATCTACTGGGAGGAGTGCGGGACGCCCGCCGGCAAACCCGTCGTCTTCCTGCACGGCGGTCCGGGTGGCGGCAGCTCGCCGATGCATCGCAGGCTGTTCGACCCCAGCCGCTACCGCATCGTCCTGCTCGACCAGCGCGGATGTGGCCGCTCGACACCGCACGCCGGCGATCCGGTCGCGGACCTGAGCGCGAACACGACCTGGCACTTGGTCGCCGACCTGGAATTACTCCGTGAGCATCTGGGTATCGACCGCTGGCAGGTGTTCGGCGGGTCGTGGGGGTCGACGCTGGCGCTGGCCTACGCGGAGACCCACCCCGACCGGGTCACCGAGCTGGTGCTGCGGGGCATCTTCACGCTGCGGCGGAGCGAGATCGCGTGGTTCTACGAGGGCCCGGCCGGGGCACTGGCCCCCGACCGCTGGGAAGAGTTCGCCGCCGCGGTGCCGGGAACACGACCCGGCGGGTTCGTCGACGCCTACGCGCGGCTGCTGTTCGACCCCGACCCCGCGGTGCACGAGTCCGCCGCGGTGGCGTGGGCGCGCTGGGAGGCCGGGAACATCTCGCTGCTGCCCCGGCCGGAGCTGCTGGCCTCCTACGGCCGGGCGCCGTTCGCGACCGCGTTCGCCCGGATCGAAAACCACTACTTCCGCCACGGCGGCTGGCTCGCCGAGGGACAGCTGATCGCCGAGGCGGGCAAGCTGGCCGGTATCCCGACCGTCATCGTGCAGGGACGCTACGACCTCTGTACGCCCGCCACGACGGCGTGGGACCTGCACCGTGCGTTACCTGACGCGCAGTTCGTGCTGGTGGACGACGCCGGGCACGCGTTCGACGAACCGGGCATCCTCGACGCGCTGATCACCGCCACCGACAGCTTTCGGTGATGCCGCCAGTCCGGCGAGCCGGGCACCGTGTCAGGGAGCCCCAGCGGTTCGTCGACTCCAGACAGCGACGGTCTCGACCGCAACCGCGTCGGTCTCGACGTCGGCCCACATCAGGTCGTACACCGGTTGCAAGAACGGAACGGCGCGACGCCGAGGGCCGGGCACCGGCGGATGCTAACACCGTGTCGATCGCCGGACGCGTGCACGCATGGCGCGCGGCGCGATCGAAGGCGTCGAATCTCGGGTGCGTCCGCTGCGGGACGTAGGTAGCACTAGGACATGGCAGAGCTGAGCGTGCCCACGGTGGGTCTGCGTGTTTCGTTCCTCGCCGGGATGGCGGAGTTCCGCGGCGAGGGTCGCGGCGCGGAGACGGACCAGACCGAGATGGGCTACGAGATCCGCCGGTTCGGACCGGACTGGTCGGAGGCCGCGGGGTTCGCCCGGTACGTCGACTGGCTCCTGGCCCAGGCGCGGGAGGATTCGCCGCGGCGCCCAGGATACGTGCCGGCCACGACGCTGTGGTGGGTCGAGGACGAGGAGTACCTCGGACGGATCGCGATCCGGCACCGCTTGACGCCTACTCTGCGAGAGGTCGGGGGCCACATCGGCTACGACGTACGTCCCTCCGCGCGCCGCCGTGGTCACGCGACGGCGATGTTGCGTGCGGCTCTGCCGGTGGCGCGCGCTCTGGGGATCGAGTCCGCGCTGCTGACGTGCGACGTGGACAACGTCGCGTCGCGGAAAGTCATCGAGGGCAATGGCGGGGTGTTCGACGATCAGCGGGGCGCGAAGTTGCGGTACTGGGTCTCTACCGGTTGAGCCGGCGGGCTGCTTCCTCCCATTCGGAAGGCGCCGCAAGCGCGGGACGGTCAACGGGGTGTCCTTCGCACTCGGAACCTCGGCCGCCAAACGCCGGCCGAGTCTCAAGGTCGAAGCTTTGTCTAACGGCCAGGTGAAATCGTCGTCGGCCATGCCCGTGACGGTAGGCCAGGGCGCGCGTTACGCCACCGCCGGACCGCCTGGCTCCTGCTCTGTCTCGGCGGTGCGTTAGTCCTACTCACTTCGTCCAGTCTCTTGGACGCAGCCGAGCGACGACGCTATCGCTGCTCGCCCTGGCTGCGGCCGTACTGCCTGCCGTGGCGGGTTATGTCAGCGGTCGGCGTGGCCGCCGATCACCGGTGCGAGGTCGGGGTCACCGAACTTGGTGCGGAGCGCGGTGAAACGTTCGGCCTTGTCCGGCCCGAAACGGCGGAGCCCGGTCAGGCAATCCTCTGGAGTGAGGAAGACCGGTGGTGTGGTCTTGCTGTGGAACTTGTCCGCGTACATGACGAGTTCCTCTTCCTCGGTGGCGGGCAGATAGTCCGCGACCGGGATCGGAAGGCGTTGCACGATCACGTCCCCGCGGGTGAGTCCCGTCCCGGTGTGGTGGGAGCAGAACCGGCAGATCCGCTCCGGCCAACCCAGTTCCTGCAGCAACTGGTGACCGGCCACGCCGTGCCGGACGTAGTTGGCGTGGTCGATCACGCCGGCCGGGTCGTACAGGCGATAGACGCCGACATCGTGCAGGAGGCTCCCGGCCCGGACCAACTGGCGGTCCAGACGGCGACCGCCGCGGTCGAGGAGCTGTTCGGCGATCCGGCACACGATCTGGCAGTGTCGGTAGACCAGCTCGAAAGCTTCCGCGGTCGGCGCCAGCCGGCGATGCAAGGAACGGATCTGTTCGTCGTCCGGGATCCAGGTATCGCCAGGAATCATCGGTCTACCTCGGTCGAGTGGGCGGGGTAGCGGTCAGCGATTGTTTGGTTGAACTGAGCGGGCGGCGGCGAGGACCTCACCCATGACCGTCTCGGGTGCGCGTGTGCCGTCGATGATCGTCGCGCCGAACCGCCGGTACATGGACTCGGTGGTGGCGTTGTCGTCCAGCGCTGCGGCCAGTTCCTCCGGCTGCCGCCCGAATGCGTTCGTGGTGCGGTTCGCCAACCGCGCCGTGACGGTCCTGTCGTCGACTACCAGGCAAATCATGAGGTCGAACAGGTCCCGGACCTCGTCCTCGTTCTCAACTGATCCGCAGAGAAACACGGTCTGACCAGCGGCTCGCGCGGCGAGAGCCTCGACGTGTGCGCGGTCGATTTTCCACCCGAAGCGATGCAACCATCCGCTGGGCGCCGGGTAGGGCGGATTGACCACGATTCGGCCGGTGGTTCGGTCCACCCAGTGGTTGTAACCCTCCCAGTCAGCATCGACCGCGTCGTGCCCGTGGCGTTTGAGCAACTCGCAGACAGTGGACTTGCCTGCGCCGGAATTCCCGGTCACCCAGATCAAGGACACCGGCGAAGCATCACACAGCGATCGGGAACTGGGCGACCGACTTGTCGGGGCCCGCGCGGGAACGCGCTCGGGTGCCGCGGGGCCGGCTGTGGCCTCCACGAGACCGGTACTGACGAAATCGGGCTGGGCCGAGCAGGAACGAGGTCCACGGCGACCGGGCCATCCCCGCCGAGGTACGACGGGGCCTCAGGGCTTACGGGCGAGCCCGGCGTACACGCCGCTCTCGTTGTCAGCGGTGGTCGGCGTGTCGTCCGGTCGCCAGTGCTGCACCAACTGAACGCCGGGATCCACCAGCTCCAGACCCTCGAAGAACTTGGCCGTCTGCGCCTTGGTGCGGGCCTGCATGAAGATGCCGCGCGCGTTGTACTGCGCGACGACCCGGGCCGCTCCGGGGTCGGTGTCGGTGGTGACCGCGCTCAGCGCCAGGTAACTGCCGGACGGAAGGGGCTCGAGGAGCCGGGCGACCAGGTCGTAGGCCACCTCGTCGGGGACGAACTGGATCACCGCGATCACCGACAGGGCTATCGGACGGGTCAGGTCGAGCGTGGCGGCTACCTCGGCGGATTCCATGATCGCCGCCGGGTTCCGCATGTCGGCGTCGAGGTAGGCGGTGGCGCCCTCGTCCGTGCTAGTCAGCAGCGCCCTGGCGTGGGCCAGCACGATCGGGTCGTTGTCGACGTACACGACCCGCGACTCGGGCGCGACGGCCTGCGCGATCTCGTGGAGGTTCGGGGAGGTCGGAATTCCGGTGCCGACGTCGAGGAACTGCCGGATGCCGGCCTCCTCCACCAGGTACCGGGTCACCCGGTGCATGAACTTCCGGTTCTCGCGCATCGCGACACGCAGCGACGGCCACTCGGCGAGCATGCCCTCGGCAGCGGCCCGGTCGGCCGGGAAGTTGTCCTTACCGCCGAGAACGAAGTCGTAGATGCGCGCGGTGTGCGGGCGATCGGTGTGTAAGTCCACCGTCGAAGCCCGCGCTATCGCGTCCGGATTCGGGCGCATCCACTCGGGGGTACTACTGGTCACCGCGACCCTCCGGTCCATCCCGACACGCATACGTGCAATCGACGCTCACTCTACGGGAGTCCACCAAGGACACCGCAGACGCGCAGGCATCACCATGCCGGAGCACCCCGCCCGCGAACGGAGGGTTGCCGGCCGGCAAGCCGGGGCTCTGCGTTGGCACTCGTGACCTCTGCGCAGGACCGCAACGGCTCCCGGTCAGCTGGTCGGGTGGGGGGAGGGCCGCATGACGAGCACGGCGCCGCGGGTCACGCCGTTCACGACGACGGGACCGGTGTCGACGAGGATCGGTTGCGGCGGTGTGCCGGGCGGGGTGATCGCGAGGTCGAGGCCCCGGAGGTGCTCGCCTCGGAGCGCGCGGGCGCTGGGGTACTCCTGCGGCGCCAGGGGCCGTCCGTCGCGGTGGGTCAGGCAGTGCTGGGTGAGTTCGACGAACGGTGAGGCTTGGGCGGTGACGCTCGCGAGCGTGGTCCGCAGGGTGGTGTTGAGGTAGAGCGGGCGCCCGTCCTGGTCGCAGACGAAGACACCCCAGGGCAGTCCTTCGAGGACTCCGTTGAGGAAGCCTTCCCGTCCGGCGACCGCGACCTCGGCGGGAACCAGCCGCGATGCGTCGTGGATCCGCAGGCTGAGGAAAGGCTGGTCCGCGTCCGGGACGAGGGAGAGCCGTGCCTCGACCGGCACCGAGCGGCCCTCCCGCGTGGTGACCCGGGTCTGTAGGTGTTCACCGCCGGCCGTCCGGGGGCCCGGGGGGCGCAGCAGGGCCTGGAGCGCGTGCCGGATCTGGCGGGGAGCGCCGGAGGGAAAGAGGACTGCTTCCAGCGGGCGGCCGAGTACCTGTGGGGCGGTCCACCCGAGAAGCTGGGCCGCGGTGGCGCTCCACACCTGGATGGTTCCGCTGGGCCCGACGGCGATGTACGCCTCGGAGCCGGTAGCCGTGTCGGTTTCGGCCGGGTGCAGTGCTGGGGCTTGGCCCGGATCGGGGATCAGCAGGCCGCGCACGGCGGCGGCTGCGCCGCGTAGTGCGGCGACTTCGTGCGCACGCCACGGTCTGGGGCGGGTGTCCATGACGCAGATCGCGCCGACGACCTGATCCGTGACGTTCAGCAGCGGCACGCCGACGAACGCGCCGACGGTCGCTTGCGCCACCGCACCGAGGTAGCGGCAGCGGGAGTCGGCGCGCCCATCCTCGATGAGCACAGGCGTGCCTGCGGCGACGACTCGCTGGCTCAGGGACCGCTCGATGGCGACCCGGCGGGAGTCGGCCAGCGGACCGCCGAGGCCGTGCAGACCGACCAGGCGACTCCACTCCATGCTGACCAGCGTCACTTTGCCGATCGGCGCGTCGATGGCCGCCGCGATGCTCTCCGCGACGGCGTCCATCGCCGGTGGCAGGGTCGCCGGTGCCTGCGCCTGAGCCATCGGGTGGTGCTCCTTCCGGCTCCACTCGCCCGCGCAGTGCCGGCTACATGGGGAGGATCAGGGACATTCGGTCGGACCATAGCCCGTGCGGTCCGGTGTTCGATGCCCCTTCCGGCTAATCCCCCATATATGGCCTAATGGTATATCCGGCCCGAGTAACCAGCTGAGTGTTCCGTCAGGCGTTCCACCGGCAGGAGGGTCGCGCCCAGATCGCGTAGCCGGGCCGGCCGGCTGAGAACCGGGCGGCTGGGAAGCAGTTCAGAAGCGGTAGTGCAGCACGAAGCTCGCCATCCTGGACAGGGTGGTGCTGTGCGCGATGAGCCGTTGGAACAGGCGCCAGCGCGGCGGGAACTCGGCGACTTCCGGTTCGTTGCTGAGCACGATCTCCCGGACCAGGCGGAGTTTGGGATTCCAGCTTTCCGGCTTCCGGGGGTCGTCCATGCCGGGAAATCTCATCAGCCCGGCGACCGACTTCGTGCCGCGCGCGTGCCGGGCCACCCAGACGGCGAAGCGGGTGTAGGCGTTGAAGACGAGCTCCCCGCTGGGGAAGTGGCTGAGGAGCCGGTTCCACAGCGACACCATCTCGTCCTCGCTGAGGAACCCCATCAGACCGTCGGCCACGATCACGGCCGGCCGTCCGGTCGGTACGGCGTCCAACCAGCCCGGGTCACGCACGTCCGCGCCGATGACGTGACGATTCGGGTCTGCGGGGATCAGGCGTTCCCGGACGGCGGCGACCGCGGGGAAGTCGACGTCGTACCAGTCGGCCCTGGCCGGCACGGTCAGCCGCGCGTGCCGGGTGTCGAGCCCGACGCCGAGGTCTAGCACGACCGCGTCCGGGTGGCGAGCCAGGAAGTCGCCGACCACCTGGTCCAGCTTCTTGGCCCGGAGGGCGACGCTGAGCCGGAAATTCGTGTCGATGTGGAGCTTGTCGTAGTCGTAGTCGAGGGTGCGCACGATCTGGTCGGACGTGGCGTCGCCGAGGATGGGACGCGACGAGCGGTTGTCGAGAGCCCTGCCGCACAGGGTCAGCCACAGGCTGTCCTCGAGCGGCGTGAAGGCCGGCAGCGTGATGGTCATTGGTTCGACCCCTCTTGATCGTCGTGGGACCTCCTTGCTGCTCGTCAGCGTGGCGGCGCGACCCGTGCGGGAGCGTCCACCGGAATGTGGAGCGCGGGGTGGAACCTGCGCCCGACGGTCAGTCCAGCAACCCGAGCGCGCGGGCGCGGGCCGCCGCCTGAGTGCGGCTGCGGACACCGAGCTTGCGGTACAGGTGGATCAGGTGAGTCTTGACCGTGCTCTGTTCCACGAACAGCTGCGCCGCGAGGTCGGCGGTGGAGTGACCCGCCGCGAGCAGGCGCAGCACGTCCAGCTCCCGTTCGGTCAACGGCTCGATGAGCCCGGTCCCGTGTGGACCGGGCGAGCCGCCGGCGAACGCGGCGAGCAGGGTGCCGAGGAAGGCCGGCGACACGCGTGCCTGCGAGTCCCGCGCGGCCGCCCGCAGAAGCGCGGCCAGGGGCTCGCCTTCGTCGAGGAAGGGCCGGATGACGTGCTCGCTCTCGGCCTGCGCAACCGCCTCCGCAAGCGACCCGAGCGTCCGCCGACGATCGCCCTGGGCGTCGGCGAGCAGCGCCCGGAGGATGGACACGCGGAGCCGCAGCCAGCCCAGCCCTCGCTCGTCTGCCAGCTGCCCCGCGACCTCCAGGTGCCGCTGTGCCCGCTGCAGCAGGGCGTCCTCGCCGGTGACCCGGCCCTGGGCGATCAGGACCCGCGCCGGGACGACGGCCGCGGCCTCGACGGCGGGAACACCGAACCGGAGCAGGTCCGCCACTGTCGCCGGTTGCACCGGAGCGGTCCAGGCGACGCCGGCGGCCCAGGCGACAGCGGCGGCTCCGTCGCCCCGGGCCAGGCGCACCCGCGCCTCTGCTGCCTCCAGCAGCTGCGCCACCATCGCGAACGGCACCTGCGCGAGTTGCGGCCGGAGCTCGGCCAGCACGCCCTCCGCCGCGGCCACGTCGCCCTGGGCCAGGCGCAGCCGTAACAGGGGAAGGCTGCCGAGAAGCACCAGTGGCGGCGCGTTCCCGAACTCGCTCAGCGCGGCCAGCCCTTCGGTCGCCAACGGCACGGCGGCGGTCAGATCGTTCTCGTCGATCACCAGCTCGGCCAGAACCGTCCGTAGCCGGCCGACGGTCGCGGGTACGGCGTGCTCGCTGGCCCAGGTCAGGGCCGCCCATCCGGTGGTCAGTGCCTGCCGCCGGGCGCCGCGGAGCCGCTGGACGTTCGCCTGCTGGGTGGAAGCCGTCAGGCTGCCCTGAACCAGGCCGGCCGCCCGGTCGGCCGCGGCGATGTCCGCGAACGCGCGCTCGGCGCGGTCGAGCCGGCCCATCGCGAGCGCGGCCTGCCCCAGGCTGATGCCGGCGATGCTGCGGTAGGCCGCGTCGTCCGGCGGGAGGTCGGCGAGCGCCCGTTCCGCCCAGGCGACGGCCTGGTCAGGCGCAGTCGTCGGCACGACGGTGGCCAGGTAGGCGCGCGTGGCAGCGACCGCGCCGCGTGCGTCGCCGGCTGCGGGAAGAGCGCGTGCCGCCGCGTCGATCCACGCGGCCGCCGATTCCAGTTCGACGCGGTGGATCAGGAGCCAGGCCTGGGCCAGGCAGAGCAGCGGGTGGCTGCGCAGGACCGGCGCCGGGAGCGCCGCCAGCCAACCCGCGAGCGTCCGGTGGATGCTCGTGGTCGCGAACAGCCTGGGCGTCAGCGCCTCGATCCAGGTCGCCGCGTCCTCGGCGGCGCCGCCGGCCAGCGCGTGGCCGATCGCTTCGGGCAGCAGCCCTTCTCGGCCGAACCAGGCGCCGGCCCGCCGGTGGAGGGCGGCGGCTGCCTCGGGGCCGGCTTCCCGGGCCAGACGGGTCCGCAACGCGTCGGCGAACAGGTGGTGATAGCGGTACCACCCCCGTTCGTCGTCGAGCGGGACCAGGAACAGGTTCGTTCGCTCCAGCTCCTCCAGCACGCCCTGGCTGCCCCCAACGCTGTCCCCGGCGTCGGGGGCCAGCAGGGTGTCGGGGGCCAGCAGGGCGTCGGGGGCCAGCAGGGCGTCGCACAGCGGGCCGCACAGCCGGTCGAGCACGCTGGTGGCCAGCAGGAAGCGCCGGATCGGCGGCGGCCGGCGCTCCAGCACCTCGGCCAGCAGGTAGTCGGCCACCAGCCGGTGCCCGCCGGTGAACGCGGCAACGAACGCCGCCGGGTCTCCTCGGTCGCGCAGGGCCAGCCCGGCCAGTTGCAGCCCGGCTGCCCAGCCCTCCGTGCGCTCGACCAGCACCGCGACCTGGGCCTCGGGCAGGCGCAGCCCGAGGCCCGCCCCCAGGAACTCGGTCGCCTCCTCGATGCTGAAGCCCAGATCAGCCGCCCGCACCTCGACCAGGTGACGGCGGGCGCGCAGGCGCGGCAGGGGCAGCGGCGGGTCCTCGCGGGTGGCGATCACCAGATGCAGCGTCGGCGGCAGGTGATCGAGCAGATACTCGACCGCGTCGTGCACGGCCGGGTCGCGCACGACGTGGTAGTCGTCGAGGACGAGGACGCTGGGCGCAGGCAGTGCGGCCAGGTCGTTGACCAACGCGCTGATCAGGACGTCGGACGGCGGTGGCCGCGGGGCGTCGAGCCAGGCCAACGCGCGCCGCCCACAGCCGGGCGCGATCGTCCGGCAGGCGGCGACGAGGTAGCGGAGCACCTGGTCGAACGCCTGGTCGCGGTCGTCGAGGGAGAGCCAGGCGACCGGGCGGTCCAGCTGGGCGATCCAGGCGGCCAACAGGCTGGTCTTGCCGGTACCGGCCGGTGCCGACAGCAGCGAGCAGCGCGCCGCGTCGAGCCCGTCGTTGAGGTGATCGATCAGCCGGGGCCGGGTCACCAGATCGGGGCGGGGCCGAGGAACGAACAGCTTGGTGCTCAGCAGCAGAACGCCGCCGGCGCCCTGGTCCGGCCGATCCGGCGCGGCTTGAGTGACGCGCGCGGCCAGCGTGGCGGCCGCCTCGGCCAGGCGCTCGGGCGTGAGCTGATCCGCCTTGCCCAGGTAGACCTTGTGCTGGCGCCCGGCGGCGGTTCGGTAGGCGACCCAGTAGGCGCTGCCGCGCTGCCTGCGCTCTTTGCGCGCGGTGTAGGCACCGGCCGCTGAGCGGAACGAGAACGACCGGGCGGCGTCGTCGGCCAGCCAGGTGAACCAGGCGGGCGAGCCCACGGCCAGGCCGGCCGCCCCGGAGATCGTGGTTCCCCGTAGCAGCCCGTCCGCCACCAAGGGGATCTGCCGCATCCCCGCCCGTTCCGATCCGGCGCCGAATACCCAACGTACCCAACAGCCCGGGCGGCGGTCGAGGGCTCGTACCGGCGTGACGGCGAGCCGCATTCCGTCCACTGTGGCAGGGTGGCCGTATGGAAGCCCAGCCTGTGATTCCCGTCGCTGTGGAGTGGCCGAAGTCCGAGGGAGTTCTCGACGACGCGGGACTTCAGCTGTGGTGGGTGACGGCGTTACTCGAGTCCGACGAACGCCACCTGAGCGCCTTCGCGATGGTCACCGCGGTCGGATCGGACCTCCTGATGGTCACCACCGTGCTCAGCGACCGGGCGTCGGGCACCGAGCTCGGCGCGCGCCGGGAGTTCGTTCCGCTCGCCGAGGCGACGCTCGGCGCGGGGGAGGTCGAGGTGGCCGCCGCCGGTGTTCACTTCAGCGGCTCGCAGATGGCGGGCTATCGGTTGAGCGCCGACCTCGGCGACGGCATCGGGTTCGATCTGACGCTGGAACCGACCCGTCCGGTGCTGTTCAGCTGCGCCACCGGGGAGTTCCCGTGGCGCGAGCAGACGACGACGAAGCAGTACGCCTCCGGTGGACTGGCTGCCCGGGGCGAGGCCCGGTTCGGTGGTACGACGATGAGCGTCGCGGGCTCCGCCTGGTACGACCGGCAGTGGTGGGCCACGGCGAACCTCGGGTCGCCGCGCTTCTGCTGGTTCGGTCTCTGGCTGGACAACGGCGACACGCTCAGCGTCTGGGACCGCACGGTCGACGACGAGTCGAACGGCCTGGCCTGGGCCACGCTCGTCCGCCCGGACGGCACCCACGTCACGACCCCGCTCGCCCCGTTCGCGCTGACCGCTCAGCCCCCGTACGAGACGTACCTCGGCAACCAGGTGCCGCTCGGCTGGGACCTGGAGCTGCCGGGCGTCGGGATGTCGCTGGCGATCCGCCAGGTGACCGTGCAGGACGATCCCGGCCGGGACTTCTTCACCGGCGCGCTCGAGGTCGAGGGGTCGATGATCGGTGCGGTGCCGCTGGCCGGGCGCGGCGTCAGCGATCTCATCGGTCTGCGGGGCGCCTACGACCGCTGAGCCCGGCGGAGGACGTACCGCTCAGCGTTGCGGATCCGCGATGACCTTCACCTGGTCACCGGGTTCGTGCAGGGCCCGGAACGCGCCGGGGATCTCGTCGAGGCCGATCCGGTCGGTGACGAACGCCGAGCCGTCGATCGTGCCGGTGGCCAGCAGATCCAGGGTGCGCGCGAACTCGGCCTGCCGGTAGGCGTAGACGAACGACAGCGTGACCTCCTTGAGGATCGCGTTGACCGGGCTGATCTGGTCGGGCGTCATGCATACGCCGACCACCACCACGCGGGTGTGCCGGGGAACGCCGCTGATGACCGCGTCGAGGACGCCGGGCACGCCGACGCACTCGAACGCGACGACATTGCCCGCGCGTCCGAGATCGGGCGGCAGCAGCGGGGAGGGCGGTTGCTGGACGACGCCGAACTGCTCCCACTGCCCGTACGGGGAGTCGACCGCCGGGTCGAGCACCAGATCTGCTCCGAGCCGTTCGGCCGTGCGGCGGCGGCCGGGGGCGAAGTCGGCGGCGATCACCGGCCCGTGCCCGCCGGCCTTGAGCGCGGCGATCACCGACAGGCCGATCGGCCCGCACCCGATCACCAGCGCGACGTCGCCCTTGGCGGGCGCGGCGGTGGCGACCGCGTGCACGCCCACCGCCACCGGCTCGGTGAGCGCGGCGTACTCGCTGGGCAGGTCGTCGGGGACCGGCAGCAGGAGCGCGTGCTGGAGCACGATCAGCTCGGCGAACGCGCCGCCCATCACCGGGGAGAGGCCCAGTCCCTCGGGCTGGTCCGGCCCGTCGGCGTAGGGCACCGAGACGACCCGGGTGCCGGGCTTCAGGTTCGCCGGGGTGCCGGGGCCGAGGTCGACGATCCGCGCGCAGAACTCGTGGCCGAGCACGATCGGCGTCACCGCGTCGCCGAGGCCCTCGAAGGCCTGCACCAGGTGCAGGTCGGAGCCGCAGATGCCGGCGGCCTCGGGGGCGGCGAGCACCTGGCCGGCCCCGGGGGTCGGGTCGGGCACGTCGGTGACGAGTACTCCTGAACCGGTGGCGCGGGCGGCCTTCATCGGACGCCTCCCTCCGTCGATTAGAACCTTATTCTAGATTAGAACCGGATCCAACCGTCCGCCGCGGGTGAGGCGGCCGACGGTGAAGGCGACGAGGCTGATCGGCGTCGGCGTCTGAAGGGGAGGTCCGTCATGCTGGGTGCTCTGCTACTCGGGTTCGTCGCGGGCGTCATCGCGCGGATGCTCATGCCCGGCGACGCGTTCCGCACGATGAGCGGCCCGGTGTCCTGGGCGATCTCGATCGGCCTCGGCCTGGCCGGTGCGCTCGTCGGATACGTCATCTTCACGCTCGGGCTGGGAATCGGCGACGACGACATCTTCGACTGGGGCGGGATCCTCAGCGCGATCATCGGCACGCTGATCGTGCTCCCGATCGCCGGGTGGCTGCTGCGGCGCCGGAGCGTCCACCGGTAGAACGGACCGCATGAGAGCCGCGCAGATCGTCGCCTGTGGTCGCCCGCCGGTCGTCAGCGACGTCGCCGAACCTCCGGCGGACGGAACCAGCGTGCTGGTCGAGGTCCTCGCCGCGCCGATCACGCCGCTGGACCTGCTGTGCGCGTCCGGCACGTCGTACTTCGGCACGCCTCCGACGCCGTACGTCCCCGGCGTGCAGGGCGTGGGCCGCTACGGCGGACGGACCGTCTGGTTCCCCACGTCGGCCGGGATGGCGCCCGGCGACGGCAGCATGGCGCAGATGGTCGCGATCCCGGCGTCGGACTTGGTGGAGCTGCCGCCCGGGGCGGACCCGGTGGCGATCGCGGCCGCCGGCCTCTCGGCGGTCGCCGCGTACGCGGCGCTGACCTGGACCGGCGCGCTGACCGCCGGGGAACGGGTCGTGGTCCTCGGCGCCGGCGGGGTCGTCGGCCAGGCTGCCGTGCAACTGGCCCGCCTGGCCGGCGCCGCGCAGGTCGTCGCCGGTGCCCGGTCGACCGCCGCGCAACGGCGGGCCCGCGCGGCCGGCGCCGACGTCGTCGTGCCGCTGGACACCGACGACGTTGACGCGCTGGCCGACCGGTTCGCGCGGGCCTGCCCGGACGGCGCGGACCTCGTGCTCGACGCCCTGTTCGGGGCACCCGCGGCCGCCGCGCTGCGCGCGCTGCGCCCGGGCGGCCGGCTGGTCAACCTCGGGAGCTCGGCCGGGGCTACCGCCCCGTTCGACTCCGCGACGCTCCGCAGCCGGTCGCTGCGGGTGCTCGGCTACACCAACAACGCGCTGACGCCTGCCGACCGGGCCGACGCGGTGCGCACGATCGCCGAGGCGGTGGACGCCGGTCGCCTGGACATCGCGCGGGAGGTCGTGCCGCTCGAGGACGTCGCTGCGGCCTGGGAGCGGCAGGCCACCGGCGCCGCCGAGGGCCGCGTCGTGCTCACGACCTGAACCCGCGGGCCAGCACGTCCGGCAGCGGCCCCGGGTGCAGCACGCCGAGGCGCTGGGTCGCCCTGGTCAGCGCCACGTACAGGTCGCTGCCGCCGCGCGGCGACGCGTCGATCATCCCGGCCGGATCGACCACCAGGACGACGTCGAACTCCAGACCCTTGGCCTGACCGACGCCGAGCACCACGACCCGGGCCGTCAGGTCCGGATCCGGGCCGGCCGACGCCTCCGGCAGCGCCGCCGCGACCTCGGCCGCGACGGCGTCCGGCGTGATCACCGCCAGCCGCCGCTCGCCCAGCTCCGCCAGCTCGGCCCGGACGTGTGCCGCGACGTCGGTCAGTGCCGCCGACGCGTGCCACGGCGGCACCCCGGAGTCCCGCACCGACGACGGCGGCTCGGCGTCCGCGTCCAGCGTCGCCAGCAGTGGCCCGGTGATCGCCATGATCTCGGCCGGCGTCCGGTAGTTCACCGACAGCCTGGTCAGCCGCCACCGATCACCGACGAACGGCTCGAGCGCCTCGCCCCAGGCGTTCAACCCGCCCGGGCTGGACGTCTGCGCGACGTCGCCGACCAGCGTCATCGAGCGCGTCGGGCAGCGGCGCATCAGCAGCCGCCAGGCCATCGGCGAGAGCTCCTGGGCCTCGTCGACGATCACGTGGCCGAACGTCCAGGTCCGGTCCACGGCGGCGCGCTCGGCCACCGTGCGATGGTCGGCGACCCGGCTCCGCTCGGCGAGCCGCCGCGCGTCGATCAGGTCACCGGCGGTGAGAATCTCCTTGTCCTCGGTCCGCGAGCCGGCGGCCACGTCCAGCACACCCTGCGCGTACGCGATCTCCGCGTCCCGCGCCTGCGCCGCGCGGGCCTTCGCCGCGTGGTCGTCCTCGCCGAGCAGCTGGGCGGCCTCGTCCAGCAGCGGCACGTCGGCCACCGTCCAGCCGGTGGGCGCCCCGATCCCGGCCGGGCGGCACAGCAGCGCCTGCTCGTCGGCGGTCAGCAGCCCGTCGGCGGCCGACGCCAGCCGGGCCGGGTCTCCGAACAACTGGGCGAGCAGCCGCTGCGCGGTCAGCTGCGGCCACAGCGCCTCGCACGCCGCGGCCACGCCCGGGTCGGTCGCGGCGATCGCGCGCAGGTCCAGCGCGGTCTCGGTGTACGGGTCGACGTCGCTCTCCGGTGACTCCTCGAACCCGAGCCGCGCGAGGTCGCCGCGGGCCGCCGCGTCCAGGTCCACGTCGCCGAGCAGCTGGGCGGTCTCCGCCTCGAGCCGGTCGGCGAGCCCCTGGGCCTGCGCGGCCAGCTGCCGCGCGACCTCGTCAACGACCAGCCGGACGAAAATCGGGCGGGCCTTGTTGTGTGGCCGCCCGGTGGCGCGGGCCCGGTCGGCGGCCGCCGTCCAGAAGCCCGGCTCGAGCGTGACGACGTCGTCGCCGATCCGGACGTCGAACGCCGCACCGGGCGGGGCCTGCCGGTCACGGACCGCGGCCGCGATCACGTCGGCCAGCACCGGCTGTCCCTTGAGCGCGGCGGCGGCCGGCGGCTCGGACCGGTCCGCGACGACGCCGGGGAACAGCTCGCCGACCGTCGAGAGCAGCACGCTGGTCTCGCCGAGGCCGGGCAGCACCTGACCGATGTACCGGAGGAACGTCGCGTTCGGGCCGACGACCAGCACACCGCGGCTCGCGATCCGCGCCGAGTGGTACAGCAGGTACGCCGCGCGGTGCAGCGCGACCGCGGTCTTGCCGGTGCCCGGCCCGCCCTGGACGACCAGCACACCGTTCTGGTCGCTGCGGATGATCGTGTCCTGCTCGGCCTGGAGCGTCGCGACGATGTCGTGCATGCGGCCGGTGCGGCCGGTGTTCACCGCGGCCAGCAACGCGGCGTTGCCCGCGAGATGCTCGCGTCCGGCGTCGGGTGCGCCGTCGAGCACCTCGTCGTCGAGCGAGACCACCCGCCTGCCCTTGGTGACGATGTGCCTGCGGCGGTGGACGCCTTCCGGCGCGGCGCTGGTGGCGACGTAGAACGCGCGGGCGGCCGGGGCGCGCCAGTCCATCAGCAGCGGGTCGGCGTCCGCCTCCTCGGCCGGCAGGCCCACCCGGCCGATGTAGTGCCGGTCGCCGGAACGCAGGTCCAGGCGGCCGAAACAGAGGCCGTTCTCGGCGGCTTCCAGCCGTGCGAGCCGTGCGGTGTACTCGGTGAACGCGGTGTCGCGTTCGGTGCGGGCCTGCGGGGAGCCTCCGGGGCTGGCGGCCACTTCGGCCAGCCGTTCGCGGGTCGTGGCGCGGAGGGCGTCCAACCGGGCGTAGAGCAGCGTCAGCCGGTCTTGTTCGCGGTCGCGGTCGCTCGGGGCGTCGTGCGGGGTCACGTGGTCTGCGAGAGACAAGATCCACCCTTGCGTCTGGCGGTGTGTCTGGTGTGTCTTGCGTGGCGTCGGGCCGGGACAAGCGTGCGCGTCACCAACGCCGAAGACCAGTCTTGTTGTTCCCGGCGGCGTGCCATCTCTTTCCGGCGCTCTCCGGGGCGGTGACCGGATCGTTCCGGTGCCGGGCGCGATCGGCACTATCCGGCCACCCTCTCCTGCGCCGACGATGGCTCCCATGACCAACGCGCTGATCGTCATCGACGTCCAGGAATCGTTCCGTCAGGACCCGCTGTGGGCCGCGGTGTCCGACCCGGAGGTGGCCGCGAAGGTCGCCCGGCTCGTCGACGCCGCCCGCGGGCGCGGCGAGCTCGTCGTCTGGGTGCTGCACGCCGAGCCGGGCAGCAACACCCCGTTCGACCCCGACAGCGGGTACGTGCGGTTCCAGGAGCCGCTGGTGCCCGCGCCCGGCGAACCGCAGCTGACCAAGACGTCCCGGAACGCGTTCACCACGACCAACCTGCAGCAGCTACTCACCACGCGGGGGATCCGGCACCTGACGATCACCGGCATCCAGACCGAGCAGTGCTGCGAGACCACCGCGCGGCTCGCCGCCGACCTCGGGTACGACGTCACGTTCGTCACCGACGCGACCGCGACGTTCCCGATCCCGCACCGGTCGGCCCCCGAGGACCGGGACGTCGCCGCGGTGCTCGCCGACCCCCGCACGCTCGGCACCGACGCGATCCTCGCCCGCACCGAGTACGCGCTGGCCGGCCGATTCGCCACGATCCGGACCACCGACGAACTGGTCGGCGTGGCAGACTGACCGGATCGTGCGCACGGTCGTCTTCCTTCTGGTTCCGGGCCTGCACCTGCTCGACCTCGCGGGCCCGGCCCAGGTGTTCTCCACGCTCGACGAACTCGGACATCCGGTCACGCTGCGTTACGTCGCCGACCATGACGAGGTGCTCAGCGCCCAGGGTGTGCCGCTGCGGGCCGCCCGCGACTGGCCGGAGCTGGGCCGCGACGACCTGGTACTGGTCCCCGGCTGGCGTGGCGAGCCGCCGTCCCTCGGCCCCGCGACGCTCGGCCGCCTGCGGGCCCACCACACCGCGGGCGGCACCGTGGCCAGCGTCTGCGCCGGAGCGGACGCCCTCGGACGCGCCGGGCTGCTCGACGGGCGGCGCTTCACCACCCACCACGGCATCCAGCGCGAACTCGGCGCCCGGTACCCGCGCGCCACGGTGGTGCCCGACGTGCTGTACGTCGTCGACGACCGGGTCGTGACGTCGGCGGGCATCGCCAGCGGCATCGACCTCGCGCTGTCGCTGGTCGCGACCTGGCACGGCCCCGCGGTCGCCGCCCGAGTCGCTCGGGAAATGGTCGTCTACGCCCGGCGCAACGGAGAAGAATCGCAGGTCAGTGCCGTGCTGCGGCACCGCGCGCACCTGCACGACGTCGTCCACCGCGTGCAGGACCTGATCGACGCCCGGTTCGCCGACCCGTTGCCGCTGCGCGAACTCGCCGACGCCGGCGGCGTGAGCGAACGCACGCTGACCCGCCTCTTCGACCGGGCCACCGGGATGACGCCGCTGCGCTACCAGCAGCTGCTCCGGATCGAGCGGGCCGAGCACCTGATCGGGCAGGGCAGCACCGTCGAGGCCGCCGCCAGGACCGTCGGATTCGGCGACGCCCGGATGCTGCGGCGCCTCCGCGGGCGGTCGTCGCCCGTACGCGAACCGGCATAGGCTGTGTGGTGCCGTTGGGTGACCTGTTGGGGGAGAGGCGCGGATGACCACCGTGTTCCGAACGGACCGCGGAACCCGTGAAGGCTACGCACAACTCGTCCGGTTCAACTCCGACCTGTTCACCGACGCCTGGGGTGACATCGCGCCCTCCGAGTTCGCCGCGGTCGCCTGGCGGATCGCCACCCCGCCGTTCGCCCGCAGCGCCGCGTACGTGCGCTGGCACCGGCGTGTGCTCTCGGCCGAGGCCGTGCGCAACAGCTGGGACGGGACGCTCGTCGCGCGGGTCCAGCTCGTCGCACCCTCGCCGGTGAACCTCGGCGCGCTGCCGCCGGTTCCGTCGGGCACGCCGCCGACCAGCCCGTTCGGCGACGACCAGGTGCGCGAACCCGCGGACGGCGCGTGGCGGGGCTGGGCGAATACGTTCGGGCAGTTCGTCGCCCCGACCGACCACGACCTGGCCCGCGGCCCGTTCCTCAGGGCTTCGGTGCTGGTCGAGGCGCCGCTGCCGCTGGCCGGGCTGCCGGACGCGCCGGAAGGCCCGGTCGAGGGGTTCGAGGAGGACGCCGACCGTGCGGTAGGCGTCCTGGTGCGGGCGATGGACCGCCTGCTGGCGCCGGTCGTGGCCGGCCTGGAGTCCTCGGAGCTGCCGCAGTGATGTTCGCGGACTCGTAATAACAAGCCCAGACGCCCCTGTCTCTCCGCCCCCGAGGAATCGCTACAGTGGCGCATACCTGACATTCCGCTCATATCCCTGGGGGCTGCGGTGGGGCAGCGGATCCTGTTGGTGGACGACGAGCCCGGTGTGCTCGACGGCCTCCGCCGCCAGCTGGCGAGCCGTTACACGGTCGAAGCCGTGCTGTCCGGTGCCGAGGGGCTGAAGAAGCTCGACCACAGCCGCGGCAGTTCGAACCCGTTCGCGGTGGTCGTCTCGGACATGATGATGCCGGAGATGGACGGCGCCGAATTCCTCGGCCGGGCCGCCGTGATCGCGCCGGACGCCGTCCTGATGGTGCTGTCGGGCAAGGCCGACCTGCGCTCGACGATCTCCGCGGTCAACACCGGCCGGCTGTTCCGGTTCATCCCCAAACCCTGCAGCCCGCGCGACCTGCAGGCGGCGATCGACGCCGCGCTGGTGCACTACCGGCGGTCGAAGTCCGAGGGCGACCTGCTGGAGAAGACGCTCGCCGGGTCGGTGAAGGTACTCGCCCAGGCCCTCGCGATGGCCAGCCCGGAGACCGGGGCCCGGATCACCACGATCACCGAGCTGGTCGGCGGCGCGGCCCGCCGGATGGGCCAGAGCAACAGCTGGGAGCTGCGGATGGCGGCGCGGCTCAGCCAGCTCGGACTGGTGTCGATCCCGCCGGACGTGCTGCAGCGGGTCGAGGGCGGTATCGAGGGCAGCGCGGGGGAGAAGGCGATGTACCGGGCGCACCCGTCAGTGGCCCGTGACCTGCTGGCCGGCGTCCCGAAGCTGGAGCGGGTGGCCGCCTGGGTCGGCGGTCAGACCGTGGACGCGACCGCGCCGCCGCCGCGATCGGACCCGGACCCGGATTCGCGGGTCGAGCTGCAGCGCCAGATCTTCCAGGTCGCGGCCGAGTTCCTGGCCGCCAAGGACATCGGGGAGTGGCCACCGGAGTGCGCGGCCCGGCTGGCCGCGGGCGGCCGGTACCGGCGCGACGTGGTGCAGGCCGTGCTGGAGACCGCGCTGGAGCGGGACGCGGCGCCGGACGCGCAGTCGGTGACGATCAACCAGCTCGCGGTCGGGATGCGGTTCGTCCGGGACGTGAAGGCGACGACCGGGGCGATCCTGGTGCGGAAGGGCGACCGGGTCACCGACGCGGTGCGGGTGCGGCTACAGAACTTCAAGACGTACGTGGGTGTGGTGGAGCCGCTGCGCGTCACTCAGCCCAAGGACACGCTGTGATCGCGGCCGGTCAGAGCTGCCGCGGCGTAGGGATCGATGCTGGTGCCGGGGTGCAGTCCGAGCAGGGTGAGGAAACGGCGGCGGGCCGCGGGCAGGTAGCGCACCGACACGTCGAACGCGGCAGCGACGCTGTTCTGCTCGGCGAACAGGCGCAGCACGCTGTCGCGGGTCTCGGCGATCAGGTCGGCCACGGTCCAGGAGGGGTGCTCGGTGTAGACGCGGGCGATGATCGCGATCGCCAGCGGCAGCCGTCCGCAGAGTTCGACCAGTTCCTCGACCGCGGAGGGCTCGTCGATCGCGCGTTCGGCCGCCACGACGAACATGTCCCGGGCATCGTCGGCGGGGAGTTGATCCGGGCGCAACGACGCGGTCCCACCGGGTAGATCGCCGCGTCGGCGGCGGCTGGTGATCAGGGTCAGGCACGCAGGGTTGCCGGGGAGCAGCGGTGTCACCTGGTCGGTGCCGGCAGCGTTGTCGAGCGTCGGTGGATGGTCTATCGGCCGCCCGGGCCATGAGGACGGTCGGGTGGTTCGGTGGGCGTGCCGCGCGCCGGTCCGCGATCGCGGGTCAGTGCCAGTGGGAGGGGCGGTCCAGGTGTGCGGGGATGCGCGTGGTGCGGTCGCCGCGGGCGGCGGCCAGCTGCGCCGGGACCAGGTACAGCGCGCCGGTGAGGTTCGCGCCGGACAGGTCGGCGTCCCGCAGGTCGGCGCCGAGGAGGTCGGCCTGCCGGAGGTCCGCGCCGCGGAGGGCCGCGCCGATGAGGTAGGCCCCGCGGAGGTCGGCGCCGCGCAGGGCGGCCCCGGCCAGCCGGGCACCGATCAGGTCCGCGCCGGCGAGCTCCGCGCCGGCCGGTCCGGCGGCGCCTGTCGCGGCGGCGCGGCGGCTCGGGGCGGGGCTGCGGTTGGCGGCGGTGTTGCGGTTGGCCGCGGGGCTCGGGGCGGAGCCGCGGCCGGACCGGCGGTTGCGCGGGAGGCGGTTGCCGGGGACGGCGGTGGCGCGGGTGCGGCGGCTGGCCTCGCGGAGGAGCGGAACGGCCGCGGCCCGGAGCGCGTCGACGTCGAGGGCTAGCAGCTCCTCCGGCGTGCCGTCGGCGAGCGTCCGGACGCGTTCGGCGGCCGCGGCCAGCTCGGGGTGCAGCGGGGCGGCGGCCGGGAGCGCGAGTGCCTCCTCCAGGTACCACCGCAGCTCGTGGAGCTGCCGCAGGACCGCGAAGACCGCGAACATCGGCCCGGCGGTCTCCGGTGCGTCCCGCCAGGAGCGACCGCCGAACGTGTGCTGGGAGACGCGTTGCCCGGCGCCGAGGCAGTCGAAGACCGTGCAGCCGGTGAACCCGGACGGCCGGAGCCGCCCGTGGATGCCGCAGCGGTGGTCGGGGGTCAGGTTCGCGCACGGTGTGCCCGCGGTTTTGTCGACGGCGAAGTCCGCGGACCGGGCGAACGGCAGCGCGACGCAGCACAGCGCGAAGCAGTTCGCGCAGTCCGGGCGGAGGTCCGCCGGGATGACCCGGAGGGCCGGTGCGGGTGCGCTCATTCGGTCAGCATCCGTTCCGATGCGTCGAGTCGGGTTCCGGCGCGCCAGTATGGCCGACGTCGGCGGGGCCCAGCAGCGCGCGGTAGGCCGCCGCCGGGCGCTGCCCGGTCAGCCACCAGAACCGCAGCCGCGCCGCGACCAGCCGGCGCGCCGCCCCGGTCTGGCCCGCGGTCACCGCGCGGGCGGTCGCCGCGTCCAGGTCAGCATGCCACGCCTGGAACCGGGCGATCGCGGTCCGCTGCTCCCCGGTCCGCAGCAGCGGTTCGGTGTGTTCCGCGACCGTCAGCAGGTACGTCGTGTGCGCGGCGGCGACGTGCTCTCGCTCACCGGCCTCGTCCAGGCGGTCGGCGGCGTACGCGCGGACGGTCGCCGGCAGCCGGTACCGGCGCCCGTCCGGCCCGTCCGCCGGCACCAGCAGCGAGCGGTCGACCAGGTCACCGACCAGGTCCGGCAGCTCACCCGGCGGCAGGCCGGTGCCGCAGACGACGTCGACCGCCTCCAGGGACGTGGCCCCGGCGAAGACCGCCAGCCGCCGCAGCAGCGTCCGCTGGGAGCGGCTCATCAGTTCCCAGCTGCCGTCCAGCACCGCTCGCAGCGTCCGGTGCGGCGGGACCCGGCGCCGGCTGCCGCGGCTGAGCAGCGCGAACCGGTCGTCGAGCCGGGACGCGACCGCACCCAGGCGCAGCGACCGCAGCCATGCCGCGGCCAGCTCGATCGCCAGCGGTAACCCGTCCAGCGTCCGGCAGATCCGCACCACGTCGCCGACCGTGGTGCCGGTCAGCGCGAACCCCGGCTGCGCGGCCGACGCCCGCGCCGTGAACAGCTGCACCGACGGGTAACCGCGGGCGTCGTCGAGCCCCGCGGCCGACAGCGGCTGCGGTAACGGGGGGATCGGGCACAGCGCCTCCCCGGCCACCCCCAGCGGCTCCCGGCCGGTCACCAGCGCCCGCACACCCGGCGCGGCGTCCAGCAGGCGCGTCACCAGCGCGGCCAGCGCCTCGACGACGTGCTCGCCGTTGTCGAAGACCAGCAGCGCCCGGCGTCCGCCCAGCAGCTCCACCAGCCGCGTCACCGGATCCTCGGCGGTGGGCGCCTCGAGGGCCTCTGTCGGGCGAGCCAGCGTCGCCAGCACCGCCTCAGCGACCGTGCCCACGGTGGCACCCGAACCGTGCCCGGCCGGCTCCACCAGCCAGACGCCGTCCGGCGCGTCCGGGACCACCGCCGCGGCCTCCAGCGCCAGCCGGGTCTTCCCGGCGCCACCCGGGCCGGTGAGCGTGATCAACCGGCCACCGGCCAGCAGCTCCGCGACCCGGCGCAGCTCAGCACTTCGGCCGACGAAGCCGGTCAGCGCCGCGGGCAGGTTGCCGCGGCGGGCCGAAACCCGCGGCCGGGCGTCCTCGCGCAGCGCGGCCAGGTGCGCGTCCTGCACCTCCGGCCCCGGATCCACCCCGAGCCGGTCGACGAGGAACCGCCGCACCGCCGCGTACCGCTCCAGCGCGTCCGCCCGCCGCCCGGCCGTGGTCAGCGCCCGGATCAGCCGCGCCGCCAGCCCCTCCCGCAGCGGGTACTCCGCGCAGGCCGCGGTCAGCTCGGTCACCAGCGTCTCCGGGTCCACGCCCCGCGCCAGATCGGCGTCCACCCGGGCCTCGATTGCGGAGAGCCGCAGCGACCCGGCGCGCGCGGCCACGGCGGCGACGAACGGGGCGCCCCCGGCGTCGGCCAGCACCGGGCCGCGCCAGAGCCCCAGCGCGTCCCGCAGCAGCTTCGCGCCGCGGTCGGCGTCCCCGGAAAGGACCGCGGCCGAACCGGACGTCGTCAATCGTTCGAACTCGTGCAGGTCCACGCACGCGGGGGAGAGGTCCAGCCGGTAGCCTGCACCAGGCGAACCGACCGCCTTCCGGCCCGGCGGGCCCGCGCGGTCCAGATCGCGGCGCAGCCGCGACACCGCCGACCGCAGCGCGCTGACCGGCGCCGACGGCGGCCGCGTGCCCCACAGGTCGTCGACGAGCCGGTCGGTGGTCACCACACGCCCCGGATCCAGCGCCAACCGGCCCAGCAGAGCGCGCCGCCGGGCGCCGGTCACCGGCACCGGCAAGCCCTCGGCGTCCCGCAGCTCCAGAGGGCCCAGCAGCCCGAGGCGCATCGTCCTCCCGTCGTCGAAAGGCGGATCGGGTCCATTCTGCCGACCCGCACCCTGGATCAGTAATAACAAGCCCATACGCAAACACACACCCAACCACCACAAGGGCAGGCTGACGACGGGTGGGGGAGCCCGCCTAAGGTGGCTTCCGTGGCGGAGGAATTGGACGCGGAGACGCTGGCGTTCGCGCATCGGATGTTCGACCTGGCGCGCGGTGGGCATGCCGAGGAGCTGGCGGCCGAGGTCGATGCGGGTCTGCCGGTGAACCTGACCAACAGCAAGGGCGACACGTTGCTGTTGCTGGCGGCGTACTACGACCATCCGGAGACCGTCGCGGCGCTGCTGGCCCGGGGTGCGGACGCGAATCGGGTCAACGACCGTGGTCAGACGCCGCTGGCGGCTGCGGTGTTCCGGCGGTCGGAGCCGAGCGTGAAGGCGTTGCTGGCGGCCGGTGCGGACCCGCACGCGGGTGGACCGTCCGCCCTGGACACGGCACGGTTCTTCGGTATCCCGGAGATGCTGGGATTGCTGGAGAACTGACCACGTAGTAACAAGCCCATACGTCATAACGCACAACCCAAAGACGCAAACGTCACACCCACGGGACCGGTCCCTCCCTCGGGAGTGGGGCAGGGGTAGCGTCGTCAGGCGGTAAGCAACGACGGTGGGAGGCGAGATGGTGCAGGGACCAGTGACGGTCACGGTCACCGGTGCGGCGGGACAGATCGGCTACGCGCTGTTGTTCCGGATTGCGTCCGGGCATCTGCTGGGGCCGGATGTTCCGGTCAAGCTGCGGCTGCTGGAGATCACCCCCGCTCTGAAGGCGGCCGAGGGCACCGCGATGGAGCTGGCGGACTGCGCCTTCCCGCTGCTGCAGAGCGTGGACATCTCCGACGATCCGCGGGTGGCGTTCGACGGCGCGAACGTGGCGCTGCTGGTGGGTGCCCGGCCGCGGACGAAGGGCATGGAGCGCGGGGATCTGCTGGAGGCCAACGGCGGGATCTTCAAGCCGCAGGGTGAGGCGATCAACGCGGTCGCGGCGGATGACATCAAGGTGTTGGTGGTCGGTAACCCGGCGAACACGAACGCGTTGATCGCGCAGGCGCACGCGCCGGACGTGCCGGCGGAGCGGTTCACGGCGATGACGCGTCTGGACCACAACCGGGCGATCTCGCAGCTGGCGTCGAAGCTGGACGTGCCGGTGTCGGCGATCAAGAAGCTGACGATCTGGGGTAATCACTCGGCGACGCAGTACCCGGACCTGTATCACGCGGAGGTCAACGGGAAGATCGCGGCGGAGCAGGTGGACGCGTCCTGGTTGAAGGACGAGTTCATTCCGACGGTGGCCAAGCGGGGTGCGGCGATCATCGAGGCGCGGGGGGCGTCGTCGGCGGCGTCGGCGGCGAACGCGGCGATCGACCACGTGTACACGTGGGTGAACGGGACGCCGGAGGGTGACTGGACGTCGGCGGCGATTCCGTCGGACGGTTCGTACGGTGTGCCGGAGGGTCTGATCTCGTCGTTCCCGGTGACGGCGAAGGGTGGGAAGTTCGAGATCGTGCAGGGTCTGGAGATCGATGCGTTCTCGCGGGAGCGGATCGACGCGTCGGTGCAGGAGTTGGCCGAGGAGCGGGACGCGGTGCGTCAGCTCGGTTTGATCTGAGTTTCGTTCGTCCGGAAGGGCGGCGGTCCCCTGGTGGGGGTCGCCGCCCTTTGGGTTATTGGGGGTCGGTGACGCGGATGGGTTCGTTGACGCCGACGCTGGTGGCGAAGTTGGTGAGGCGGATTTTGACGGCTTCGGTGACGGTGTCGCCTTTGCGGACGAGGACGGTGCCGGTGGTGGCGAGGACGTCGTGTTGGAAGACCTGGCCGAGGCGGAGGTCGCGGACGGTGAGTTCGCGGATTTCGCCTTGGGTGGTGGCGACGGTGGTGGCGGCGTGGAGTACGGCTTGGATGACGTCGGGTCGGTGGCGGCAGGTGCCGGTGAGTCGGCGGGCGGTGGCGGTGGGTTCTTCGGCGTTCTGGCGGGCGGCGACGAATTTGGTGGCGACGGCGAGGACGTCGATGCATTGGGCTTCTTCGTCGTCGGCGGCGGGGTGGTCGCCGTCGGAGTTTTGGAGGGAGATCCAGCGGGCGACGCGTTCCATGCGGGGGATGCGGATGAGTAGGTCGTGGGCGACTTGGGGGTGGGTGGCGTACATGGTGGTTTCGTCGGGGGTGGGGTTGGCGCCGGTTTCGACGCGTTCGACGACGTCGGGTGGGATGGCGACGAGTCCGATTTGGCTGAGTTTGGCGGCGGCGCGGAGTTCCCAGACGTGGCCGAGGCGGAGGGTGCGGGCGGCGGTGTCGGTGATGCGGCTGGTGCGGGTGGTGCGGCTGTAGGCGTCGGGGTTGCCGAGGGAGAGGAGTTGGGCGAGGACGTCGACGGAGCCGGCGAGGGTTTTCTGGAGGAGTTCGCGTTCGGCGTGGACGAGTTGGTATTGGCGGAGGGCGTCGTCGATGGAGCTGCGGAGTCCGTGGGGGCTGCAGGGTTTGGCGATGAAGCGGAAGAGGCTGCTCTCGTTGACGGCGGCGATGGTGGAGGGGAGGTCGGCTTGGCCGGAGAGGATCATGAGGACGGCGTCGGGGGTGATTTCGTGGGCTTTGGCGAGGAATTGGGCGCCGTTCATTTGCGGCATCATCATGTCGGAGACGATGACTGCGAAGGGGTCGGTGCTGTGGCGGTTGTGTTCGAGGATGGCGATGCCATCGGCGCCGGAGAGTGCGGTTTCGATCGTGTAGTGGCTGGCGAGGTTGCGGCGGACGCCGTCGAGGACGCGTGGTTCGTCGTCGACCATGAGGATTCGTGCCATGGTTCGTCTACCAGCCTTGTCCGGTTAATTCCCTTTACGCCACTTTAGCCGTATCTTAGGCGAAAGCGTTCGCCGCTGGGACACCCGCCGGACGCCGGGCACGGGAGGCTGGCGATGGGCGAGCTGGGGCAACCCGCCGACGCGGCGCCGATGGTGCCCTCGGCGGAGGCCATGCGGCGTCTGGGCGCCAACGCGCTGCGCTCTCCGCTGGGGCTGGCGCTCGCCGACGCCGAGGGCCGGATCGAGTGGATGAACCCCGCGTTCAGCCAGGCGACCGGAGTCAGCCCGGCCGACGCGGTCGGGCGGCATCCGCTCGACCTGCTGCTACCCCGCGCGTCGTTCCCCCCGGACGAGGTGGAGCGGCTGCGCCGCGAGGTGGCCTCCGGGGGCCGCCTGGACCTGGAGTACGACACCGAGACCAGGGACGGACGCCCCTACAGCGTCAGCCTGCGGATGGGCCCGGGTACCGGGTCCGACACCGGCGAGTACTTCGTGATCCTCACCGAGGACATCACCGAGCGGCGGCGCAGCGCCGAGGAGGCGCAGCGGATCGCCGAGCGCGCGGAGGCGGTCGCCCACGAGCTGCACACCGAGCGGGAGCTGCTGGCCAGCGTGCTGTCCACGATCCCGCACGTGGTGTTCTGGAAGGACACCGAGCACCGCTACCTGGGCTGCAACGAGCCCTACGCGCGGCTGCGCGGCCTGGGAAGCGAGAAGGACCTGGTCGGCAAGCGGGAAGGGGAGCTGGACCAGGACGAGCTGGGGCTGCTGATCGCACAGATCGAGGGGCACGTGCTCGACAGCGGTACCCCGGTGGTCGACCAGACGGTGACCGTGACGAGCCCGGACGGGCCGGCGCAGGTGCTGCTGCTCAGTGTCCTGCCCCGGCACGCGGAGGCGAGCACCCCCGGCGGGGTGATCGGGGTCGGGGCCGACGTCACCCGGATCACCGCGCTGGAACGCCAGCTGGCGCAGGCCACCCGGCTGGAGTCGATCGGCCAGCTGGCCGCGGGCCTGGCGCACGAGATCAACACGCCGGTGCAGTACGTCTCGGACAACGTGCTGTTCCTGGCCGACTCGTTCACCGACGTGCTGGAGGCGCTGCGGTCGATCGCGAACGTGGCGCGCGGCGCCGAGCAGGATCCCCGCGGGGACGCGCCGGCGCCGTCGGTGGACGATCTGCGGGCCCGGCTGTCACTGCTGGTGGACGGGCTGGACCTGGACTTCCTCGGCACCGAGATCCCCAGCGCGCTCGAGCAGACCCTGGAAGGGGTGGGCCGGGTCGCGGAGATCGTCCGGGCGATGAAGGAGTTCTCCCACCCGGGGCAGGGCCGCACCGACACCGATCTCAACCGGGCGGTGGAGTCGACCGTGCAGGTGTCGCGCAACGAGTGGAAATACGTGGCCCACATGGAGATGGAGCTGGATCCGGCGGTGGGTCTGGTGCCCTGTTACGAGGGAGAGCTCAAACAGGTGGTGCTGAACCTGATCGTCAACGCCGCGCACGCGATCGCCGAGCAGCAGGCGCGCCGCGGGGAGCAGGAGCAGGGGCGGATCGGGATCAGTACCCGGCGGGTCGGTGATTCGGTCCAGATCGCGGTGAGCGATACCGGCACCGGGATGGACGAGGCGACGCGGATGCGGATCTTCGACCCGTTCTTCACCACGAAGGAAGTCGGGAAGGGCACCGGGCAAGGGCTGGCGATGGCGCACAGCTGTGTGGTGGGCAAGCACGGCGGGTCGATCGAGGTCGACTCGGTGGTCGGCGAGGGGACGACGTTCCGGCTGATCCTGCCGGGGACGGTGGATCAGCCGGATCCGGGGCCGGATCCGATGGCGGGGTGGTGAGCGCGTGCTGCGGGTGATGTTCATCGACGACGAGCCGAACATCCTGTCGGGGCTGCGGCGGATGCTGCGCACCCAGCGCGGTGAGTGGGACATGCAGTTCGCCAACTCGGGCGCGGAGGGGCTGGCGCTGATGGCCGAGCAGCCGGTCGACGTCCTGGTGTGCGACATGCGGATGCCGGGGATGGACGGGGTCCAGGTGATGGCCGCGGTGCGGGAGCGGCACCCGTCCACGGCGCGGATCATCCTGACCGGGCAGACCGATCGGGAGTCGGTGATCGCCGCGCTCGGGCTGACCCAGCGGTTCCTGCTCAAGCCGTGCCGCCCGGAGGATCTGGTGGCGGCGATCGAGCAGGTGGTGGCGGTGCGGCAGGCCGTCACCGAGGGGCAGATCCAGGCGTTTCTGGGGTCGGTGCATTCCTTGCCGCGGCCACCCGCGGTGTACACGCAGATCGTGGAGATGGCCGCGCGGCCGGACTGCGACGTGGCGGATCTGGTCCAGATCATCGAGCACGACATCGCGACGGCCACCGAGGTGCTCAAGCTGGTGAACTCCGGGGTGTTCTGTTCGCCGCACCCGGTGGACACGCTCGCGGGTGCGGTGGTGCTGCTGGGGTTCGACGCGATTCAGGCGCTGGCGCTGGCCAGTTCGGCGTTGCGGTCGGACGTGCCGACGCCGGAGAGCTTCGATCTGGACGCGTTGGCGCACTACAGCATGGTGGTGGCGGCGATGTGCCGGAAGATCGCGGCGGGTGAGGGTGCGGACCGCAACGGCGTCAGCGCCGCATTCCTGTCCGGTTTGTTGCACAGTGTCGGGTTGTTGGTGCAGGTGGGGGCGAACCCGCGGGGCTGGGACGTGGTCCGTGCGGGGTGCCGGGATCCGTGGGCGCAGGCCGAGGCGGAGGTGCAGGTGTTCGGCTGCACCTCGACGCAGGCCAGCGCGTACCTGCTGGGCTTGTGGGGGTTCGCCGAGCCGATCGTCCACACGGTGCTGGAGCAGCCGGTGCGGCCGGGCGATCCGGTGGCCACCCCGGCGGCGCACACGCTGGCGTACGCGCGGATGCGGGCGGGCTACCCGGCGACCGAGGTGGTGCCCGGGACGTACCTGACGGAAGTGCGGCTGGCGCGCTGGGACGAGTGGTGCGCGGACCTCAAGGAGGACCTGGCGACCGTGGTCTGGCCCCCCGTTCCGGTTCCCCGATAATGTGCATTATGTAAAGTAGGGGTTCGGGAGGGTCTCCCTCAGGCGGCCACGGCGACGGCTTTCGAGCGTTCGGTGGCGAGCTTGACCGCGAGCCCCGCGAGCACGGTGCCCATCAGGTACCGCTGGATCTTCAGCCAGGTCGGGCGGGCGCCGAGGAACGTGGCGATCGCGCCGGCGGAGACGACGATCAGCGCGTTGACGGTGAGTGCGACGGCGATCTGGACGCTGCCCAGCGTGAGGCTCTGCAGCGCGACGTGGCCGAGTGCCGGGTCGACGAACTGCGGCAGCAGCGAGATGTAGAGGATCGCGATCTTGGGGTTGAGCAGGTTGGTGACCAGTCCCATCGTGAACAGCCGGCGGGCGGGGTCGGGTGGCAGCGGCGCGGGGTCGAACACGTTGGCGCCGCCGGGGCGCAGGGTCTGCCAGGCGAGGTAGAGCAGGTAGGCGGCGCCGGCGAGTTTGATCGCGGTGTAGAGCGCGGGGACGACGGTGAAGATCGCGACGAGCCCGGCGGTGGCCGCGGTGAGGTAGACGAGGAATCCGGCCGCGACGCCGGTGAGTGAGACCAGTCCGGCGCGGCGGCCCTGGGTGAGGGTGCGGGAGACCAGGTAGATCATGTTCGGGCCGGGGGTCAGGACGAGCCCGAGGGCGACGGCGGCGATGCCGAGTAGCGCGCCGGTGGTGATCACGGGGCCTCCTGGTGCGGTGGTGCGGTTCTCCCCCGTCAGCCAACCGGAGCGGGCGCGGCGATCGCCAGTCCATTTCGCCCGGTAGTGGACTCGATGAACCCGACGGGGTCAGCGCGGCCACCCCCCGCGGCCACCCCCCGCGGCCACTCAGTACACGGGGAAGACTTCGCCGCCCGGGTAGAACGGCTCCCGTTCCCCGCGGAACGCCGCCGCGGCTCGCGCCACCGCACCGGGCCGCAGTTCCTCGACCCGTCCGGCCGCGGCCAGCGCGGCGAGGCTCGTGCCGCCGAGGTACACCGCGCCGAGCTCGGCCGCGGACAGCCGCAGGTCGGCGGGTGCGCCGGTCGGTTCGCAGGAGACGCCGCCGGGGTCGGCGGCGAGGTGGTGGCGGCCGCTGTTCCATGGGCAGAACCGGTCGGTGACCTCGAGGACGACGTCGACCGGGGCGGAGTAGGCGCGGGCCCGCAGTGCGCGGCCGAGGTCGACGAGCCGCACGTGGAGCTGGTCGTGGACGGTGGCCGCGGCGGCGCCGTGGTCGAGCAGCAGGTGCAGCAGCGGTTCGTCGGGCGCGGCGTCGCACTCGACGGCCGGGTGCAGGTCGAGGTCGAGCAGGTAACGCCAGAGGGCCGCGTGGGAGGCCGGGGTGGTGGCGGCCAGCTCGACGAGGTGGACTTTCTGGTGTCCCAGCCGGTAGATCGCGTACCCGTCGGGTGCGCCGTGGACGACGACGCGGAGTGCGGTGGCGCCGTCGCGCTGGTGTTCAGGGTCGTCGAAGCGGGTGTGCCAGAACCGGTCCGGGCGGTCGAGCCACCCGACTGTGGTGGTGCGGACGGCCTCGTAGACCGGGGTGATCAGCGGCCGGGCGTCGGCGACCGGCACCCGCCGGACCGCGCCGAGGGCTCCCCCGGCCGGTGCTCCCCCGGCGGCCGGGGTGAACGCGGCGTTGCGGCTGTCGACGGTCAGCCGCAGCCGGGTGCCGGCGATGCCGTACCCGAAGCGCCCGTAGATCGCGGCCTCGGACGCGGTGAGCACGGCGATCGGCTCGGCACCGCTCTCGTGCAGTTCGGTGAGCTGCCGCCGGGTCAGCGCGGTGAGCAGCCCGCGGCGGCGGTGGGTGGGGCTCACGCCGACCCAGTTGACGGCGGCGATCGGGGTGGGGCGGCCGCCGGGAAGGGTCAGGAGCCGCCGGTGGTAGCCGGTGGCGCCGACCGGCTGGTCCCCGTCGAACGCCCCGAGCATCCGGTCGAGGTCGGGGCCGATCAGGGCGCGGAGGTCCTCGACGTCCTGGTCGGAGTAGTCCTGGCCCCAGGTGTCGGCGACCATGCGCAGCCACGCGGTGAGCTCGTCCGGGTGGATCGTCCGTATCGGGTAAGGGTCCGTCACCTCACCAGTTGTACAGTCCGGTAACGGCGGGCGGTGCTGCTCGTCGCTCACGGGGTGAGCGGAGCGAGCTTCGTCGGGTGTTCGCCGCCGAGGAAGTCCAGCAGCAGCTGGTTGACCAGCGCGGGTTTCTCCATCGGCAGCCCATGGGAGGTGCCGGGCACGACCGCCAGCTGGGCCTCCGGCAGCGCCCGGGCCACTGCGGCGCTGTGCTCGACCGTGACGAAGTCGTCGTCGCCCTGCATGACCAGCGTCGGCGCGGTGATCCCGGGCAGCGCGCTCAGGCCGGGCCCGGGGTCTTCGCGCCACATCCGCAGGATCTTGGCCAGGACGACGTCGAAGTGTTCCGGACCGTCCGGGGAGAGCCGGTCGTAACCCGGGCGGGCGAACTCCCCGAAGTCTCCGTCGTCCAGCATCGACGCGAGTTCCGGGCGCGCGCCGGACGGGTCGAGGTACTGGCCGATGAGGACCAGCTTCTCCACCAGGTCCGGCCGGTCCAGCGCGACGTAGGCGCCGACCAGCGCGCCGTCGCTCCACCCGACCACGTGCGCGGAGGCCAGGCCGAGGGTCTCGGCGAACCCGATCGTGTCGGCGGCCATCAGCCGGTAGGTGTACCGGCCGTCGACGTCGCCGGTGCGGCCGTGGCCGCGTCGCTCGGGCACGATTACCTGGTACTGCTCGGACAGCGCGGCGATCTGCGGTGCCCAGCTGTCGGCGGTGGCCAGGCCGCCGTGCAGCAGGAGGACCGGATCCCCGGTGCCGTGCGTCTCGTAGTAGGTGCGGAGGCCGGCGACGGTCGCGTAGCTCATGCACTCCAGCATGCCCTGCCGCCCACAGAGCGCGGCGCAGAGAGCACCGGCCCCACCGGACGCTGGGGGGCATCCGATGGGGCCGGCGGGCAAGGTCGGCAGGGGTTTACGCCGACCTGGGGTTTCTCAGGCGGTCAGTCGCAGCGCTCGGCGCGCAGGACCCAGACGCCGCGGTAGTGCCAGCCGCCGCTCTCCCAGGAGCGGTGGAACGGCGAACCCCACTGGCTGCGCCAGGAGCCCCGGTAGCCGGTGCGGACGAAGTCGCAGTCGTAGTCCTCCCAGAAGCCCCGGTACTCCCCGACGCGACCGGCCCAGTTGCACTGCCGGTAGCTGCGGAAGACGCCGACGACCTGGTCGTCGTCGCCGTTCCAGCCCCAGCCGTTCGCGCTGACCGTGCCGGCGTGACCTGCCGGGGTGGCCGCCTGGGCGGTGCCGGCCATGCCTGCCACGCCCCCGGCGACGGCGAGGCCCGCCAGCGCCAGGGCGGCTCCACGTGCAGTCTTAGATGCCATGTATGTCCCTCCTCAAGATGTTTCGGGCAGGGAGTACACAAGCACGGTAGATGTGAGTTTTGTGAGAAAAGGTTCCGTGGATTCGCGGCGCGGCGCGCGCCACGCCCGAGTAATGCCCGTACGGGGGAGGCCGGTTCCCGCACTTTCAGCCAATCAGTTACCGGATGTTCGTCTCCACAGTGGGCAAAACGCCGGGTCGTAACCGATGGTGTCGAACCGAACCGGAGTGACCGGACGTACCAGTGAGAAACGGGTGTGCTGGACCGGACGGAGGCGCTGACGACATGCCGAAAAGGGTGGATCATCAGCAACGGCGGCGGGAGATCGCCGACGCACTGCTCCGGGTCGTGGGCGTCCACGGTCTGCACGGGATGAGCCTGCGGGAGGTGGCCGCCGAGGCGGGCGTCTCGCTGCGCCTGGTCCAGTACTACTTCCCCAGCAAGGAGCAGCTGCTGCTGTTCACCGCCGGCTACCTGACCCGGCGACTGTCCGATCAGGTCACCCGCCGGGTGGCGGCGGCCGGGCCGGCGCCCTCACCGCGGTCGGTGATCGAGGCGACGCTGGCCGCGCTGCTGCCCACCGACCCGGACACCCGCCGGTTCCACCTCGCCCATGCCGCGTTCGCGGTGCTGGCGATGACCGACTCCACGATCGCCGCCCAGGCCGTGCTCGCCGGGCCCGACGCCCGCGAGGAACTGCTGGTCCAGCAGCTGCGGACCGTGCTGCGGCCCCCCGCCGACCCGCGCGCCGAGGCCGTCGGGCTGCTGGCGATGTCCAGCGGCCTGGCGACCAGCGTGCTCGGGGGTGTCCGCAGCGTCGACGAGGCGCTCGGCGTGCTGCGCCACCACCTCGACCGGGTGCTCCCGGCGCGCGCACCGGCCCGCGTCGGCGGCTGGTGACCCGTCAGGCCCGCAGGTCCGCCGCGAGCGCGTCGAGGCGGTCGCGGCAGGCCCGGTAGGCCTGCTCGGCACTTCTGGGGGACGCCGCCGAGCCGGCCACCGTGAGCACCGCGCGTGCCCCACCGGGACCGGGGCTCAGTTCCCAGCCGAGCGTGGCGCCCGGCTCGCCGGCCCAGCGGTAGCGCAGCGACGTCGGTGCCTGTTCCTGCCGGTCACCGGCCGGGTCCAGACCGTCCGGAGCGGACAGCCGCTCCCACACCGTGCCGACCGGCTTGGTCAGCTGGCGGACGAACCGCACCCGCCACCCGCCGCCGGGTGTGGTCTCGGTGACGCCTTCGCGCAGCCCGAACGCGTCCAGGTAGTGGTCGTGGGTCGCGGCGGTCCAGCCGGCCGACGGCTCGGCGGTGGGCCGTCCGTCCAGGCTCGCGTCCAGGACGTCGATACAGGCCACCCAGCCGGTCGCGAAACTCGCCGCGCCGGGGCCGTCGTCGAACGTGTGCACCAGCGTGAGCAGGCTACCCTCGCCGTCCGGGGCCAGTTCCCAGCGCAGCACGTCCTCCTCCCAGGTGAACGCGAACACCCGCTCTGGCTCGAACGCGACGACCTGCCCGTCCGAGGGCGGAGCCTCCTCCTCGCGGAACGTGAACGTCAGTTTCCCGCCCGGCTCGAATCCGCCGGACACGTCGGCCGGGAACCAGCGGCTCAGCTCCGCGGGGGTGATCAGTGCCCGCCAGACCCGGGCCGGTGGGTGGGCCAGCCGCCGTTCGATCCGCAGCACGTGCCGGCCGTCGACGTGCGTCAGTCGTTCCACCGGAGGGCTCCTTCTTCTCGGGTACCGGGCCTCGAACATAACACTCTGGCTATATGCCTCGCCAGTTATGTAAGACCGGCGGGTGGGAATCCGGTTCCACGGACCGAACACCCTGGCGCAGGATCGAGGCATGGGAAAGCTGTACGAACGGATCGACGAGCGGCTCCGGACCTTCATCGGGGCCCAGCCGGTGTTCTTCGTCGCCACCGCCCCGCTGTCCGGCGACGGCCACGTCAACCTCTCCCCGAAGGGCCGCTCCGGTTCCCTCGCGGTGCTTGACGAGCAGACCGTCGCCTACCTCGACTTCGGCGGCAGCCACGCCGAAACCATCGCCCACCTGCGGGAGAACGGCCGCATCACGCTGATGTGGTGCGCGTTCACCGGGCCGCCGACCGTGCTGCGGATCCACGGGCGCGGCGAGCCGGTGTACCGCGACGACCCCCGGTTCGGTGCGCTGGTGGCCACGATGGCCGACGCCGACGCGACCGGGGTGCGGGCGGTCATCGTCGTCACCGCCGACCGGATCAGCGACAGCTGCGGCTTCGCCGTCCCGTTCATGGACTACCGCGAGGACCGCTCCCTGCACGCCGACTACTTCGGACGCAAGGGCGAGGACGGCTTCGCCGCGTACTGCGCGAGCAAGGAGTACAACCGCGAGAGCATCGACGGGCTGCCCGCGGTGCCGCTGCCGCTCCCACCGCGCCCGGCCGCCGAACCGGCCTGACGCGCCGAACCGGCCTGGCCCCGCCCGGCCGAGGCCCGCGCCGGGGTGGCCCCGCCCGGCCGGGGCCGGCGCCGGGGTGGCCGCGTCAGGCCGGGGCCGGCGCGGGGGTGGCCGCGTCAGGCCGGGGCCGGTGGCACCGCCTCGGCAAGCGCGGCCGTGCGGCGGCGCCGTGCACCCGCGGCGGACAGATGCAGCGCGGACGCGAGCAGCCCGACGACCACGCACCCGGCCCACAGCGGCGCGTCGCCGTAGGCGCCGAGCACCAGGCCGCCCGCCACCGGCGCCACCGCGAACGCCAGCCCACCGGCCAGGCCGTAGAGACCCTGGTAGCGGCCCCGTGCGGTGGCCGGGGACAGGGCGGCCAGCAGCGTCGCGGTGGCCGGGACCATCGCGATCTCGGCGAGCGTCCACACCACGACCGTGCCCGCGTACCCGGCGGTGGAGTCGGCCAGCGCGGTCAGTCCGAACCCCGCCCCGGCCACCGCGGCGGTGACCGCCAGCAACCGGGACGGGTCGCGGCCGGTGAGCAGCCGCGGCGCGAACAGCTGCCCGGCGGCGATCAGCGCGGTGTTCACCGCGATCACCAGCCCGAACGCGCGCGCGGGCAACCCGTCGGCGGCCATCGACAGCGGCAGCGCGGTCAGGTGCTGCCCGAAGATCAGCGTGATCAGGAACCCGGTTCCGCACAGGCCGAGAAACACCGGGTCCGGGCCGGGCGCGCCGTCGCGGTCGGTGTCCTCGGGAGCGTCCGGCCGGGTCTCGGGCACGGTGGCCGCCACCAGCGCGGCCAGCGCCAGGCTGGAGGCCACGTCCACCGCGAACACCAGCCGCAGGTCGACGCCCGCGAGCAGCCCGCCGCCGAGCGCGGCCGCGCCGTTGGCGAGGTTCTGCGCCCAGTACAGCAGGCTGAACGCGCGCATCCGCGCGTCGGCGGGCACCACGTCGACGGCCACCGCGGCTAGCGCCGGCTCGTGCAGCCCGCGGGTGGTGCCGAACGCGAACGCCGCGGCGACGATCAGCGGCACCGGCCGGGCGGCGCCGAGCACGGCCAGCGCGGCGGCGTTGCCCAGCGCCGCGGCGATCAGCGTCGGACGTCGTCCCCACCGGTCGGCCAGCTGGCCGCCGAGCAGCGCACCGGCCATCGCGCCGAACCCGAACGCGCTCATCACCAGGCCGATCGCGGCCGGCCCGAGACCGCGTTCGGCCGACAGGTAGAACGCGAGCAGGAACAGCACGACCGACCCGGCCCGGTTGACGACCTGAACCGTCCAGACGCTCCAATACGTCCGGGGTAGCCCTCCCATGCCCGGCAGGGTCGCACGCGAATATTCGCGTGCGGGCCGAATATGTACCGGGTACTGTGCTGCTCCGCAGGGAAAACACGGACTCGGTACGGGATCGGAGGTGGGGTATGGCCGCCGCTGTGGTTGACGCTGCCCCGCGCAGCGTCCGGCCGTCCCTCGTCCTTCCGGTCGCCGGCTGAGCGTCCCCGCCTTCGCGGGCTCGCCGGGACCACCATCCCGTAAAGGGTTCCTGCGTTGTCTTCTTCACTTGAGCTTTTCGGTTGGGATTCCACCTGGGCGGACGCGTTCGCGCCGCACGCCGCCGGTGGGCTGACCCCGGGCCGGGTCGTGCGCGTCGACCGCGGCCAGTGCGACGTGATCACCGCGGCCGGCCCGGTCCGTGCGGAGTTCACCCGCACCGACGTGTGCACCGGCGACTGGGTGGCACTCTCGGGCCTCTACCTGCACGCGGTGCTGCCGCGGCGGACCGCGCTGGTGCGGGCCGCGGCGTCCGGGCTCTCGCACGGGCAGGTGCTGGCCGCCAACGTCGACGTGGTCGCGGTCATCGTGCCCTGCACCGTCGAGGTCGAC
This sequence comes from Cryptosporangium aurantiacum, assembly GCF_900143005.1. Lineage (NCBI taxonomy): Bacteria > Bacillati > Actinomycetota > Actinomycetes > Cryptosporangiales > Cryptosporangiaceae > Cryptosporangium > Cryptosporangium aurantiacum. The sequence goes on from NZ_FRCS01000009.1 coordinate 210,975, forward strand.
CTGGGCCGCGCCGAACGTCTGCTGGCGCTGGCCTGGGAGAGCGGCGCCCGGCCCGTCGTGGTGCTGACCAAGACCGACGCCTGCCCGGACGTCGCCCGGGTGCGCGAACAGATCGACACCGTCGCCGTCGGCGCGGACGTCGTCGCGGTGAGCGCCGTGGCCGGTGACGGGCTCGACGCGCTGGCCGACGCGCTGACCGGCACCGTCGTGCTCGTCGGGCAGTCCGGGGTCGGCAAGTCCACGCTGGCCACCGCGCTGACCGGCACCGACCTGGCGGTCCAGGACGTCCGCGAGGTCGACGGCAAGGGCAGGCACACCACGGTCCGCCGCGAGATGATCCCGCTGCGCGGCGGGCGGGGCGTCCTGATCGACACCCCCGGGCTGCGCGGCGTCGGCCTGTACGACGCCGAGGACGGCCTGCACCGGGCGTTCGCCGACATCGACGCGCTCGCCGCGGACTGCCGGTTCGGCGACTGCGCGCACGGCAGCGAACCCGGCTGCGCGGTCCGGGCCGCGATCGACGCCGGGTTGCTGCCCGCGCGGCGGCTGGACAGCTACCGCAAGCTGATCCGGGAGAACGAGTGGGCCGCGGCCCGCACCGACGCCCGGCTGCGTTCGGAGCTGCGGTCCCGGGAGCGGGCGTTCCACAAGGCGTACCGCAACCAGTTCAACCGGCCCGGCCGGGATCGGCGAACCCGCTGACGTGATCTGGTTCGCGATCCGCCGCGCGGCGTGGGTCCGGAGTGCGGCGGCGTCCCGCGACGCCGCCGTGCCCCGGGTGGGCTCAAACGTGCCGCGGCCGGTCCGCGACGAGCGGGCCGGCCGGATTTTGTCGGTGGGCAGCGGTAGCGTGCCAACGCTTCCGTGAAGCAGGCGCGGTGGTGTCCTCGAGGAGGGGGCACCACCGCACCGACCCCAACGGGTTGACCTGAAGCTCACTTCAGCTTTTACCGTTCCGGGCAGGGAACACGTCGGCCGCGACTTCGAGGGTGAGCATCATGAGCATGGAAATGACCGCGTGGAACTCGCTGTACCACGCGATGCACGCCAGCGAGGAGCGAAGGCCGTTCTCCCTGGCGACGCTGCGGCGCATCGGCGGGTTCGCCCGCCCGCACCGCCGGCTGCTTGCCTTGTTCCTCGGATTGTCGGTCGTCGGGGCGCTGCTGGCGGTGGCCACCCCCGTGCTGGCCGGGCGCGTCGTCAACGCGATCGTCGGCGGGGAGCCGTTCGGCGTCGTGGGGCGGCTCGCGGGGCTGATCGCGGTGATCGCGGTCGCCGAGGCGGCCCTGAGTCTGGGCACCCGCTGGCTGTCGGCCAGCATCGGTGAAGGTCTGATCCTCCACCTGCGCACCGCCGTCTTCGACCACGTGCAGCGGATGCCGATCGCGTTCTTCACCCGCACCCGCACCGGCGCGCTGGTCAGCCGCCTGAACAACGACGTCATCGGCGCGCAGCGCGCGTTCAGCGACACGCTGTCCGGTGTGGTCGGCAACCTGGTGACGCTGGTCCTCACGCTGGTGGTCATGCTCGGCATCTCCTGGCAGATCACGCTGCTGGCGCTGGTGCTGCTGCCGGTGTTCGTCCTGCCCGCGCGGCGGATGGGCCGCCGCCTGGCGCGCCTGGAACGCGAGGCCGCCAACCACAACGCGGTGATGAGCACCCAGATGACCGAGCGGTTCTCCGCGCCCGGCGCCACCCTGGTCAAGCTCTACGGCCGCCCGCACCGGGAGTCCGCGGCGTTCGCCGACCGCGCCGGGCGGGTCCGCGACATCGGTGTGCGCACCGCGATGGTGCAGTCGGTGTTCATCACCGCGCTGACGCTGGTGTCCGCGCTCGCCCTCGCCCTGGTCTACGGGCTGGGCGGCTTCTACGCGCTGCGCGACCAGCTCGACCCCGGTGCGGTGGTCGCGATGGCGCTGCTGCTCACCCGCCTCTACGCGCCGCTGACCGCGCTGGCCAGCGCCCGGGTCGAGGTGATGAGCGCGCTGGTCAGCTTCGAGCGGGTCTTCGAGGTCCTCGACCTGCCGCCGCTGATCACCGAGAAGCCCGACGCCCGGCCGGTGCCCGAGGGCCCGGTGTCGGTGGAGTTCGACCACGTCCGGTTCAGCTACCCGTCGGCCGACAAGGTGTCGCTGGCGTCGCTGGAGGAGGTCGCGACGCTCGACACCCGCGGCGGCGCCGAGGTGCTGCACGACGTCTCGTTCCGCGTCGGCGCCGGGCAGATGGTGGCGCTGGTCGGCTCGTCCGGCGCCGGGAAGTCCACGATCGCGCAGCTGATCCCCCGGCTCTACGACGTCGACGCGGGCGCCGTACGGCTGGCCGGGCAGGACGTCCGCGACCTGACCACCGAGTCGGTGCGCGACACGCTCGGCCTGGTCACCCAGGACGGTCACCTCTTCCACGAGACGATCCGGGAGAACCTGCTGCTGGCGTGGCCGGAGGCGACCGAGGGTGACCTGTGGGACGCACTGGGGCGCGCCCGGCTCGACGAGCTCGTCGCGTCGCTGCCCGACGGGCTGGAGACCGTCGTCGGTGAACGCGGCTACCGGCTGTCCGGCGGGGAGCGGCAGCGCCTGACGATCGCCCGGCTGCTGCTGGCCCGGCCGCGGGTGGTGATCCTCGACGAGGCGACCGCGCACCTGGACTCCACGTCCGAGGCCGCGGTGCAGGCGGCACTGGCCGAGGCGCTCGACGGGCGCACCGCGGTCGTGATCGCGCACCGGCTGTCCACGGTGCGGGCCGCCGACCAGATCCTCGTGGTGGAGGCGGGGCGCATCGTCGAGCGCGGCACGCACCCCGAGCTGCTCGCACTCGGCGGACGCTACGCCGAGCTCCACGCCACCCAGTTCGCCACCCAAGACAGCCCGCGGCGGCCCTCGGAGAACGGTGCTGACGGCCGCGCCGACGGACTTGAGACCGGCGCAAAGGTCGCGGCGTCCGTCGGCGCGGACGCCAGCGCCGCCCTCCGAGGGCTCCAGGTCGGAGCAGACCGATCCCGCGGGATGTCTGACTAATCCGTGGGGGCGTGCGCGGCGACGGGATCCGGCGATGGCGGGAATCCGGCGATCCTCGTCGTTCTCGCCACTTCTCGCGCGTCCACTGCGGTCCTAGCGTCGGGCCGCGTGAACGCCACGATCTTTCTGAGCCTGCACGTCCTCGCCGCGATCCTCACGATCGGACCGGTCACGGTCGCGGCCAGCATGTTCCCCCGGTATCTGCGCGCCGCCGCCGAGGATCCGCACGCGGTGACGATCCTCGGCGCGCTGCACCGGATCTGCCGCGTCTACACGGTCATCGGGCTCACCGTGCCGGCGTTCGGGCTCGCGACCGCTGCCGCGCTCGGCGTCCTGACCGACGCGTGGCTGCTCACGTCGATCGTGCTCACCGCGATCGCGGCGGGCGTCCTCTGCCTCGTCGTGCTGCCTCAGCAGGCAGCCGCGCTCGGGGGTTACACGACTTCCGGTGCCGCAGGCTCACCCTCCACCGGAGGTGCAGCCGATACTCGCGCTGCTGCGCGGCTCGGGGCGGCCACCGGTGTGTTCAACCTGCTCTGGGCGGTCGTGGTCGTGCTGATGATCGTCCGCCCCGGCTCCACCACCGGCGTCTGACGCGAAACCGGGCCGTGCCCCTCCCCGCGCGAGGCCGGGTTACGGCGGCACGGCCCGGCGCCGGGTTCGGCCGACGCCCGGGCCGTGCCCCGCCCGACGCCGGGTTACGCGGCCGACGCGCCCCGGGCGTGCCCCGCCACGCCCGGGGCGCGTCGCTCGCCGGACGGGGCCGGGTTACGCGGCCGGCGTGGCGCGGAACTTTGACCGGTAGGCCGCGGGGCTGACGCCGACGAGACGCTTGAATCGGTCCCGGAACGTGCTCGGCGACGGGAAGCCGGTCTGCGCCGCGATCCGCTCGACCGGATGCCCGGTCGTCTCCAGCAGGTGCTGTGCCCGGCGCAGCCGCACCCGGGTCAGCCACTGCTGCGGCGTCGTCCCGGTCTGTTCGCGGAAGCGGCGGCTCAGCGTCCGGGGGCTGAGCGACGCCTGCCGGGCGATCCGGTCGAGGGTGAGCTCCTGCCCCAGGTTCTCCTCCAGCCAGGCCAGCAGCGGCTGCAGCGACAGGCCGTCGGGTGCCGGTGGTTCGTGGGCGATGAACTGGGCCTGCCCGCCGTCGCGTTCCAGCGGCGTCACCGAGAACCGGGCGGCGTCGGCCGCGACCGCCGACCCGTAGTCCCGGCGCACCAGGTGCAGGCACAGGTCGAGGCCGGCCGCGGCCCCGGCGGAGGTGAGGATCTGACCGTTGTCGACGAACAGCACGCCCGGGTCGACGTCGATCGCCGGGTAGCGGGCGGCCAGCTCGGCGGCGCCCACCCAGTGCGTCGTGGCTCGTAGCCCGTCGAGCAGGCCGGCGTCGGCCAGCGTGAACGCCCCCGCGCACACCGAGGCGATGCGGGTGCCGCGCGCGGCCGCGGCGCGCAGCGCGTCCCGGACGTCGCCGGGAATCGGGGCGCCCTCGTCGGCCACGCCCGGCACCACGATCGTGTCGGCGTCGGCGAGCGCGGCCAGGCCGTGCCGGACCCGGATCGTGAACGTCCCGGCGTCCACCTCGCCGGCCGGCCCGCAGACCAGGACGCGGTAGCCCGGGGACCCGTCGGGCAGGCGGGTCCACCCGAAGACGTCCACCGGGATCGCCAGGTCGAACGGGATGACGCACTGCAGGGCGAGGACCGCGACCGTGTGCACGGCCAGAACGTACCGCGTCGCCGGATTTGGGCCAGCCAGATCCCGGCCAGCCGGTCTTCGGCAGCCGAACGGGTCGGGCCTTCCCAACCGGGTTGCGCGGGCCGGTCAACCTCGCTACGCACAGAGCCATGCCGCGGAAGCTCGTACTGAAGATGTCGGTCTCGCTCGACGGATTCGTGGGGAGGAACGACGGTGACGTCGAGTGGATCTTTCCGAGCATCGACGAGGAACTGCAGGAGTGGATGGTCGACATGCTCGGCCAGGCGGGTGCGCACGTGATGGGGCGGGTCACCTACGGCGACATGGCCGCGCACTGGCCGACGTCCGACGAGCCCTACGCCGCGCCGATGAACGACATTCCGAAGGTGGTGTTCTCCCGGACGATGACCGAAGGGTCGTGGCCGGAGACCACCGTGGTGCGCGGTGACCTCGTCACCGAGGTGAACCGGCTCAAGGAGGAGGACGGCGACGAGCTGCTCGCGCACGGCGGCGCCGGGTTCGCCCGCGCGCTGATCCAGCGCGGGCTGGTCGACGAGTACCGGCTGGTGATCCATCCGGTGGCGCTCGGCTCCGGTCTGCCGCTGTTCACCAGCCCGACCGACCTGACGCTGGTCAGCTCCGAACCGTTCCCGGGCGGCGCGATGGCGGTCACCTACGCGCCCGCGGAGAAGACCGCAGGCTAGCCCCCGGTCACCCCGGGTGTTTACACTCGTCTACGTTCAGTCCGTGGACGAGACCTACCGGTTCGACGAGCGTTCGTACGACGCCCTCGACGCCGCCGGAATCGGCTGGCAGGCCGCACTGCAGGTGCTCCGCGCACCGCGGCGGGTCCGCCAGCACGTCGGCGCGGTGCTCCGGGTGGCCGCCGCGACCCGCGACGGCCGGTGGGTGGCCGTGGCGCTGGTCGAGGAGGACCCCGACCAGTACTTGGTCGTCTCGGCCCGCGAGTTGGACGGCGACGAGGCCAGCCTGGTTGCCGGCATGCTCGGAAGGAGCGACGTATGAGCCGCGACGACGCGATGAAAGCGCTGGCCGACACCGACTGGTCAGGGGCGACGGTCGAGTCGGTCGAGCGGCCCGCGACCGTGGTGCACTCCACCCGGTTGCCGGCCGCGCTCTCCGAGCAGCTGGAGGCCGAAGCCGCGCGGCGCAAGATCACGCCCTCGGCGCTGGTCCGGGAGTACGTCGAGGCGTGCCTGACGCAGCTGTCGGCCTCCGGCGACACGACGGTCACCGTCCGGCTGGCCGACCTGCACCGCGCGATCGACCAGCTCGCCCGCAACGTGGCCTGACCGCGCCGCCGCCCGGCTACGCGTCCAGGCTGTCCAGGAAGCTCTCCAGGTGCATCCGTACCCGCGCGACCTGGTCCTCGACGGTCAGCGATTCCTCGATCCGCCCGCCGACCGCGGGCTTCTTCCGGCCGCGCAGGTACAGCGAGCACGCCAGGTCGCTGCAGACGTAGGTGCCGACCGAGTTGCCCTGGCGTCCGGCCGCGCCGGTCTTGCGCGCGGTCATCAGCGCCACCCCGCTGCCCGGGTGCTGGGTCAGGCAGAACGAGCACAGGCTGCGCCGCAGGTAGCCGCGCTGCCCGGCGGCTGACCGCAGGACGATCCCGACCAGCGCGTCCCCCTGCCGGGCGTTTCCGCGCTCGGCGACCAGGTAGCTGCGGTCGGGCGCCGACAGGTCGCTCCAGCCGAGGAAATCCAAGTCGTCCCACGGGCGGGTGTCCAGGTCACGTGGCATCGGCAGCCGGGTGGCCTCGCCCTTGGAGCAGTTGACGAACGACCCGCGGATCTCCTTCTCGGTGAGTCTTCTCATGCGGCGGACGCTACTTCGCCTAGGATCTCTAGGCAAAGACTTAAACCTCCTAGGCGGTGGGCGTGGTACGGCAGGGCCTCACACCGGAGAAGGTCGTCGCCGCGGCCGCCGACCTCGCCGACGACATCGGCTTCGACCGGGTGACGGTCTCCGGGCTGGCCCGGCAGCTCGGGGTCCGGGACGCCAGCCTCTACTCGCACGTCCGCAACCTCGATGACCTGCGCAGCCGGATCACGCTGCTGGCAGCGACCGAGCTGGCCGCCCTGCTCGGCGACGCGGTGGCCGGCCGCGCCGGGCGGGACGCGCTGGGCGCGTTCGGAGCGGCGTACCGGGGGTACGCGCTGCGCCATCCCGGCCGGTACGCATCCACCAACCGGCGGCTGGACCCCGGGGACTTCGCCGGCTCCCCGGGCCCGCAGCGGATCCTCGAGATCACCTCGGCGATGTTCCGCTCCTACGGCCTGGCCGACCCGGACCTCACCGACGCGGTCCGGCTGGTCCGCAGCACGTTCCACGGGTTCACCGCGCTGGAGGCCGCGGGCGGGTTCGGCCACCCGCGGGACCTCGACACCTCCTGGGACCGCGCGATCGACGCGCTGGATCAGCTGCTGCGCTCCTGGCCGGTCAGCCGGGCCTGACCCGCCGCGCGGGGTGACTATGTGACTATTTGCCCATGTCCATCGCGATCATCGGTGCCGGGCTCGGTGGGCTCACGCTCGCGTGTGTCCTGCGGCGCCACGGCCGGCCCGCCACCGTCTACGAGCTGGACGCCTCCCCGACCGCTCGCGCCCAGGGCGGCATGCTCGACCTCCACACCGAGTCCGGGCAGGCCGCGCTGCGGGCGGCCGGCCTGTACGAGCAGTTCCGGGCCATCGTCCACCCGGGCGGCGAGGCGATGCGGATCCTCGACCGCGACGCGAACGTCCGGCGGGAGGAGACCGACGGCGGCACCGGGGACCGGCCCGAGGTGAACCGCCGCGAGCTGCGGAACCTGCTGCTGGACGCCCTGCCCGGGGATGCCGTGCGGTGGGGCGCGAAAGTCACCGGTGCCCGCCCGGCCGGCGGCGGGCGGCACGAGGTGACGTTCGCCGACGGTTCCACGATCGTCACCGACGTGCTGGTCGGCGCGGACGGGGCCTGGTCACGGATCCGGCCGCTGGTCTCCGGCGCCGTTCCCGCCTATACCGGGCTGTCGTACGTCGAATTCAGTTTGTTCGACGCGGACGCCCGCCACCCGGAGGCGGCCGCGGTCCTCGGCGGCGGGCTGATGTTCGCGCTCGGCGACGGGAAAGGGCTGCTCGGCCACCGCGACCCGGACGGCAGCCTGCACGTGTACGCGGCGTTCCGGGCCCGGGCGGACGCGGAGCCGCCGGACCTGCTGGACCTGTTCGCCGGCTGGCACCCCAGCTTGCGGGCGATGATCGCCGAGGCCGACGGCGCGTTCACCGTCCGCCCGATCCATGCGCTGCCGGTCGGGCACCGCTGGCACCGCATCCCCGGCGTGACGCTGCTCGGCGACGCCGCGCACGTGATGTCGCCGTTCGCCGGGGAGGGCGCGAACCTCGCGATGCTCGACGGCGCCGAGCTCGCCGCCGCGCTGATCGGTCACCCCGGCGACGTCGAGGCGGCGCTGACCGCCTACGAGGAGCTGCTGTTCCCGCGGGCGGAGGCGGCGGCCGCGGAGTCCGCGGCGAACCTGGCGGTGTGTTTCCGCGAGGACGCCCCGGACGGCCTGCTGGATCTGTTCGAGTCCTACGAGGAGCTGGGCGTCCGCACCTAGCGTGGGGCCATGGAGCCGTACCGGATCGAGATCCCGCAGCCCGTCCTCGACGACCTCGCCGACCGCCTCGCCCGCACCCGCTGGACCACCCCGCTGCCCGGCCCGGACTGGCAGCGCGGTGTGCCGGTCGACTACCTCCGTGACCTGGCGGCCTACTGGGCCGACGGCTACGACTGGCGCGCCCACGAAGCCGAACTGAACCGGCATCCGCAGTTCGTCACCGAGATCGACGGGCAGCGGCTGCACTTCCTGCACGTGCGCTCGCCGCACGAGAACGCGCTGCCGCTGCTGCTCAGCCACGGCTGGCCCGGTTCGGTCGTGGAGTTCCTCGACGTGATCGGCCCGCTCACCGAACCCTCCGACCCGGCCGACGCGTTCCACCTGATCATTCCGTCGCTGCCCGGGTTCGGGCCGTCCGGGCCGGTGCGCGAGCCCGGGTGGGGCGTCGAGCGGATCGCCGCGGCGTTCGCCGAGCTGATGCGGCTGCTGGGCTACGACCGGTACGGCGCGCAGGGCGGTGACTTCGGTGCGGTGATCACGCCCGCGCTCGGCCGGCTGGACGCCGCGCACGTCGTCGGGGTGCACGTCAACGCGGCGACCGGCGGGTTCATGGCGCCCGGCCTGGTGGAGCCCGACGACAGTTTCAGCGCGGTGGAGAAGGAGCGGCTGGAGCGGGTCCGGTACTACCGGCGCGAAGGCAACGGCTACTTCAAGCAGCAGGGCACCCGGCCGCAGACGCTCGCCTACGGCCTGTCCGATTCGCCGGTCGGGCAGCTGGCGTGGATCGTCGAGAAGTTCTACGAGTGGACGCACGGCGAGGGTGTGCCGGTCGACCGGGACCGGCTGCTGACCAACGTCATGCTGTACTGGCTGACCGACACCGCCGGGTCGTCGGCGAACCTCTACTACGAGATCCTCCACAGCCGGGGCCTCCGCCCGGGGTCCGGCCGGTCGCCGGTGCCGACCGGGGTCGCGGTGTTCGCCGAGGACATGGCGATCCGCCGGTACGCCGAGGCCGCGAACACGATCGTGCACTGGACCGACTTCCCCACCGGCGGGCACTTCGCCGCCCTCGAGACCCCGGACCTGCTGGTCGGTGACGTCCGGAAATTCTTCCGGGCGCTGCGCTAACCCGCCGCGCACGATCGCGGACGCGGCGCTCGCGGAGGAAAACGGCCGTGGTCACGGATTACTGACCGGTAGGGTCTGGTTCGTGGACGCGTTTTATCGGAGCCTCGGCGACGGCCGGTACGAGAGCAGCGTGGCGACGGCGGGGCCGTGGAGCCCGGAGTCGCAGCACGCCGGGCCACCCTCGGGGTTGCTCGGCGCGGTGCTGGAGCAGCACGCCCCGCGGGAGGGCTTCCGGATCGCCCGGGTGACGCTGGAGATCCCCCGCCCGGTGCCGGTCGCCGAGCTGGAGGTCCGGGCCACCGTGCGGCATTCGACCGCCCGCACCGAGCTGCTCGACGGTGAGATCACCGCCGGTGGCCGCACGGTGATGCTGGCCCGCGCGTGGCGGGTCGTGGCCAGCCCGCACGACACCCCGACGCTGCGGCACGGCCCGCCGCCGCCAGGGGTGCCGGACGATCAGACCGCGGTGCTGGAGGTCCCCGGTATCCACACCGGCGGGTACCTCTCGGCGATGGAGTGGCGGTTCGCCGACGGGGCCGCGTTCCTCGACGACGGTCCCGGCACGGCGTGGGTCCGGCAGCGGATCCCGCTGATCGCCGACGCCGAGGACACCCCGCTCACCCGGGCGCTGACGCTCGCCGACAGCAACTGGGCGGTCGGCTCGGAGCTCGACGTCGTCCGCCAATTGGTGATCAACACCGATGTGACGGTCGCGTTGCACCGCGACCCGGTCGGCGAATGGCTGTGCCTGCGGTCGGAGACCGCGGCCAGCCCGGACGGCTCGGGGCTGGCCGCGGGCCGCCTCGACGACCTCGCCGGTGACTGCGGCCGGGTCCTGCAGACCCTGCTGGTCGCCGGGCGTTAACCGCCCGCGGGGCGGGCCCGCACGTGCATGCGTTCGCCCTGCGGGCCGAACAACGCGAGGATCTCCACCGGTTGCGGGCCGGGGTTGGTGATCGCGTGCGGCGTCCGGCAGTCGAATTCGACGACTTCGCCGACGCCGAGCGTGAAGTCGTGTTCGCCGAGGACCAGCCGGAGCCGCCCGGACAGCACGTAGAGCCACTCGTAGCCCTCGTGGACCCGCTGCTCGGTGGGGTCGACGCTGGGCGGGGTCGGCGGGATGACCTGCTTGTAGGCGCGCACACCACCCAGGTGCTGCGAGAGCGGGATCGTCGTGCGGCCGTGCACGGTGTAGGGCCGCATGTGCACGCGCGGGTCGCCGGTGGTGGGGGCGCCGACCAGCTCGTCGAGCTGCACCTGGTGCGCGCGGGCCAGCGGCAGCAGCAGCTCCAGCGTCGGTTTGCGCTGCCCGGATTCCAGCCGGGACAGCGTGCTCACCGAGATGCCGGTGATCTCGGCCAGCTCGGTCAGCGTCGTCCCGCGCTCGGCGCGCAGCGCGCGCAGCCGCGACCCCACGGCGGTCAGGACCCGGTCGAAGTCGTCGCTCACCCCACTAGTTTGCCACTTCGGCAAGAAAGTTTGTCAGTTCTGCGAGTCCGGGTGCACGCTTCCGGCCATGACGACACACTCCGAGGCAGTAGACGTGATGGTGATTGGTGGCGGCGCGGCCGGTCTGAGCGGCGCGGTCGTCCTGGGCCGGGCCCGCCGGTCGGTGCTGCTGGTCGACGCCGGTGAGCAGCGCAACTTGCCCGCGGACGGCGTCCACAATTACTTGACCGCGGAGGGGATGCCTCCGCACGCCCTCGCCGCCGCGGGCCGGAAGGAAGCCGAAGGCTACGGTGTGCGGATCCTCGCCGGTCGGGTCACCGCCGCGGAGCCGCACGCCGGCGGGTTCCGGGTCACCCTCGAGGACGGCACGCGCGTGCAGGCGGCGCGGCTGCTGCTCGCGACCGGGATCACCGACGAGCTGCCGCCGATCCCGGGCCTGGCCGACCGCTGGGGCCGTGACCTGCTGCACTGCCCGTACTGCCACGGCTGGGAGGTCCGCGACCGTCCGCTGGGCATCGTGTCCACCGGCCCGTTCGCGGTGGAGCAGGCGCTGCTGTGGCGGCAGTGGAGCGACGACGTCACGCTGTTCCTGCACACCGGCCCGGAACCCACCGACGAGCAGTACGAACAGCTGGCCGCGCGGGGTGTCGCGGTCGTCGACGGGGAGATCACCGGTGTGGAGGTGACCGACGACCGGCTCACCGGTGTCGTGCTGGCCGGCGGCCGGGTGGTCGCGCGCGCGGCGCTGGTCACCGCGACCACGATGAACGCGACGCTGCGCGGCCTGGAGGGGCTGGGCCTGGAACTCGAGGACCTGCTGCGCGACGGTCACCGGATCGGGCGCTACCTGCCGGCCGACCCGACCGGGAAGACCGCCGCGGCCGGGGTGTGGGCCGCCGGGAACCTGACCGTGCCGATGGCGCAGGTGATCGCGTCCGCGGCGGCCGGGACGATGGCCGGCGCGATGATCAACATGGACCTGGTGGCCGAGGACACGCGGCGCGCGGTCGCGGCGCGGCCGTTGCGCGCCGAGGAAGAATCTACGGTCAGCGCACGGGTGCTCGGCGACCGCCGGCACGGGGTGGAGGAGACGATGGCCGACGATCTCGCGGCGACCTGGGACGCCCGCTACGCCGAGAGCGACCGGATCTGGAGCGGCGACCCGAACACCGCATTGGTCACGGAAGCCGGTGACCTGCCGCCGGGCCGCGCGCTGGACCTGGGCTGCGGTGAGGGCGGCGACGCGGTCTGGCTGGCCCGGCGCGGCTGGACGGTGACCGCGGTCGACATCTCCCGGGTGGCGCTGGAACGCGCCGCGCAGCACGCCGCGGACGCCGGGATCGCCGACCGGATCGACTTCCAGCGGCACAACCTCGCCGAGTCGTTCCCGGACGGCGAGTACGACCTGGTGTCCGCCCAGTTCCTGCACTCCTGGGGTGACATGCCGCGGGACGCGATCCTGGCGCGGGCCGCGGCGGCCGTCGCGCCGGGCGGGATCCTGCTGATCGAGGGCCACTCCGGCGCGCCGCACTGGGAGAACCCCGACGGCACCCACGGCAGCCACGAGCACCCCGGACACGAACTGCCCGGCCCGGACCAGGTGATCGCCTCCCTGCAGCTCCCGGACGCGGAGTGGGAGCTGCTGGTCGTCGACGAGCACGCGCGGGAACGGACGCTGCCGGACGGGCGGACGATCCACCACGTCGACAACACGGTCAAGTACCGCCGCCGGTGACCGTCCTCAGAGGGACGCGTCGAGGAAGGTGATCAGCGCGCGGGCCAGCGCGACCCGGTGGTCGGCCAGCGCGTGGTCGGTCGGCCACACGTGCGCGGTGAGCCGGGCGTCCGCGTAGGCCGCCACCAGCGGGTCGTGGTGGTCGCCGGGCGGGGACACGTCGTCGCGGGACCCGGCGACCAGCAGCACCGGCCGCCCGGCCAGCGCCGGTCCGAGCGTGGTCAGCCGCCACCCCTCGGGCGCGGCGACCATCTCCTCGACCAGGGCCTCGCTGCTGGTGCCGGCCAGCGGCCCGACCGCACCGGCCCAGCCGGTGACGTACGCGGCGCGGGCGTCGGGGCCGGAGCGGGCGTCGGCGGCGGCCACGCCGAAGTCGAATCCGGCCAGGGACGCGACCGCGCCGATGGCGGGGTCGGCGGCCGCGGTGTGCAGCGCGACGAAACCGCCCATGCTGTGCCCGGCCAGCGCGATCCGCTGCGGGTCGAGGCGGTGCGCGGCGTCCGCGGTGCGGATCGCCGCCACCGCCGCGGCGGCGTCGTCCCGGACGTTGCCCCAGGAGAACCCGCCCGGGCTCCCCCACGCGCCGCGGTAGTGGAACACCAGCGTCGCGTACCCGGCGCGGCGCAGCGCCTGCGCGAGGTCGAAGTTCCGCTCGTTACCGGGAAAGCCGTGCAGGACGACGACGACCGGGTGCGGCCCCGGCCCGGCCGGGACGTGCAGGACGCCGAGCAGGTCCAGGCCGGCGCTGGGCACCGCGAACGGCACCGTCACGGCGGGCGGCTGGGTGTCCGCGGGGGGATCAGTGATCAGCGGGTCGGTCACCGCCGGAGCCTAACCCGGCCGGTCAGCGGCTCCGCTGCCACAGTCCCCGCCCCGACCGCCGGCCGATCGGCCAGGGATCACCCTGGCCGATCGGGCGCAGCGGGGTTATTCGGTGCGTAGCGCCGTCGCGGTGCGGGTCTTGGCCGCCCACCCGGCGGGCAGCAGCGCACCGGCTCCGGCGAGCGCCAGCCCGCCCAGCGCGAAGATCGTCAGCTGCACCGGGTGGAACACGGTCATGATCACCGGCGGCAGTTCCACCCCGGCGCCGTGCCCCATCGCCGGAACCATGATGCCGTGCATCAGCACCCCCGCCGGGACACCGATCAGGCCGCCGGCCAGCCCGATCAACGCGACCGACGAGAGAACCGCGGTGAGGGTCTGCCGGGGTGTCATCCCGAGCGCCTTGTGGATCCCGATGTCGTGGACGCGGGCCCGGACGTCCAGCACGACCGCGTTGAGGACACCGAGCCCGGCGACGGTCACCAGCATCAGCGTCAGCAGACCGGCCAGCGCGTCGATGATGAGGATCAGCTCGTCGACGCCCTCGCTCTCGATGTGCACGCCGAGGCCCAGCGGTTCCAGGGCGGTGGTCAGCGTCTGCGCGTAAGCGGTCACGTCGGTGCCGTCGGCGACACCGACCTGCCATGTGCCCGGCTGCAGGTCAGCGGCGCCCTGGGTCATGACCAGCCCGTCGTTGTCGCCCGGGTCGAACACCTCACCGACGATTGTCAGCGTCACCGCGGCCCCTTCGTCGGGGGTGACCGTGATCGTGTCGCCGAGTTCCCGGTCGGTGTTGCGCAGCACCTCGGTGGGGACGACCGCCTCACCGGGCTTGGTGAACCAGCGCCCGGACACCAGCTCGTAGCCGGCCCAGCCGGGGTTCGCGGTGTACTGGGCGTACGTGGTGTTTCCCGAGATGCCGGGGACGGCCGCTTCGGTCTCCTTGACGCCGACGTACCGGCCGGTGCCTTCCTGGGCGTCGAGGACCGCGGTGACCTTCGCCGGGTCGACGGGGTCCGGTTTGGCCGGTGGTCCCTCCCGCTCCCCGCCCGGCGGCATGTTCTGCGGGCCGAAGCTGTCGACGATGATCTGCGCACCGGAGTGCTCGGCGGCGACCTGGATCCGGTTGAGCGACGTCGCGAGCCCTGCCGCCAGCGTCACCGCGGCCGCACCGAACGCGATCGCGACGACCATCGCACCCGCGCGCAGCGGAGCGCTGAACGGACGGGCCAGACCCAGGGTGACCGGCCGCGGCAGCGGGAGCCGCCCGGCCAGCCGCGCCGCGTACTGCCCGCGGCGTGCCGCCGGGGTACGGCCCACCGCGAGCGCGTCGACCGCCGAGAGCCGGCCGGCGCGTCCGGCGGCGGCCGACGCGGTGACCGTCACGATCAGCAGCACCCCGCCGAGCACGACGACGTCGACCCACGGCGCGATCGTCAACGCGACCGTGCCATAGAGGTCCTCGGTGCGGGTCAGCAGCGGGACCGCGATCAGGTTCCCCGCGACGGCGCCGATGCCCGCGCCGATCACCGCCGGGATCAGCGCCTGCGCCACGTAGGCGCGGACGACCTGCGCGGGCGTGAACCCGAGGGCCTTGAGGATCCCGATCCGGCGCAGCGTCGACCCGACCGCCCCGGCGATCACCGTCCCCACGATCAGGACCGACAGCAGCAGGCTCAACCCGCCGAACGCCAGCAGGAACGGCACGAACAGCGACGTCTGCACGTTCGCGGCCTTCTTCACGGTCAGCCACGTCTTGGCGCTGGTCACGGCGCCGTCCGGCAGCGCGGCGGCGACGGTTTTGCGGGCGGTGGTGAGCTGCGCGTCGGTGCCGGCGTCGCTGAACCGGTAGAGCATCTGGTAGCTCGTCACCGGCGGCTTCAGCGCGGCCAGGCCCGCCGGGGTCATCCACGCGTCGGCGGTGTCGCTCACCGACCGGGCCAGACCGACGACGGTGACTTCCCGGCGGTTCGGGCTCTCGCCCAGCCGCACGGTCTGTCCGACCGCGGTGCGGAAACCGCTGCCGCCGCGCACCACGACCTCGTCGGGGTTCTGCGCCCACCGGCCGTCGGTGAGCGTCACCCGGTCGACGCTGTCACCCGGCCCGGTGCGTCCGACGACCGTCCACATCGGGCCGCGGGCCCCTTCCGGGTCCGACATGCCCGGCGGGGGCGGCGGGAGCATCATGACCTGCGCGGTCGGGAACGGGCCCGCGGTCTCGGTGACGCCGTCGGCGTCGGCGGTCGCGGCCAGCTGCGCGGCCGTGGCCTTCTTCGGGTCGGTCAGGACGTTGAGGTGCGCGCCGTTCTGCGCGACGAACGCGTGGTCGAACGGCGCGTTCGACGCCACCAGCAGGCCGACGCCGAGCAGCCCCGCGGTGACCGCCGCGGCCGTCGCGAGCGTGATCACGACGGTCTGCACCCAGCGGCGGTGCACGCCGGAGCGGACGACCTTGCTCAGCGCGCTCATCGCAGCGGCGCCAAGGCGGTATCCGCGGCGATCCGGCCGTCGACGACCTCGATCGTGCGGGTCGCGCACTGCTCGGCCAGCGTCCGGTCGTGGGTGACCAGGACGATCGTCTGCCCGTCGGCGTGCAGGGCGGTGAGCAGCCGCCGGACCTCGGTGCCGGATGCGGTGTCCAGCGCGCCGGTGGGTTCGTCGGCCAGCAGCAGCGCGGGGCGGTTCATCAGCGCGCGGGCCACCGCGACCCGCTGCCGCTCACCGCCGGAGAGCCGCCCGGGGTAGGCGCGGGCGTGCCGGTCGATGCCGAGGCCGCGCAGCAGTTCGGTGGCGCGGGTGTGGGTTTCGCGCTTGGCGCCGCCGGCCAGCTGGGCGGACAGCACGATGTTGTCGAACACGGTCAGGTCGTCCAGCAGGTTGAAGAACTGGAACACCAGCCCGATCGTGGCGCGCCGGTACCGGGCGGAGGCGGCCTCGCTGAGCGTGTCGATGCGTTTCCCGCCGACCGTGACCGTGCCGCTCGTGGGTTTGTCCAGGCCCGCGATGAGGTTGAGCAGCGTGGACTTGCCGCTGCCGGAGGGGCCGAGGATCGCCAGTGCCTCCCCGGTCGCGACGCTCAGCGACACGTCGTCGAGCGCGGGCGGTCCGCTGTCGTAGCGGCGGCTGACGTTCTGCAGTGCGATGAGCGGTTCGGTGCTCATGAAAGGCTCCGTCTTCGGCGTCCGATGTGGTGCGGTGGACGCTAGGAGCCGCGCCGGTGCCGACGCGTCGGCCGCGGTGCGGCTTTCCGGTCGTCCGCGGGGACCACCCGGGGGCGTGTCATCCTTGCGGCGTAGTCCGCGCAGCGGCGCGGGTGATCCGCGGGACCGACGCCGCGGGTCGCGCTCGCGGCGGAGAATGAGCCGGTGATCCAGGAACGGCTCCGCGCCACGGCCGGCGCGGTGCGCACGCTGACCGGCCGGGCGCTGCGGCGCTCCGGGCCGCTTCCACCGCTGTCGCGGCACAACTGGCTGTTCGACCTCGGCCTGGCGTTCGGCCTCGGACTGATCGCGATCCTCACCCTCGGCGAGGACGGGCCCGACCAGCCCGCGCGGCGGGTCGGGCCGGACGGCTTCGAGCCGCTGCCACCGGAACCCGTCCGGCCGCCGATCGAGCCCGACGAGACCGCGCCCTGGTCGGACTGGTCCGGTCAGGCGCTGATGTGCGTGCTGATCGTCGCGCCGCTGGTGTTCCGCCGCCGCTACCCGCTCTCGATGCTGTGGGTCGTGCTGGTCACCGCACAGTTCGTCGTCGACGAACCGGAACTGCTGCGGCTCTCGTTCTACGTCTGCGTCATCGCGGCGTACAGCGCCGCGGTTTACAGCCCGTACCGGCTGCCGGCGCTGGCGAGCCTGCCCGCCGCCGCGTTGTTCTACGCCGAGTTGCAGAGAGACGCCGCCGAACCGCACGTCGCCGGAGCGTTCGCCCCGGTTGACGCCGTGCCGTCCAACGCGGTGCCGTTCCTCATCCTGGTGCCGATCGGCGTCGCCGCGTACGGGCTGCGCAGCTGGCGGTCCCGGGCCGACGCCGAACGGGCCCGCGCCGCGGCGCTGGAACAGGAACGCGCCGAAGCGGTCCGCCGTGCCACCGCCCGGGAACGGGCCCGGATCGCCCGCGAACTGCACGACGTCGTGACGCACAACGTGAGCGTGATGGTGATCCAGGCCGGTGCCGCCCGTAAAGTCCTCGACAGCGCACCCGACCAGGCCCGCGACGCGCTGCTGGCGGTGGAGGCCGGTGGGCGCGCGGCGATGACCGAACTGCGGCACGTGATGGGGCTGCTGACGATCGACACCGACGACGCCGAACCCGACCTCGCGCCGCAACCGGGCCTCGCGCAGGTCGAACCGCTGATCGACCGGGTACGGGCCGCGGGCGTCGCGGTGGAGCTGGTGGTCACCGGCGCACCGGGCCCCTTACCGGAAGGAATCGACCTGGCCGCGTACCGGGTGGTGCAGGAAGCGCTGACCAACACCGTGAAACACGCGGCGGGCGCCCCTGCGGTGGTGCGCATCGACTACGGTGCCGACCGGCTGTGGATCGAGGTCACCGACGCCGGCGGCCTGGCGTCCGAATCGCACTCCGACGGGCTGGGGCAGGGGCTGATCGGCTTGCGCGAACGCCTCGCCGTGTACGGGGGAACCCTGCAGGCCGGGCCCCGGATCCGCGGCGGGTACCGGGTCGAGGCGGTCATCCCCCTCCGGAACGCCGACGTGCCCCGGCTGCCGGTGGAGACCCGATGAGCGACCCGGTGCGGGTCGTGGTCGCCGACGACCAGGCGCTGGTGCGGACCGGGTTCCGGATGATCCTCACCGCGGACGGCATCGACGTCGTCGCCGAGGCCACGACCGGCACGGAGGCGGTCGACGCGGTCCGCCGCACCCGGCCGGACGTGGTGCTGATGGACATCCGGATGCCCGAACTCGACGGGCTGGAGGCGACCCGCCGCATCCTCGCGGCCGACGCGGATGGCCCCCGCGTGCTGATGCTGACGACGTTCGACCTCGACCAGTACGTGTACGCGGCGCTGTCGGCGGGCGCCAGCGGATTCCTGCTCAAGGACGTCACACCGGAGCAGCTGACCGCCGCCGTGCGGCTGGTGCGATCCGGGGACGCCCTGCTGGCCCCCTCGATCACCCGGCGGCTGGTCGAGCGGTTCGCCCGGCGCGACGAGGACGCCGCCGCGGTGCACCGTGACCTGGCGGGGCTCACCCCCCGGGAACGGGAGGTGCTGCGGCTGCTCGCCCGCGGCCTGAGCAACGCCGAGCTCGCCGCGCAGCTGCACCTGTCGGAGGCGACCGTGAAAACCCACGTCGCGCGGATCCTCGGCAAGCTCCACCTGCGCGACCGGGTGCAAGCAGTGGTCGTGGCCTACGAAACGGGTCTCGTGGCCCCGGGTGAGACCTAGGCTTCGCCGTTTTCGGGGCCCTCCGTGCCTCTCACGGCGTTTTCGCTGGTCAGAACTGCCGATCGCGGCCCGCGAACCAGCCGGCGACCAGTTGCGCGGTCATCAGCGCCCCGAGGAACGTCAGCGGGGCCCGCCAGCCGCCGGTGTGGTCGTAGAGCGTGCCGACGATCACCGGGCCGGGGATCGACAGCAGATACCCGGCGCTCTGCGTGAACGCCGAGAGCCGCACGACGGTGCCCGCGTCACCGCCGCGCAAGCCGATCATCGTCAGCGCGAGCGGAAACGCGCAGTTCGCGACGCCCAGCAGCACCGCCCACACCCAGGGCGCCCCGGCCGGGGCGGCGAACAGGCCCGCGTACCCGGCGAGCCCGAACACGGCGAGCAGCACCGCGAGGACGCTCTGGCTGCGCAGCCGCCCCGCGGCCGCCGACAGCGCGTAGGACAGCGGGACCCCCAGCAGCGAGGTGACCGCGAACAGCAGACCCGCGGTCTGCGCGGACAGGCCCGCGTCGCGGAACACCTGCGGAAGCCAGCCGATGATGACGTAGGCCGAGGTGGCTTGCAGCCCGAAGTACGTGGCGAGCGCCCACGCGGTCGGGTTGGCGCTCATCCGGACGGGGCTCGCGGCGGCCGCGGGCTCGGCCGCGCCGCGCACCGTGGCGGGGGCCGGGCGGCAGACCAGGGCGAGCCACGGGGCCAGGGCCAGCGCGGCGAACACCGCCCACACCCCGAGGCCGACCCGCCAGTCGTCGCCGGCCGCGGACGCGATCGGCACCGTGACCGCCGCTGCCGTCGTCGCGCCGACGTTCAGCGCGGTCGAGTAGACGCCGGTCATCGCGCCGATCCGGTTCCCGAACCGCTCCTTGACCACGACCGGCAGCAGCACGTTGACCAGCGCGATCCCCGCGAGCGCCAGCCCGGACAGCACCAGGAACAGCGGAACACCACCGACCAGCGGACGCACCGCCAGCCCGGCGGTGAGCGCCCCGATCCCGGCGAGGATCACCGCGTCCGGGCCGAACCGGCGCGCCAGCCGCGGAGCGGTCACCCCCACCACCGCAAAACACAACGCCGGGACCGACGTGAGCAGGCCTGCGAGGCCCGCGCTCATCCCGAGGTCCGCGCGGATCTCCTCGAGGACCGGACCGAGGCTGGTGACGGCGGGCCGCAAGTTGAGGGCGGCCAGGATCAGCGCTGTCATCGCCAGCCACGGGGTGGCCGCGCGGGAAGTCACGGTGTTACGCGTCTGAACGTCGGTCGTCACAATCCCATCATAGAATCATGGGATGAATCTCGGCCCCGTGTCCCGGCCCGCCGGGCTCTCCGACCAGGTCATCGCCACCCTCCGCGCCCAGATCACCTCCGGCGCCTGGCCCATCGGCTCCCGCATCCCCACCGAACCCGAGCTCGTCGCCCAGCTCGGCGTCGCCCGCAACACCGTCCGCGAAGCCGTCCGCGCCCTCGCCCACAACGGGCTCCTCGACATCCGCCAGGGCTCCGGCACCTACGTGGTGGCGACCAGCGAACTCGCCGGCGTGATGCGCCGACGTTTCGCCCACGCCGCCCAGCGTGACGTCACCGAACTCCGCGGCGCCCTGGAAGCCACCGCCGCCGGGCTCGCCGCGACCCGCCGCACCCCCGACGACCTGCGCCACCTCGACACACTGCTCGCCGACCGCGAACGCGCCTGGGCCTCCGGCGACCGCGACGCGTTCGTCACCGCCGACACCACGTTCCACCTCGCGGTCGTCGCCGCCGCCCACAACGAAGTACTCGGCGAGCTCTACGCCGACCTCAGCGCGGTGATCCGCGAATCACTCCGGGAACACTTCAGCCCGCAGCTCCGCCCGGAGGAATACATGGACCACGCCCGCCTCGTCGACGCCATCCGCGCCGGCGACGCCTCCGCGGCCGCCGCCGAAGCCGCCGCCCACACCGAGAGCATCCGCTTCGCGTTCTGAGTCCGGGGCAGGGCGTGGGCGACGGCGTCCGACCGGCGCGCGAAGCGTCTCGCGGGGGCGCTGGGTGTGGTCTCGGGGGTGGTGGTGCTGGCGGCGGTCGTGATCGCGCTGGCGAACGTGTCCACGGTGGCCGATCCGGAGCCGGCGCTGCTCGCCCTGTTCCAGGGCGGCGGGTAATCGTCAATCGTTCCGGTTGGACTTAACGTTTAAACGAACGAAACAGAAGAAGTGTTTACCCGCGCGGAGCGCGGAAGGTTCCGATAGGATTCAATTATTGGAACCTGATTCGGGCAAAACGGTAAGCGGGGATGAAGGCCTTGAAAGACGGATCAAGCGAAATCGTTTTCGCGCATCACGTCGCCGGCGAAGTCGCACGACCGTCCGAGGTCGACCACACGATCTCCGCGGAGACGGCCCGGAGGATCGCCAGCGCGATTCCCGCGAACACCGTCCGCGCGTATGCCGGGGACCGCGCGGCGTTCCGCCGCTGGTGCGCCCTCGTCGGACGCACCCCACTCCCGGCCACCGCCGAGACGGCCGCGGAGTACGCCACCTACCTGGCAGTCGGCGGCGCCCTGCAGGCCGACGGCTCCCGCAACGGCCCGGCGGCGCCGCGCACGATCGAGCGGGCACTGTCGGCGATCCGCACCGAACACCGCGAGAACGGCTACGGCGACGGTCCGGACCTGCTCGGCGCCCGCCGCGTCATCAAGTCCCACCGCCGGGACCGCAGCGACCGGGGTATCCGGGACCGGCAGGCTGCCGTACTCACCGTCGACAACCTCCGCGCGATGGTCGACGCGTGCGACCCGGACACGCTCGCCGGCACCCGCGACCGCGCGTTGATCGTGCTCGGCTTCAGCATGATGGTCCGCCGCTCCGAACTGGTCGCGCTGAACACCCTCGGGGACATCACCGACACGCACTACGGCCTCGACGTGCTGATCCGGTGGTCGAAGACCGACCAGGACGCCATCGGCGAGCAGGTGCCGGTGCACTACGGGTCGAATCCACGGACCTGCCCGGTGCGGCTGCTCCGAGCCTGGCGGCGACGGCTCGCGGAGGTCCGCCCGGAGGAGGGTCCGCTGTGGATGCCGATCGACAAGCTGGACCGGCTCCCCCACATGCCCGGCTACTGCGGGAAACGCGGCACCGGCCGGCTGTCCGGCAAGGCGGTCGGCCTGATCCTGCAGGACGCCGCCCGGAAGGCCGGTGTCAGCACCGAGAAACTCTCGGCCCACTCGCTGCGCGCGAGCGGCGCCACTGCCGCGTACCTGGCGGGCAGCGATGTGCTGGTGATCTCCCGTCGTGGCCGGTGGAAAGACGGCTCACCGGTGGTCTACCGGTACATCCGGGAAGCCGACCGGGGAAAGGTCGACCCGATGGCCGGGGTGCTGTGACCAGCCGCGCGGCCTAGGGGTATCAGAGCGGCCCGGCGTAGGCGGCCCCGAGCACGGCCAGCACCGCCACCGGGGTCCAGCTCGTCGCCACGCGGCCTCGTCGGACGTTTCGCCAGCGGCGACGCGACCGCGTCGAGCCGGATGAGCTGCTCCTGAATCGACGGATCGCCGGTCACCCAGGAGGCGAACTCCGATCCCTCGTGCGGCAACCCCGCGTACTGCGCAAGGCCCCGCCAGGGCGCGACGACGATCCGGAGCCACGGTACGGCGCTGATGTACGCGGCCACGGCATCCGGGGTCGGCGCGGTGAGCGCCTCATAGGCGCCGGCCACGCAGGTGTTGATCTCCTCGTGAAGGTCGGCGTCGTGGTGGACCGGCGGGAGTGCGGGGCGGGCGTCGCGCAGAAGCCAGTCGCAGATCTCGGAGTACCGGAACGTGCGCTGCACCTCCTCCGAGTACCTCGAGGAGTCGACGGGCCGCGTCGCCAGCGTGTGGACGACGTCCCACGTCTTCGGCGAGAGGGCGTAGTCGACCGGCCACGGGGCTGCCAGGCCGGCGCCGGCGGACCGGAGTTCCTCCGCGAGCCGCCGCCACCCGGCGGTCCGCTGCGCGGCGCGTCTCTGCTCCCGTAACGCGCACAGCGCGGTGGCGACGCCGGCCTCGTTGAGCAGGTCGGCGCCGGCCAGCGCGTGTTCGGCGATCGCGGTGAGTTCGGCGTCGGCCAGTTCCTCGGCCGGCACGTTGTCGCGGAGCGGGGTGATGCGCGGGACCAGTCCGGCGGCGCGCAGGTCGTCGAGCCAGCGTCGCATCGCCGGTGAGGGAGGGTGTCCGCGGTGTCCTGCGAGGCGCGCGGCGAGGGTTCCGGTGGTGCGGCCGATGTAGCGCAGCGCGTCGGTGCGGGGGTCGAAAAGTCCGTACACGATGGCCATGAGCTGAGCGTGGCGGAACGGTACGACGGTTCCGGCCATGCGCGAACGGCGGTTTACTTCCGGGGCGGGCTGTGATTGCCTGAACCGCGCCCGCGGGAACCTGTTCTACTTGTCGCGCGGTGTGCGATGCGTCCGGAAGGAGACCGCGATGAACCACGGCGACGACGCCGCGCTGACCGCGCGTCTCACCGAGGCACGCGGCCGCTGACCCGCTAACCCCGAGGAGTCCGATGGAGTCCTTCGTCCAGCTGCGCCGCGGGAACACGCCCCGGCGGATCCACGCCGATCTCGACGGCCTCAAGGATGACGAACTGGGCCGCAGCGGTTTCACCGGCCGCACCGCGCATCTGTACCGGCGGCACGACCCGACCGACTACCGGGCGGTGGGGCCGCTGGCCGGCGTCGATGTGCTGGTGGACGGGTTGACGCCGGCGGACGGGACCGACGGGGCGGGGACGCCGCTGTTGCTGTTCGACAACCCGGACTGCCGGATTTCGCTGAGTGGCCGGGCGGCACCGCACCCGTTCTACGTGCGGAACGTCGACGGTGACGAGCTGTACTTCGTCCATCAGGGAACGGGCACGTTCGTGACCGAGTTCGGGGACCTGGCCTACCGGCCGGGTGACTACGTGTACCTGCCGAAGGCCACCACCTACCGGCAGGTTCCCGACGCGCCGACGACCGCGGTGATCGTGGAGACCACCGACGAGCTGCGGGTGCCGCCGGCGGGGGCGCTGGGGCGGTTCTTCCCGTTCGACAGCGCGCTGGCGGTGGTGCCGGAGCCGCGGGTCGTGGAGGACGACGGGCGCGACGAGTACGAGGTGCGGCTGTATCACTCCGGTGGGTGCACGCAGCTGTTCTATCCGCATGACCCGTGTGACGTCGAAGGGTGGCGGGGAGACAATTTCCCGTTCACGTTCAACGTCGCCGACTACACGGTGGTGGCGTCCGAGAGCGTGCACCTGCCGCCGACCGTGCACTTATTTTTGCAGGCCACGGGCGTGGCGGTGCTGAATTTCCTGCCGCGTCCGGCGGAGGCGGTACCGGGCACCGAACGGTATCCGTGGTACCACCGCAACGCCGACCACGACGAGATCGCGTTCTTCCACGGCGGCAGCGTGTTCGGCGTCGACGTGCCGCCGGGGCTGCTGTCGCACACCCCGCAGGGCCTGCACCACGGCGCGCCGGAGAACGCGCGGGAACGGGCCCGCCGCCGGTTCGCCGAGTACGACCGGGTGGAGTGGAAGATCATCGCGGTCGACACCCGCCGCCGCCTGACCCCGAGCCCGGAACTGCTGGCTGCCGTGGGCCGCGGATGAGCTACGACCGGATCCCGTACCTGGTGGTGTTCCCCGACAGCTCCACCCACCGGGACACCTACGGCGGCGTCGGTGAGCACGTCGCGCTGGAGAGCTATCTGCTCAGGCCGCACCGGCCGAGCGACACGGTGCTGGTGTTCATGCACCCGATCGGCGGCGGCGCGTATCTGCCGATGGTGACGGCGCTGGCCCGCGCCGGGCATCACGTCATCTACTGCGGCAGCCGGTACCGGGGGGTGGATTCGGCGCTGATCATGGAGAAGGTCGTCGAGGACCTCGGCGCGTGCGTGCGGGACGCCCGCGACCGCCTCGGGTACGCGAACGTCGTGCTGGCCGGGTGGAGCGGCGGCGGGGCGCTGTCGCTCTACTACCAGCAGCAGGCGCGGCACCCGACGGTGACCGCGCCACCGGGCGGCGGCCCACCGGACCTCACGGCCCTGAACCTGATCCCGGCCGACGCGGTGCTGCTGCTGGCCGCGCACGTCAGCCGGCACGGGACGCTGACCGAGTGGCTCGACGCGTCGGTCCTCGACGAGTCCGACCCGACCGTCCGGAACCCCGCGCTGGACCTGTACGGCGCGGACGGGCCGCAGCCGCCCTACGGCGCGGCGTTCCTCGAGACCTACCGGGCGGCGCAGATCGCCCGCAACCGGCGGATCACCGCGTGGGTGCGGTCCGAGCTGGACCGGCTGCCCGCCGACGAGGAACGGGGCTTCGTGGTGCACGGCACGATGGCCGACCCGCGCTGGCTGGACCCGGCGGTCGACCCCAACGACCGGCAGCCGGGCCGCTGTTATCTGGGAGATCCGCGGATCGTGAACAACGGCCCGGTCGGCCTGGCGCGATTCACCACGCTCCGCAGCTGGCTGTCCCAGTGGAGTTACGACGAGGCCCGCGGCGACGGGGTGCGCTGCGCCGCCGACGTCGGGGTCCCGACGCTGGTGATCGGTAACAGCGCCGACGACGCCTGCACCCCCAGCCACACCCGGCGGCTGTTCGACGCGGTCGGCCACCCCGACCGGGCCCTGCACGTCGTCCAGGGCGCCACCCACTACTACGCCGGACCTGACCAGCAACCCAGGCGCGCCGAGGCGGTCGGCGTCGTCACCGGCTGGCTCGCCGACCGCGGCCTCGCACCGGCCGCTCTGCTCCGGGAGGGAGCCTCGTGACCATCCGCGACGCGGTCCGATCGTTCATCAACGACGAAGTCATCCCCGCCGAGCCCGCGCTCGCCGCGGCCGGCGGCGGCGAACCCCTCGACGGGTTACGGGCCAGCGCGAAAAAACAGGGCCTGTGGGCGCTGGGCCACCCGGCCGAACTCGGCGGCGGCGGCCTGTCGTTCCGCGAGTTCGTGCTGGTCAACGAAATCATCGGCCGGTCCCGGTGGGGGCAGCTGGCGCTGGGCACGGTGTCCATGCAGGACTCGATCATGCTGCACCGGTTCGCGACCGAACAGCAGCAGGCGCGCTGGCTGAACCCGCTGGTCGCCGGGGAGATCATGCCGAGCGTGGGGATGACCGAGCCGGAGGTCGCCGGGTCCGACCCGACGCTGATCCGCGCCACCGCCCGCCTCGACGGCGACGAATGGGTGATCGACGCCCACAAGTGGTTCACGACCGGCGCGTCGGTCGCGGCGTTCACGACGGTGTTCGTCCGCACCGAACCGGACGACGCACCACCGCACCGGGCGCTCTCGGCGATCATCGTCCCGAAAGGCACCCCGGGGTTCGAGATCGTGCGGGTCGTCCCGACGATGGGCGGCACCAGCGGCGACCACTGCGAGCTGCGGCTGACCGGGGTGCGGGTGCCGCGGGAGAACCTGCTGGGCGAGCGCGGCGGCGGGTTCGCGGTCGCGCAGGTGCGGCTGGGGCCGGGGCGGATCTTCCACGCGATGCGCTGGCTCGGGCAGGCCCAGCGGGCGTTCGAGCTGATGCTCGACCGCGCCGGGACCCGGTACGCGCACGGGTCGGTGCTCGGCGAGAAAGGTGAGATCCAGCGGTACATCGCGGAGTCGGCGGCGGAGATCCAGGCGGCGCGGCTGCTGGTGCTCGACGCCGCCGACGCCTACGACGCCGACGGCCGCGCACGGGACCAGATCGCGATCGCGAAGTTCTGGGTGGCGCGGGTGCTGCACGAGGTCATCGACCGCGCGATCCAGGTCCACGGTGCGCTCGGCGTCACCGGCGACACACCCCTGGAGGAGATGTACCGGGAGGCCCGCTACGCGCGGATCTACGACGGGCCCGACGAGGTGCACCGGATGACCGTGGCGCGGCGGCTGCTGGCCGACCCGAGCCGCGCCCCGTGGCTGCGCACCGACCGCACCGACGCTGCCGACGGGACCGGGGGTGCGGGCAGTGCCGGCTGACCCGGCGTACCCGGCGCCGGCCGACCCGGGGGTCGAGCCCGCGCGGGAGGCGCTGCGGGTCCGCCTGTCGCAGCTGTGGGGCACCCGGGTGACGGTGGTGGCCTCGGCGCGGCTGACCGGCGGCGCCAGCCGCGAGACCCTCCGGGTCCGCGTCGCCGCCGACGGCCGGTCCCGTGACCTGGTGCTGCGCCGCGACGTGCTGCCGCAGGCCCCGCCGGACGCGCTGGCGCGCGAGGCCGCCGCGTTGCGCGCCGCGGCGGCCGCTGGTGTGCCGGTCCCGGCGGTGGTCGACGCCGGGCCCGCGCTGGGCGGTCACCCGTACCTGGTGATGGAGTACGTCGACGGGGAGGTCCTGCCGCGACGGTTGCTGCGTGACGCGGCGTACGCGACGGTCCGGACGACACTCGCCGGTGCCCTCGGGGAGATCGCCGCCCGCATCCACACCGCCGACCCGGCGGGGGTCGCCGGTCTGACCCGCCCGGACCCGCTGGGCCTGCTGCGGGAACTGGCCGACGACGACGACACACCGCGGCCCGCGGTCGAGCTGGGGCTGGCGTGGCTGGCCGCCCGCACCCCGCCCGCGGCACCGGACACGCTCGTCCACGGTGACCTGCGCAACGGCAACGTCCTGGTCGGACCGGAGGGGGTACGCGCGGTCCTGGACTGGGAACTGGTGCACGCCGGTGACCCGGTGGAGGACCTGGGCTGGTTGTGCGTGAAGGCGTGGCGGTTCGGGTCGCCCGAGCCGGTCGGCGGGTTCGGGTCCCGCGCCCAGCTGCTCGACGGGTACGAGCAGGTCGCGGGGTGGCGGCCGGCCGAGGAGCAGCTGCGCTGGTGGGAGGTGTACGGGACGCTGCGCTGGGTGCTGCTGTGCCGCCGGCAGGCGCTGGCGTTCCTGCGCGGGGACCGGGAGTCGCTGGAGCACGCGGTGATCGGGCGGCGGGTCTGCGAGGCCGAGTTCGACCTGCTGCTGGCGCTCGGGCTGACCGAGCCGTCGCCCCCACCGGCCGACCCGGCACCCGGGCCGCGGGGCGCCGGGCGCAGCCCGCACGACGCCCCGGACGCCGGGCACCTGATCGCGACGGTCGCCGGGGCGTTCACCGACGGGACGTTCGGCGACGCCTACCTGACGCGGGTCGCGGCCAACGCGCTGCGCATCGCCGGGCGTGAACTGGCGCTGGGGCCGGTGCTCGCCGACCGGCACCGCGCCCGCCTAGACGCGCTCGGCCTGACCGACGACGCGGCGCTGGCCGCCGCGATCCGCGGCGGCGACACCACCGGCCCGGTCACCACCGCCGTGGTGGACGCCGTCCGCGACAAGCTGGCAGTGGCCAACCCCCGCTACCTCGGGCAGCCCGGCTGACGCGCTACTTCCACCTGATCAGCGTGCCGTCGCCGCGCAGCCCGTAGACGTGCAGCATCGCCTCGGCGTTCTGGACGCGCGAGGAGAACGTCGTGATCCGCTGGTGGACACCGACGTCGACGCTGACCACCGGCCCGGGCAGCACCCCGGCGGCGAGCGTCGTCGCCGGGCCGGGGCCGGTGGCGGTCTGCACGAGCAGCATCCACCGGCCGGAGCCGCAGGACACGATCACCGCGAGCTCGTCGTGGCCGTCGCCGGTGAGGTCACCGAACCCGAACGCGCTCTCGCCGCCAGTCCGGTACCGAACACCGCCGACGGTGACCTCCTGGCCGCCGCCGCGGAACCGGAGCGTCGCGGCGGGGCAGCCACCGGGGCGCGCGGGGACCTCGATCGTGAAGTCCGGGTAGATGTCCGACGGGTCCAGGCCTCGGGCTGGGCCGGCGGGTGACGTGGACGGCGCGGCGGGCCGGACACCGGGCACGATCCGCGCGGTGTCCGGGTCACCGTCGAGGACGATCAGCCACCCCAGGCCCGCGCCGGTGAGCAGCACCAGCACCGCGGCCAGCGCCCACCGGCCCCGGCGGCGCCGCCGCACGGTCTCCCGCACGGCGTCCGGGCCCGGCGGGGGCGGCACCGGCGCCGCGGTGCGCAGCCGCGCGAACGCACTCTCCAGATCGGGGAACTCGGACACTCCTCAGCCCTCCGTCGTGAGTGCGGTGGTTTCGGCCAGCGCGCGGCGCAGCGTCACCCGGCCCCGGGACAGCCAGGATTTGACGGTGCCTTCGGGGACGCCGGCGTCGGCGGCGATCTCGGCGACCGACAGGTCGGCGACGTGGCGCAGCACCACCGCGCGCCGCTGGTCGGGTGGTAACGCGGCGAGCGCCCGCACCAGATCGACGGTCTCTCCGCCGTCCTGGCCGGTCGGCGGTGCGGCCAGCGCGGCCCGGTGCGCGAGCGCGGTGCGGGCCCGCCGCCACCGGCTGACCGCCAGCCGCCACGCGACCCGCCGCACCCACCCGGCCGGGTCGTCGTAGGCGCGCACCTGGTCCCAGCGTTCCCAGGCGCGGCAGAACGCCTCCTGGGTGAGGTCGTTGGCGTCGGCGGCCGCCCCGAAGTACGCGTAGAGCTGGACGCTGATCGGCCGGAAATGCGCGGCGTAGAACGCGTCGAACTGCTCCTCCACAGCGCGTTCCTTCCGCGTTGCCGGTGACCGATGCCCACTACACGCCGGCCGGCCCGCCCGGGTTGCGTCAGGTGGCGCGTTCCCGTGCGACGAGCGCCTCGATGCCGTCGAGCAGCCGGATCAGGACGCGAGCCAGGCCGCGATCCCGGCGCGCAGGCGCTCCTTCGTGGACGCCGGCGCGAACGACGCGTCCACCCCGGCCATGGCCAGCCGCGCCAGCTCCGCATCCGTCGCCCCGAACACCTCCCGCACGCGCGCGTACTCCCCGGTCAGCGTCGCCCCGATCACCGCCGGGACATCCGTGTTCAGCGTCACGGCCAGGCCCGCCTCGACCAGCGCCGGCAGCGGATGCTCCGCCCAGGAACGCACCAGCCCCAGCGCCACGTTCGATGACGGGCACACCTCCAGCGGCACACCCCCGTCCCGCACCGCGGCCACCAGCTCCGGATCCTCAAGGATCCGGATGCCGTGCCCGAGCCGCTCGGCGTGCCCGGCCGTCAACGCCTCCCGAATCGACGCCGCGCCGCACGCCTCCCCGGCGTGATGCACCAGGTGCAGCCCGGCGTCCCGGGCCTCGTCGCACACCGCGGCGAACGGCGCCAGCGGGTAACTCTCCTCACCGGCGACGCCCACGCCCACGACGTCCGCAGACGATTGGGCCAGGGCCAGTGACGCGCGGAACCGGCCGACCGGCCGGCGGCGGGAATGATCCAGCAGGACCCGCACCTCGATGCCGTGCGCGGCCTGGCCGGCCTTCAGGCCGGCCAGGACCGCCTCCAGGGGCATCCGCGGATCACCCAGACGCTCCCCGTGGGACGCCGCGGTGAACGTCACCTCCACAGAGCCGACGCCCTGCGCGGCCTCATCGGCGCAGAACTCCTCGGCCACCCGGGTGAAGTCCTCCGGCTCACGCAGGCAACTACGCACCAGCGCACCGTGGTCGGCGAACGCCCGGAACCCGTCGAACCGGCCACCCGGGGCCGGCAGCGTCACCCCGTGGGCGGCGGCGAGCTCGGCGAGGGTACCCGGACGCAGCGTGCTCTCCAGGTGGACGTGCAGGTGGGCCTTGGGCAGCAGGGTCAGATCGCGCACGTCGCCAGACCCTACGAGCCGCCCTCCGCCACCAGCGACCGGATTTCCGCCGTGGTGGCCTGCTGCCCGAGGATCCGGAACACCCAGGACGTCGTCAGCGCGTGCGCGTCCGGGTTGACGTCGGTGACCGCGTCCGAGGCGATCACCACCGAATAGCCGTGCGCGTACGCCTCCCGGGCCGAGGTGTCCACCCCGATGCTCGTCGCCACCCCGGCCAGCACCACCTGGGTGACGCCCCGGCGCCGCAGCCGCAGGTCCAGGTCGGTGCCGTGAAACGCGCCCCACGTGCGTTTGGTGACCCGCAGATCCTCCGGGTGACCGTCCAGCTCCGCGACCAGGTCCTCGAACCCCGCCGGCAGCTCACCACCACCGGACCCGAACTCCGTCCGGCCGGGCGGGGCGTCCGGGCCGGTCAGCGACGTGTTGGTGACCAGCACCACCGGTTTGCCCGCCGCGCGGAACGCCGCCGCCAGCTGCGCGGTGTTCGCCACCACCTCCGGCCCGGGCAGCGGCCCGAGACCGGGCCGGCCGACGGTGCCGTTCTGCAGATCGATGACGACCAGCGCGACGCGCGGGTCCAGGTCGGTCAGCGGCATGAAGAGCCTTTCGCTCGGCGGGTCACGGGCGCGCCGCCCGCTCCAGGAGGGCCATCGCCGCGATCACCGTGCGCCGCTCGTCCTCGGTGAGCCGCTCGTGCAAGGCCTGCACCAGCCACTCCTCCCGCGCCACCCGGTTGCCCTCGTGCCACGCCCGGCCCGCGCCGGTCAGCGACACCACCTGCCGCCGCCCGTCGTCGGGGTCGGGGTCACGGCGGATCAGGCCCTGGGTGTCGAGGACCGCGAGGGTCGCGGCCATCGACTGCGGCCGCACCCCCTCCTTCGCCGCCAGCGCGCTCGCCGACGCCGGGCCGTCCTTGCCCAGCACGGTCAGGACCGACGCCTGCGACGGCGTCAGCCCCCGGATGTCGGACACGTCCCGCCAGCGGCGCCGCAGACGGCTGAACGCCACCTGGACGTCCCGGGCGGCACGGACCGCGGAACCCTCCACGCCGCTCACCGTAAAACCATCAGGTGAAACTGACCAGTCTTACCTGATGAATTCACCGAGGCGTTCCTCCAGCGCCGCCTCGTCCGGCACGAACCACAACTGCCGGCCACGGTTGCTCTCCCGCACAAAATCCCGCAACGCCTCACTGGCCGCCACATAGCGGCTGATGTCACCCACCACCGCCAGACCCAGCCGGTAGTTCGCGAACTTCTGCACCACCGCACCGGCCACCCCCGACCGCAACCGGAAGAACTCCGGCCCCAGCCGCTCCACCGGCACCACCACCCACTCCGCACGCTCCGCGAACGCATCCCCGATCAGGTCCATCACCGCCCGCTCGTCACCCAGAACCGCACCCTCGGCGTCCACCCGCAACAACTGCACCTCAGCCCACCTCTCCCGACAACGCCTCGATCAGCCGCAGCAACTCCGCCGTCCGGCCCACCGACCCGAACACCACCACCCGCAGGCTCCGGCGCTCCTCGTCGTACACCGTCTGCACCCGCAGCGGCCCACCGCCCGCCGCGCCCTGATCTGCCGCGCTCTGACCCGCCGCCGCCAGCACCAGCGTCGAGAACCGGCTCATCCCCGCCGCGTCGACGCCGTCGATCTGCACCACCGCCGACACCTCGACATGCGCAGCCACCGCCGGCGCCGGGCGACCCGTGAACGCCTCCAGATCCGCCGCCGCGACCCGGTACTGACGCCCGATCCGCGACGCCGGCAACCGGCCCTCCCGCACGTACCCGCGCACCGTCTTCACGTGCAGACCCAGCAGCTCCGCCACTTGCTCCACGGAGTACCACTCCCTCATCCTCCCTTTATAAGGGAAGAACAGGGAAGGATAAAGCCAATAAGCGCCCGGCTCGCGCACCAGAGTATGACCGAGTTACCCTGAGAGTGTGACCAAGCGGATCACCATCAGCGTCCCCGACGACGTCGCCGCCCACCTCGAAGGCGTCGGCGCCCGCCGCGTCTCCGGCTACGTCACCGACGCCATCCGCCACCTCGTCCGCCGCGAAGAACAACTCCGCCAACTCGACGAAGTCTTCGCACGCACCGGCAACCCCCAGGCCCCCGACCGCGAACGCGCCGAACGCTTCCTCGACGACGTCGCCGCCTGGCAATCAACCCAGCGCAGCGGCCAACGCGCGTGACCGCCGCGGAAGCGCGAACCCTCAGCCAGGTCGGACTCGTCTTCGACCACCACCCGCTGACCGCCTACGCCACCAGCAAAGACCTCATCGCACCCTCACTCGTCGCCTCCGTACTCGAACGCGGCCAAGCCATCGCCGTCAGCCCCCTCGTCCTCGCCGAGGCCTACTGCGGGTTAGACCACAGCGAAGCCGACGTCCTCGACCTCCTCACCGGCGGAGCACTCGCCGCCGCCCTCATCGTCGAACCCTTCGACGGCGACACCGCACGCCTCCTCGGACGCGACTCCGCACCCACCCTCGGCAACACCGGCGGAGGCCACCGCCCCACCCTCGCCACCCTCCACACCGCGCAACTCGCCGTCCGCCACGCCGCCGGCGTCGTCACCGGCGAACCCGCACCCCTGCGCGCGCTCCTCGGCCCCGACTGGCCCGTCCTCGAGGTCTGACACCGCCAACAATCGAAAGCGCCCGGACACCCCGGCCAAAACCCGCCAGAACCCGCACCCCAGCACCCCTACCGTCGACCCGTGACCGCAACGACCCAACCACGCGCCGACCAAACCACCACCAACCTGCGCACCCTCGGCGCCGTCAGCTTCACCGTCGCCGCCTGGGCCTCCGCCTTCATCGGCATCCGCTGGGTCGGCGAACACTACACCGCAGGCCCCCTCGCCTTCGGCCGCCTCCTCGTCGGCACCCTCGCACTCGGCGCCGCCCTCGCCGCCACCCGCCGCTGGGTACCCCCCACCCGCCGCGAATGGGCACTCATCCTGCTCTGCGGCATCGCCTGGTTCGGCATCTACAACGTCGCCCTCAACGACGCCGAACGCCGCGTCGACGCCGGCACCGCCGCCATGCTCGTCAACCTCGGCCCCATCCTCATCGCCCTGTTCGCCGGACTCCTGCTCCGCGAAGGCTTCCCCCGCTGGCTCCTCATCGGCGCCGCCGTCGCCTTCACCGGCGTCATCCTCATCGGCGTCCCCTCCGCCCGCCAGAGCGACGCCGACGCCCTCGGGGTCGCACTCTGCCTCGTCGCCGCCGTCACCTACGCCATCGGCGTCCTCGCCCAGAAACCCACCCTCCGGCGCCTCCCCGCCCTCCAAGTCACCTGGCTCGCCTGCACCATCGGAACCCTCACCTGCGTCCCCTACGCACCCGGTTTCGCCCGCGAACTCACCGACAGCCCTACCGGAGCCACCGCAGGCCTCGTGTACCTCGGACTCGTCCCGACCGCACTGGCCTTCGGCACCTGGGCCTACGCACTCAGCCGCATGGACGCCGGACGACTCGGCATCACCACCTACGTCGTCCCGCCGCTCGCCGTCCTCGGCGGATGGGCACTCCTCGGCGAAACACCGGCCGCGCTCGCGCTCGTCGGCGGAGCCGTGTGCCTGGCCGGCGTGGCCCTGTCCCGCCGCCGCGAAAAGGTCAGTGCCGCGTAGGTCGCGTTGTGGCTTGTTCGAGCGGGTGTGTTCGTCCGTATGGGCTTGTTATTACGAGTACGGGACTCAGCTCGCCGGGGTCACCCAGGTCGGGTTGGCCTGCACGAACGCGTCCACCGTGTCGTTGTTCATCGCCCGGAACAGCTCGAGGCTCGTGTCGCTGAGCTTCTCGTACCAGATGCCGTTGACCGTCTCGGCGTTGAACTTGCCACCGTTGGTCTTGATCATCGTCATCTGGTCGGGCTTGATCCCCTTGAGCGTGAACACCCAGTCGGTGATCGGCACGTTGTTGTTGTAGAACGTGACGGCCTCCCCGACGGAGTTCAGCAGGTCGTTGATCTTCGCCGGGTTCGTGATCACACCCGACGACGTCGCCTTCTGCAGGATCGCCTTGATCAGCTGCTGCTGGTGCCGCTGACGACCGTAGTCACCGTCGTTGTTGGCGAGCAGATCACGCTGCCGGGCGTAGTCCAGCGCCTGCCAGTCCTTGAAGTCGTGACAGCCCGGGTAGTACACCTGCGGCCGCATGTTCTCCCGCAGCCCGGCCGGCGTGCCGTCGTCGTTGATGTAGTACGGAACCCCGACCTTGCCGGTCGTCTTGTCCCATCCGATGTGAATCGACGTGACCTTCTCGTCGACGCACATCCGGACGCCGCCCAGCGCGCGGACCACACCGCGGAGCCCCTCGAAGTTCACGATCGCCGCGCCGTCGAACTTCATGCCGCCGGCCAGGTCGCTGACCGTGTTCGCGACCAGCTCCATCCCCTTCTCGCGGCCGCCACCGGAGCGGAACCCGTACTGGAACGCGGCGTTGATCTTGTCCCTGCCGCCGGGGTACTGCGTGTCCGGGAACTCCGGGATGTCCACCAAGCTGTCCCGCGGGATCGACGCCAGGTAGACCTTGTCGTGCGCCGCGTTGATGTGCGCCACGATGATCGAATCGGCGCGGACGTTGTCCGGAGCGTCGGGCCGCTCGTCGGTGCCGATCAGCAGCAGGTTGATCGGGCCCTCGATCGAGTTGCCGGTGTCGGCGGAGTCGCCGAGCCCGCCGTCCTCGGTGATCTTGCCCGCGTAGTGGTCGACCGCGGCGGGGACGACGACCAGCATGCCGGCGCTGAACAGAACGAGGACCGTGCCGAGCGCGATCGCCAGCCAGGTCCAGCGCGGGGCGCCGCGCCACGTCCCGGTCTGCCGCGGACGGATCGGGGGTGGAGGGCTGTCGGGCTGTGGTTCCGCTCGCGGTCTCGGATCGTCGTCGACGCGCTCCGGCGAGCCCAGGCTACTCAGGGTTCCACCCGGACGTACCGCCGACGCATCAGCTACCTCACTTTCCCGGCCGTTCCCGGCTACCTTCTCCGATCGCGGAGCTATCTGACCGGATAACCGCGCAAACACTCATTCAATCCTTAACCGATCCCCCGGTGCGGGGTGTAGTTGGGGGTGGCATGTGTTCGCGTGTATGGGCTTGTTATTTTGCGCTTGACGCCCTCGGGGCCGCCGCACTGTAATGGGGCCCGGTGGCGCCGTGCGCCGCCCGATTCCAAGGGGATGATCACGTGACGTCTACGTTCACAGGACGCGGCTAACCCCTCCCGGCACCTGCGCGCCTTTCCCCCTTTGCCCCGTGTTTCCCCTCGGGGTCCCCTTTTGTTGCCGGGAGGCATGATGTCCACGCACACGTCTGTCGAGTTCAACCACACGATCGTCGGGGTCCGCGACCGCGAGCAGTCCGCCGCGTTCCTCGCCCGCGTCCTGGGCCTGGAGGTCGGCGCCGCCTGGGGTCCGTTCCTGCCGGTCTCGACCGGTAACGGCGTGACGCTCGACTTCGCCACGCTGCCGCCGCACGTCGAGGTGACACCGCAGCACTACGCGTTCCTCGTCCCCGAGGAGGCGTTCGACGGCATCTTCGCCCGCATCCGGGAGGAGTGCGACGAGTTCTGGGCCGATCCGGCGCGCAGCCGGCCGGGGCAGATCAACCACAACGACGGTGGCCGGGGTGTCTACTTCCTCGACCCGTCCGGGCACTACCTCGAAGTGATCACCCGCTCCTACGGCGGCTAGCCCTTGAGCTGCCACAGATGGGTGGTGTGGGCGGGCGTTGACACCACCATCTGTGGCGCCGGAAACGGTGCCGTCGGATGATGTTCGACCGGATGTCCGATTCCGGTGGGACGTGATCGGTCTCGTGTTCTTGTCCCCGGGACCGGCCGCTCTGGTCTACGGTCTCCCCGAGGCCGGCAACGGCGCCGGTCTCGTCAGCTTCCCCGCGTCCCGGATGATGCACGGCGTGGCGACCGATGAGGGCCCCGTACCGGCGGGCTTCGTACTGGCCGGCTTCGTGGCCGGATCCCCGTGGGAACCGCCCCGGGAGAAGTGGACCGCGACCCTGCCGGGCTCCGTGCCGACGGTCAGCGACTGCCTCGCCGATCTTCTGCCGGCCGACCGGGATCCCCTCGTCGAACCGTGGCAACACTCGATGTTCGAGCCGTGGCACCGCTCCGTCCGGTACGCGGTCGACGCCGTCCGGCACGCCCCGGCGGGTTCGGACCCGATCCACGTGCTGAGCATGAGCGTGCCGGCGACGGCCGCCGCTGAACTCGCCGCAATGCTCGAGCAGTGGATCGGCCACCTTCCTCATCCGGTCCGCGTCAACCTCGCACACCGCGCCGCTCCCCCGCCCGGCACGGTGCTGGGCTTCGAGGTCCTCGGTTTCGGAGCCGGCCGCTTCCACACCTGGCTCTGCTACGACGTGCACAGCCAGGCGCACGACCTGCTCGGGATTCGGCCCGGGGACAGCGGGCTGCTCGCCGAGCTGCACGACGCGCAGCGGGTCGCTGACATGGCCAATAGCAAGCGCGGCACCGAGGAAGGCACACCGGAGGAGATCACCTGGTTCCCCGCGCTGCTCACCCTGCACGACGTCCCGGCCCGCGGCTAGCGGGCGCGGCTCGTGTCCGTGCCCGTGCTCTTCTGCCGGCGACGACCGGTGAGCGTGGCGGCGAGCCGGTCGGCGACCAGCGCGGCGAACACGACCGCGGAGGTCACCCACAGCACGGTGCCGCCGACGACCTGGTCCGCTCCGGCGCTGGTACTCCCCCACGGCCACGGCAGGGCGAGCACCCGCAGCAGGCCGATGTACCAGTCCGCGGCGACCAGCCGGGACCCGTGGATGAGCAGCAGCCCCGCGGTTACGGCGGCCCCGCCCGCGCACACCGCGACCGCGATCCGGGCCCGGTTCGTGCGGCGGCCCGACGGCCGCGGATCGGGACCGGCCAGCCACCAGAACAGCAGGTAACCGGTGCCGAGCAGGGCGCCGGAGACGGCCAGATCGACGGCGTACGACCAGCGGCTCTCCTCGAACACGCCGGTGAAGTACGTGCCGAACAGCGCCGCGGACCAGAGCCCGGCCACCGCGACCGGCGTGGTGAGCACCCGGACCGGGCGCGAGCGCAGCGCCGCCGGTAACCGGTCGCCGGGGCCGGTCACCGGGCCGGTGCCCGGCCGCAGCACCCGCAGCGCCAGCGTCAGCGGCGCGCCCCAGACCAGCAGCAGCGGCGCGACGATCCCGAGCAGCACGTGCTGGATGACCGTGACGCTGAAGAACGCGGGCGCGTACCGGGCGACGCCGCTGCTGGTCGCCACCGCGACCACGGCGACCCCGGCCAGCCACGCGGCGCTGCGGCGGAACGGCCAGGGCGTGCCGGCCCGGTGTGCCCGCTGCTCCAACCGCAGGTACCCGGCGACCGCGACCGCGCACAGCGTCAGAACAAGCAGGTCGGGACGCCAATCGGCGGCCAGCTGCCAGAGCGACACCACCGGCGGTAGGTCGTAGCCGAGCATCTGCTGGCCCGCCGACTCGTGGTGCACGGTGGCGTCCCCGGCGTCCAGCGGGGCCGGGGTGCGGGCCAGCGCGACGGACAGGCCGACGGCCGCGCCCAGCAGCAGCAGCTCGAGTACGGCGAACCGGACGAACGGGTCGCGCCGATCCCGGCCGAGCGCGGGCACGGTCTGGGTCCGGCGCCAGTGCCCGACGCCGGCCAGGGCGGCCAGGACGACGAGCTGCACGGCGACCAGCTGCCCGTACGCGCTGCTCAGGCCGGTGCCGCTCGGCGCGAGCACGAGGTAGGCGCTCAGCGCGGCGGTCGCCGCGGCCGCGATCAGGCAGAGCAGCGCCGCGCGGCCGTAGCGGGTCGCCACCGCGTGTAGCGTCTCGCGGTCGTGGACGGCCCGGGTGAGCACGGCGGCCAGGCCACCGGTCCACAGCGTGAGCGCGACCAGCGACAGCAGCGCGGACGCGACCGCGGTGCGGTGGTCGGCGGTCGATACGGCGGGGCCGACGAATGCCGGCGGAACGATGCCGATGACGGCCACGATCAACGCCGCCACACCGAACCGGCGGCACAGCGCCGCCGCGGCGAGCGCGGCCACGACCGTCAGCAGGCCCGCCTGCCCGTCCGGCGTCCGCAGCCCCACGTTGCCGAGGGCGTCCGCGGTGAGGATGCCGGTGACCGGGAGGCCCCGCAGGTCCGAGAGCGTGAACAGCCAGGCCGCGGCGGCGGCGACCGCCCAGACGGCGGCGGCCCGCAGCGCGACCCGCCGGTGGATCCCCACCACCGGCGACCCCTCCCGGGCCACCGCAGACGGGGCCACCGCAGAACGGGCCACCGCAGAACGGGGCGCCCAGAACACCGCGGCGACCAGGTTGCCGACGACCAGCGACGCGGCGAGCAGGCCGATCAGCTGGGACAGCGGCAGCCCCCAGCTGGTCAGTGCCCCCGGGCTCGGCAGCCCCGGGTCGACGGATCGGCCGACGCCGTCGCCGTAACCGAGCGCGAGCGCCGTGGTGACGACGGCGGCAGCGACGGCCGCGGCGGCGACCAGGCGCGCGGCGCGGTCCGGTGGAAGCGTGAACCCGGGTGGCGGTGTGGTGCGAGGTGTGGCGTGCCCCATGCCCCCTCTACGGGGCGCGGGACCCTTCAGTTCAGGTGGCAACGGAGTTCGCGCCGGGCACGTCGCCGAGCAGCCCGGCGCGGCGGGCCAGCGCGGCGGCCTCGGTGCGCCCCGCGGCGCCGAGCTTGGCCATCAGGTTCGACACGTGGACGCTGACGGTCTTGTCGCTGATGAACAGCGCGCGCCCGATCTGCCGGTTGGTGCGCCCCAGCGCCAGCAGCTCGAGCACCTGCTGTTCGCGCGGCGTCAGCTCCGCGTCACGCCGTTCGGCGGCGGCCCGGGAGGCCGGCAGCGCGGACAGCTCGGCGAGCAGCGGCGCGGCACCCAGCCCACGGGCGACCACCCGGGCGGCGTCGGCCTCGCGCTGGGCACCGGCCGGGTCGCCGGTGGCGGCCAGCGCCGCCGCCAGCCGCGCCCTCGACCG
Source organism: Cryptosporangium aurantiacum (assembly GCF_900143005.1). Taxonomy (NCBI): domain Bacteria; kingdom Bacillati; phylum Actinomycetota; class Actinomycetes; order Cryptosporangiales; family Cryptosporangiaceae; genus Cryptosporangium; species Cryptosporangium aurantiacum. The sequence goes on from NZ_FRCS01000009.1 coordinate 250,485, forward strand.
CGCGGTCTCGTAGCGGTGACCGTAGTCGAACTCGGCGACCGCGGTGCGCCAGGCCGCGACCAGCTCCTCGGCGGTCGGGACGTCGATGCCCGCCCCCCACCGCAGGCGCGCCCACTCCGCCTCGGCTCTGGCCACCCAGGCGCCGCTCTCCGGCCCGAGCGCGCCCCGGCGGCCGACGACGCCCTCCGCGACCCGCCGGACGTCCGCGATCAGCTGCCCGCCGCGCTCGATCGCGGCGGCTCGCTCGGCGTCACCGGCGGGGGCGACCGCGCCGGCCAGCACGCCGAGCGCGAGCGCGTGCAGCCGGAACCGCGCGTCGAACCAGCGGTTGCCCCAGAGCGTCGCGACGGTCTCGACGACGTCGTCGTGCATGGCCAGCGCCGCGTCGGCGGCCCCGAGGTTGCCGTAGGCGTCGATCAGCGCGGAACCGCCGATGATGCCGAGCACGGCGTCGCGTTTCCACCAGGCGCGGTGCGCTTCGCCGCGGCGCGCGGCGTCGGCGGCGCCGCGTCCGGCGTGCACGGCGAGGCCGGCCAGCGCCAGCCCGGCCCGGTGCAGCGGCGGCGCCTCCGGATAGGACTCCGTGGTGCGGATCGCCTCGTCCCAGTTCCCGATCGCGTAGTCGGCCTGTGCCCGCATGATCAGCGCGTCGGCGCCGTAGGGCGCCCAGGGCCTGCCGCCGTCCCTGGCGATCTCCGCGACCTCGGCGAACGTGTCCCGGCCTGCTTCGAGCTGACCCCGCTCGTACTGGAACAGCGCGAGGCTGAACACCGAGCGCAGGCGCGCCGGGAGGTCGCCGGATTCCCGGGCCCTGGCCATGCTGTCGCGCAGGAGGCGTTCGGCGTGGGCCGGATCGGCGCGCCAGCGTTCGACGCGGCCGCGGGTGGTCACCGCTTCGGCCTCGACGTTCGCGATCCCGACCTGGACCGCGACCGATCGGGCGTACTCGGCGTATTCGATCGATTCGTCCGCGTTCCGGTCGCTCGTGGACAACGCGCGCGCCAGCGCCGCCAGCGCCCGCGCCCGCAGCGCGGTGGGCGGTTCCTCCGGGATCGCTCCCAGCGCCTGGCGGGCGAGCTCGATGACGTCGTGCCCGGCGTCCACCGTGAGCGCGTGCTCGGTCAGCTCGATCAGCAGCGTGGCATGGACGTCCGGTGTGGCGTCCTCGGGCATTCGCCGCAGTGCCTCTTCCAGCAGATGCACGGCACGGAACGGGTTTCCGGCGTGCGACGCCGCTATCGCGGCCTTGCGCGGCAGCTCGACGACCGTCCGCGGGTCGGCCACCGGCGGCGCCAGCTCTTGCGCCGCCTCGTACAGGCGGAGCGCCTCACCCGGTGCCGCGACCCGCATCGCCTCGTCACCGGCGCGGATACCGGCGTCGAACGCGGTCTCCAGGTCACCGGCCTCGCGCGCGTGCCGAGCCAGGTCGGCGTCGGTGCCGCCGGGCAGCTCCTGCCGGGCGATGACCTCGGCGAACTGCGCGTGGTGGCGGCGCCGCTCACCGGGCAGCAGGTCGTCGTAGACCGCCTCGGCCAGCAGCGCGTGCCGGAACGCGTACCCGTCGGTGGGCATCCGGTCGAGGACGTGCGCGTCGGTGGCCTCGCGGAGGGCGGCGTCCAGCGCGGCGTCGTCCAGGCCGGCGACCCGGGCCAACCGGTCGTGGTCGATCTGGCGCCCCGCGACGGCGACGACCTGCAGCACGTGCCGGGTCTCACCGGAGAGCCGCTCCAGCCGGAGCAGCAGCAGGTCGGCCAGGTCACGCGGGACACCGGCCGACGACGCCCGGTGGACGCTGCGCTCGGCGAGCAGCTGTTCGGCGAAGAACGCGTTGCCCTGCGCCCGGTCGAGGACGTCGTCGAGCGCCTTCTCGTCCAGGTCGGCCAGCGAGCCGCCGGCCAGCGCGCGCACCAGCGCGGCGACGTCGGCACGCTCCAGCGGCTCCAGCCCGACGCGCATCACGCCGGGAAGCCGCCCCCACTCCAGCGCGACCGTGCGCAGCGGATGCCTGCGGTGCAGGTCGTCCGACCGGTAGGACGCGACCAGGACGACCGGGGCGCCGGGCTCACCGGAGAGCCGGGCGAGCAGGAAACCGAACAGGTCGCGGGTCGCGCCGTCGGCCCAATGCAGGTCTTCGACGACGAGCAGCACGCGCCGGTCGGCCGACAGGTCGAACAGCGCGCCGAGCACCGCCTCGTAGAGATCGGCCGGGTCGAGCCTGCCCTCGGTGCCGTCGGAGCCGACCAGCCGCCGGTGCGGCAGCAGGCGGGCCAGCGGGGGGTAGTGCGCACGCAGCCGGTCGACGGTGTCGGGTTCGTCCCGGGCCAGGCGCCCGAAAGCCTCGCTCACCGGCAGGAAGGGAACAGCATCACCCCCGAAGCTGACGCAGTGCCCCACCAGGACCAGCGCGCCCTCGGCCGCGGCGGACCGGGCGAACTCGCGGAGCAGCCGGGTCTTGCCGATGCCCGCCTCGCCGGACACGATCGCCGCGCCGGGCCCGCCCGGCGCGGATCCGTCGAGCAGCCCGCGCAACGTCGCCAGCTCGGCGTCTCGGCCGACCAGGGGCGCCGGTTCCGCACTCGTCATGAACGCATTCTCGCTCGCGAGTACGACACATTTTTCGGCGCCCGCGTCGAGGGCCATGATCGGCGTCAGCAGTCGGGTAACGACGGACGGAGCCGATGGCGCGCGAACAGGTGCGTGAACATCCCGGTGCGGCGCCGCGCGGGGCGCTCGTCCTTCTCGACCCGCGGGCGAACGTCGGCACGGAGGCGCTCGCGGGTGTAGTCGTACTGCGCCTTCGCGAACTCCTCGGTGAGCGAGAACATCGTGACCTCTCAGCGGTGCGGTGGTGTGTCTGGTCACCACGGTGCTCGGCTGAGGGGAGTCGGTGCATCGCCACTATCCACTAATCGCGCTGGTCGGCGGGGCCTTAGATCGGCCTGAGGGGCCCCTTAGAGGGCCGTCGGCAGGCTTAGCGCGCGGAAGTGGTCGACGCCGATGAACGAGGTGATCCCGGCGATCCGGTCGTCGCGCAGCGTCAGCACGTTCACCGACCACGCCGGGTACGTGCCCGGGTCGGCTGCGGGTCCCGCCAGGTAGGACGCCACCGCCGGCTGACCGTTCGCGGTCGCCGCCCGGTGCCGCCAGGAGCCGCAGCGGGCCAGCGGGACCTCGGTCGCGAAGTCCCGCACCGCGACGATCCCGGCGTACCAGTGCCGCAGCGGCGGCATCGACCAGGTGACGTCCTCGGTGAGCAGCGCGACCAGCGCGTCGGCGTCGCCGCGCTCCAGCGCACCGGCGTACCCGGTGACCAGGCCGCGCACCCGGGCGTCGTCCAGCGTGCGGAGCGTGCTCTGCTGGCTGATCGGCGGCACCCGCTCGGCCACCAGGCGCCGGGCCCGCTGCAGCGCGCTGTTCACCGACGCGACGCTGGTGTCCATCATCTCGGCGATCTCCGCCGCGGAGAACCCCAGCACGTCGAAGAGCAGCAGCGCGGCCCGCTGGTTCCCGGGCAGGTGCTGGCAGGCGGCGACGAACGCCAGCTCGACGGCTTCGCGCTGTTCGTAGCGGCCGTGCGGGCTGGTCGGCAGGTCCGCATCGGCGTACGGCGTCAGCCACGCGACCTCGGTGACCGGTGCGTCGTCGAGCACGGCCCGTTCGCCGGACGGGCCGAGGTCGATCGGGAGCATCCGCCGGGTGCCGCGCGCCAGAGCGTCCAGACAGACCCGGGACGCCACCGTGTAGAGCCAGGTGCGCAGCGAGCTGCGTCGCTCGAACCGGGCCAGGCCGCGCCACGCCCGGAGCAGCGCGTCCTGCAGGGCGTCGTCCGCGTCGTGGGTCGAACCCAGCATGCGGTAGCAGTGCGCGTGCAGTTCCCGGCGCAGCGGTTCGACGAGACGGCCGAACGCCGCGTCGTCGCCGTCCCGGGCGCGCGCCAGATCCGCGTCCGGCGAAAAAACCTCACTCACGAGCGATGAGTCTGCCTCACCGGCGCGGTCTCCATGGGCGACGACCGAACCGCACCCTGGGAGGAACCGATGAACGCCGCGACGCTCGCCGTGCCGGACGCCACCCTGTACTACGAGGTCCGCGGTGAGGGGCCGCTGGTCGTGCTGGTCGGGGCGCCGATGGACGCGGAGTCGTTCACCGCCGTCGCCGACCTGCTCGCCGACCGTTACACGGTGCTCACCACCGAGGCCTTCGCCGCCCGCCTCCGCGACGTTCTGCGCGCGTAGACGCCGAACCGGGGTCTCAGGGCGCCCTCAGACCCCGGTCTCGGGTGAACCTCCGGGGAAATCCCCGGCGCGGCCCAGCAACGCGGGGACCTCGGCGCCCAGCTCCTTCTCGATGAGGGCGGCGGCGCGGATCACCCCGGAGAGTTCCAGGCCGGACGCCACACCGCTGCGGCGCAGGGCGTAGGTGAGGTCTTCGGTGGCGATGTTGCCGGTCGCGGCCGGGGCGAACGGGCAGCCGCCGATCCCGCCGGCGCTCGCGTCCAGCGCCGTCGCGCCGCCCTCCACCGCGGCCAGCGCGTTCGCGTAGCCGGTGTTGCGGGTGTTGTGGAAGTGGAACCGCAGCGGCAGGTCCGTGACCTCGCGGGACACCGCGATCAGCCGGGCCACGTCGGCCGGGACGCCTACTCCGATCGTGTCGGCGAGCGCGATTTCGTCCGCCCCGGCGTCCACACAGGATTTGACCAGGCCCGCCACCCGCTGCGGGTTCACCTCGCCCTCGAACGGGCAGCCGAAGGCTGCCCCGATCGTGGCCGTCACCCGCAGGCCGGCCGCCCGCGCCCGCCCGCTGATCGCGCCGAACGACCGCAGCGCGTCGGCCACCGACATGCCCTGGTTGCGCTCGCTGAACGTCTCGGTGGCCACCACGACGACGTTCACCTCGTCGACCCCGGCGGCCAGCGCGCGGTCCAGCCCGCGTTCGTTGACTACCAGCCCGATGTAGCGGACGTCGTCGCGGCGCGGGACCCCGGCCATCACCGCCTCGGCGTCGGCCATCTGCGGCACGCGTTTCGGATGCACGAAGCTGGTGGCCTCGATCCGTCGCGCACCGGCGGCGATCAGGGCCTCGATGTACGCGATCTTCGCGGCGGTCGACACCAGCGCACTCTCGTTCTGCAGCCCGTCCCGCGGCCCGACCTCGACGATCTCCACGGCCATCGTGTCTCCCTCCACCCGACCGTGCCTGTTTAGCATTCACCGTGAGATGTATGCAATGCACGAGAAACAGCGGGCGCAACCCTTGTCGAGACCACCGGGGATCCACTACATGTATGCAATCGGCGAACGGGAGACCCTCCGATGACAGCAGCCAGCGACCGCGCGGCAGACGAGCTGCGCACCCGCATCCTGGGTGGCGAGTACCTGCCCGGCGAGCGGCTCGGTGAGGTGGAGCTCGCCGAGGCGCTCGGCGTGAGCCGCACCCCGATCCGGGAGGCGCTGCGCAAGCTGTCCGCCGACGGGCTGGTCGAGATCACCCCGAACAAGGGCGCGCGGATCGTCGAGCACCCCCGCGCCGACCTCGACGCGATCTTCGGGATCCGCGCCCACGTCGAAGGGCTCGCCGCCCGCACCGCGGCGCAACGGGCGTCCACCGAGGACATCGACCGGCTCGAGGAGATCGCCACCGAGCTGGAGAAACACTCCGACGCCGGGCGCCTGGCCGAGGTGTACCGGCTCAACGCCGAGTTCCACGGCCGGATCAACGGGCTGTCGCACAGCGCGGTGCTGACCGGCACGGTCAGCCAGCTGATCCACGCGTCGGTGCTGTTCCGGACGCTGCACGCGTTCGACGAGGCCGCCCGCCGCCGCAGCTGCGCGCACCACCACGAGATCGTCGCCGCGCTGCGCGCCCGCGACCCCGACTGGGCCGAAGCCGTCATGCACGCACACCTCTACAGCGCCCGGGCCTCCCTGCTCGGGCCCCGCCGCCCCGCCGTCGAGGAGGCAGAATGACCCGACCGCTCCCCCTCCGCGACGTCCGCGTGATCGAGCTGGGCCAGCTGCTGGCCGGGCCGTTCTGCGGTCAGCTGCTCGGCGACTTCGGCGCCGAGGTCATCAAGGTCGAAGACCCCACCAAGGGCGACCCGATGCGGCAGTGGGGCCGGGAGAAGCCGCACGGCCGCTCGCTGTGGTGGCCGGTCGTCGCGCGCAATAAGAAGTCGGTCACCTGCGACCTGCGCACGGCCGACGGTCAGCGGCTCGTCCGCCAGCTGGTCGGCCGCGCCGACGTGCTGCTGGAGAACTTCCGGCCGGGGACGCTGGAGCGCTGGGGCCTCGCGCCCGAACAGCTCTGGGAGATCAACCCGCGGCTCGTGGTCACCCGGGTGACCGGCTATGGGCAGACCGGCCCCTACGCCGCGCGCGCCGGGTTCGGGTCGATCGGCGAGGCGATGGGCGGCATCCGGTACGTCACCGGCTCGGCCGACCAGCCGCCCTCCCGGGCCGGCATCTCGCTCGGCGACTCCCTCGCCGCGATGCACGCCGCGCTCGGCACGCTCGTCGCGCTGCACGAGCGGAACAACTCGAACAAGGGGCAGGTCGTCGACGCGGCGATCTACGAGTCCGTGCTCGGGCTGATGGAGTCGATGCTCTCGGAGTGGCAGCAGGCCGGCTACCAGCGCGAACGCACCGGACCGGTGCTGCCGAACGTCGCGCCGAGCAACGTCTACCCGACCCGGGACGGCGACAGCGTGCTGATCGCGGCCAACCAGGACAGCGTGTTCGGCCGGTTGGCGGCCGTGATGGAACGCCCGGAGCTGCGCGACCACCCGCACTACGCGACGCACGGCGCCCGGGGCGAGTACATGGCCGAACTCGACGCGCTGATCGCCGAGTGGACCGCCCGGTACGACACCGAGGACCTGCTGGCGCGCCTGCACGAGGCCGGCGTCCCGGCGGGCCGGATCTATCAGGCCAAGGACATGTTCGACGATCCGCACTTCGCCGCCAGGGACGCGATCGTCACGGTGCCCGACGAGGCTCTCGGGCCGATCGCGATGCAGAACGTCTTCCCGAAACTGTCGGCGTCGCCCGGTTCGGTGCGCCGCACCGGGCCGGCGCTCGGCGAGCACAACGACGAGATCTACCGCGGACTGCTCGGCCTGTCCGACGAGGAGTTCGACCGGCTCACCAGAGCCGGAACCATCTGAGAGGAGGCGCGGATGCGCTATCGGTTAGGTGTCGACGTCGGTGGCACGTTCACCGACGTCCTGCTCATCGACGAGGACAGCGGCGATTCGTTCCGCGCCAAGACTCCGTCCACCCCGCACGACCAGTCGGTCGGCATCCTCACCGGGATCGAGAAGGTCTGCGCCTCGGCCGGCACCGGCCTCGACGCGATCGGCCAGGTGTTGCACGGCACCACGGTCGCGACCAACGCGATCCTGGAGGGCAAGGGCTCGCGGGTCGGCCTGGTCACCACCGCCGGGTTCCGGCAGGTGCTGCAGATCGCCCGCTCGTTCGTGCCCGGCGGCCTGGCCGGGTGGATCATCTGGCCCAAACCCGAGCCGCTGGCCGCGCTCGAGCACACGGTGGAGGCGATCGAGCGGATCGGCGCCGACGGGTCGGTCGTCACCCCGCTCGACGAGGACGACCTGCGGCAGAAGCTCCGCGGGCTACGCGCGGCCGGCATCGAGGCGCTCGCGGTCGCGCTGATCAACGCGTACGTCACGTCCCGCCACGAGGACCGCATCGCGGAGATCGCCGCCGAGGAACTGCCCGGCGTCCCGGTGTCGGTGTCCTCCCGGGTGCTGCCCGAACTGCGGGAGTACGAGCGGACGATTACGACGGTCGCCAACGGGTACGTGCAGCCGCAGGTGGCCAGCTACCTGGAGAACATGGGCCGCAAGATCGGCAAGAAGCTCTACGTCCTGCGCAGCGACGGTGGCCTGGCCAGCGCGGAGACCGCCACCGCGAACCCGGTGTCGATGCTGCTGTCCGGCCCGGCGGGTGGCGTCAGCGGCGCGGTCTGGGCGGCGACCAGGGCCGGGTTCAGCGACCTGCTCACGTTCGACATGGGCGGCACGTCCACCGACGTCGCGCTCGTACAGGGCGGAGTGCCGCGGATCGGGCGGGAGACCACGGTCGGCGACCTCACGGTCCGGTCGGCGTCCGTCGACGTCCGCACCGTCGGCGCCGGTGGCGGGTCGATCGCGCACGTCCCGGCGCTCACCAGGGCGCTGCGGGTGGGGCCGCAGTCGGCGGGCGCGGACCCCGGACCGGCCGCGTACGGCAAGGGCGGCGCGGAACCGACGGTCACCGACGCGAACGTCGTCCTCGGGTATCTGCCCTCGCAGCTCGCCGGAGGCGAGATCGACCTGGATCGGGAGGCCGCCCGCGCTGCGGTGGTGCGTGTGCAGGACGGTATGGGGCTGGGGTCGGTGGAGGCGGCGGCCGCTGGCATCGTCGACATCGTCAACGAGAACATGTTCGGCGCGTTGCGGCTGGTGTCGGTGCAGCAGGGGTATGACCCCCGTGACTTCGCGCTGGTCGCGTTCGGTGGGGCCGGGCCGCTGCACGCGAACGCGCTCGGCAAGCTGACCGGCGCCTGGCCGGTGATCATCCCGCCCTCGCCGGGCGTCCTCTGCGCCTACGGGGACGCGACGACCGGGCTGCGCGACGAGGCCGCCCGCACCTACATCCGGCGGTTCTCCGAGCTGACCGACGACGAGGTGCGCGGGCTCTTTGGCGAACTGGCCGAACAGGCGATCGCGACGCTGGAGGCCGAAGGCGTCCCGCGGGCCGACCAGACCCTCACCTACCAGGCCGACCTGCGGTACCACGGCCAGGGTTTCGAGATCACGGTCAGCCTCGACCTGGCCGACTTCAGCCTCGCCGCGCTGGGGGCAGCGTTCGACGCCGAGCACGAGCGGCTGTTCTCGTTCCTGCTGGACAAGAACGAGCACGAGCTGGTGAGCGCCCGCGCGGCGGCCACCGGTCCGCGGCCGCACGTCCGGACCCCCGAGCTGCCCGACGGCGGCGCCGACCCGGCGCCCGCCCTCCGCACGACGACCACGATCTACGTCGGGGGCGCCGCCGCCGAGGCCCGCGTCTACGACCGGGGAAAGCTGCTCGCCGGCAACGTCGTGACCGGCCCGGCGATCGTCACCGAGATGGACTCCACCACGCTCGTCCTGCCCGGGCACGCGGCCACCGTGCACCCCAGCGGCAGCCTGCTCATCCGTCCCGTCTCGGAGGCGTGACATGGCCCAGATCCTCGAGACCACCACCGAACCGGTGAACGCGGTCGACGTCGACCCGGTGACGCTCGACATCATCGAGAACGCGCTGCGCAACGCCCGGTACGAGATGGACGAAGTGCTGTTCCGCACCGCGCTGTCGCCGGGCATCCGCGAGCAGCACGACGAGTTCCCGCTGATCGGCGACCCGTCCGGCCGGATGGTCGTCGGGCAGTTCGGACTGTCGATCCCCGCGCTGCTCGACCGCTACGAAGGCACGATCGGCGAGGGCGACGTGCTGCTCACGTCCGACCCGTACTCCTGCGACGGCGCGATCAGCCACGCCAACGACTGGCTGGTCGTGATGCCGATCTACGTGGACGGCCGGGTCGTCGGCTGGTCGTCGATGTTCGGGCACATGTCCGACGTCGGGGGCAAGACCGTCAGCTCGATGCCGACCGACGCGCACACGATCTACGAGGAGGGCGTGGTCATCCCGCCCTTCAAGCTCTACGCGGGTGGCGTGCTCAACGAGGACGCGCTGCGCATCATCCTCAACCAGGTGCGGCAGCCGGACTGGAACCGGGCCGACCTCAACGGGATCGTCGCCGCCTGCCGCACCGCGTCCCGCCGGATCCAGGAACTGTGCGAGCGGTTCGGCGTCGACACGTACGTCTCCGCGCTCGACGCGCTGCTGCAGCGCAACTACGAGGCGATGAAGACGCTGCTCACCACGATCTTCGAAGACGGCGAGACGATCAGCTTCACCGACTACATCTGCGACGACGGCGTCGGCCACGGACCGTACGAGCTGAAGCTCTCGCTGACCCGGACCGGCGAGAAGGTGCTGCTGGACTTCACCGGTTCCTCGCCGCAGTCGCCGGGACCGATCAACTACTACCTGAACGAGAACCTGGCCCGGATGTTCTTCGGCATCTACCTGATCACGGTGGCCGATCCGCAGATCCTCTGGAACGACGGTTTCTACCCGCTGGTCGACGTCCACATCCCGGACGGGACGTTCTGGAAGCCACGGCATCCGGCGGCCCTCAACGCCCGCAACCACGGCGTCGGACGGATCTTCGACCTGTTCGGCGGACTGCTCGGCCAGAAGAACCCGGACCTTCTCAACGCGGCGGGTTTCTCGTCGTCGCCGCACTTCATGTACTCGGGGCACTACGTCGACGGCGACCGGGCCGGTGAGTGGTTCCAGCTGTACTCGATCGGGTTCGGCGGCATCCCCGGGCGGCCGATCGGCGACGGGCCGGACGGTCACTCGCTCTGGCCGTCGTTCGTCAACATCCCGTGCGAATACCTGGAGTCGTACTACCCGCTGCGGATCGAACGCTGGGAGACCGTGCCGGACACCGGCGGCGCCGGACTGCACCGCGGCGGCAACGGCGTCGACGTCGCGTACCGTTTCCTGCAGCCGGGCACGATCGCGATCCACGACGACCGCTGGCTCACGTACCCGTGGGGCGTCAACGGCGGTGACCCGGGGGCCCGGGGACGGAAGTGGATCGACCGGGCGGACGGCACCACCGAAGTGCTGCCGTCGAAGATCCACGACGTCGCAGTCGGCGTCGGCGACGTGCTGCACTTCGTGACCTGGGGCGGCGGCGGGTGGGGTGATCCGCTCGCCCGGGATCCCGCGCTGGTCGCGCTGGAGGTGCGGCGCGGGCTCGTGTCCGCGGAGGGCGCCGCGCGGTACGGCGTCGTGCTGGATCCGTCCGGCGCGGTCGACGGGCCGGCCACCGACACCGCGCGGGCGGAGTTGCGGGCCACCCGGCCCGAGGCGGGCGTGTTCGACATGGGCCCGCCGCTGGCCACGATCCTGGCGAACTGTGAGGCGGAGACCGGCCTGCCCGCCCCGCGGCCGCCCGCCGAGGCGGCGCGCGCCGTCACGTCCGAATAGGAGTTGTTCGTGCGGTCCGGCAGACGCCGGGCCGCACGTTCCGTTTGTGCGGAGGTCTGACGTGAGCGAGCTGTCGGAAGACTATGCCGACGCCGGGTTCGGGCGTCCGCTCGACTGGGGGACGTCGCCCGCGGTCCTGGTCATCGACATGGTCCGCGCGTACTTCCAGCCGGGCGCCGAGCTGTACCTGGGTTCGCGCGCGTGCCTGGACTCCGCCGCCCGCATAGTCACCACCGCCCGGGGGGCAGGCGTCCCGGTGATCGTCACCCGCGTCGCGTACGCGGCCGACGGCGCCGACGGCGGCCTGTTCTACCGCAAGGTCGGCGCGCTCCGGCACTTCGCCGCCGGGGCTCCCGGCGGCCTCGGTGAAGTGATGCCCGAGGTCGCGCCGCAGCCCGGTGACGTCGTCGTCACCAAGCAGTACGCCAGCGCGTTCTTCGGGACGTCGCTGGCCGCGACCCTGGCGTCCCGGCGTATCGACACGCTGGTGCTCTGCGGCGTCAGCACCAGCGGATGCGTCCGGGCGACCGCCGTGGACGCGATCTCGTCCGGCTACGTTCCGATCGTCGTCCGGGAGGCCGTCGGCGATCGCGACCCGCGCCCGCACGAGGCCAACCTGTTCGACCTCGCCGCGAAGTACGCCGAGGTCTGGTCCGAAGCGGACGTCGTCCGTCACCTCACCCGCGCCTGACCGCGCCGCGCGCCGTCCGATGTTGACACCGCACGCCCTCCCCCGTCAGGCTTCTCTGACAGGGGGCGTCAGAGAAGTCTGACACCCTCTGCGGAGGAGAGGGTTTCCGGATGAGCGCGCCGACCGGCGACGAGCTGGTGTCGCTGATGGCCGCGCTGGCCAGCCCGCACCGGGTGCGGATCCTTGCCGCCCTGGCCGAGGGGCGGACCTACGTCAGCGAGTTGGCGCGGCGGCTGCAGATGAACCGGCCCCTGCTCTACATGCACCTGCAGAAGCTGGAAGCGGCCGGTCTGGTGACCGGCGAACTGGTGACCGCACCCGACGGCAGCTCGGTGAAGTACGTCGAGGCCGTGCCGTTCACGGTGGCCTTGACCTTGGACGCGATCGCGCTGGCCGCGCAGAGCCTGACCGGCCCGGCGCCCGCCGCAGAACGGGAGAAATGAGTGGACATGGCAGAGCTTTCCACGATCGCCGCAGCGGCAGTCGTGGTGACGATCATCGCGGTCGCCGGGTTCGTGGCGACCGGCGTCTACCGCGCCCGGTACGCGGCGACGCGGGACGGCGGTTACCGGGTGCTCGCCGAGCGCAGCGCCGACAGCGCCGAAGCGGCAGCGGCCGAGCTCAAGGGTGTGCGGGACGAGCTCAGTCAGGTCCGGGAGCGGCTGGCCGCGCTGGAGAAGCTCCTGAGCCAGATCGGCTGACGATCATGACGACCTGGAAGCAAGCACTCCGATCGGGCCTGGCCGGCTGCCTGATCGCGCTGACGCTGGTGGCCGCTCCGATTCCGGCCGGCGCCGCGGCGTCGGTCGGCGAACTGGCCAGTGGCGAGCAGTACCTCCGCGCCTACATGGATCAGGTCGAAGCCCCCGGGTTGGCGTACGCGGTGATCCGCGGCGACGAGGTGCTCCGGCAGGGCGCCTGGGGCGTCGACGGGGACGGCCGGCCGATGACCACCCGGACGCCGTTCCTGCTCGGGTCGACGAGCAAGTCGTTCACCGCCTTGGCGGTGGCGCAACTGGCCGAAGCCGGCCGCGTCGACCTCGACACCCCGGCGTCCACGTACCTGCCGTGGCTGCGGCTGGGCAACGCGAACACCGCGCGGACGGTCACCGTCCGCCAGCTGCTGACCCACACCAGCGGCCTCCCGCAGGTCTGGAGCACGGACCTGACCGACCGCTACGACAACCGCTCCGATGGGCTGGTCCGATCCGTGCGCGACCTGGCCGGCCTGCGACCCACGGCCGCCGTCGGGCAGACCTACGAGTACAGCGACGCCAACTACCTGATTCTCGGCGCGCTCGTCGAGGCCGTCACCGGCGACACGTTCGGCGAGTACCTGCGCCGCCACGTCCTCGGCCCGCTGCGGATGACGCGGTCCGCGGCCACCGCCGACGAGGCCGACGCGGTCGGCATCCCGGCCGGGCACCGCTACTACTTCGGCCGTCCGCAGCGTTTCGCCGCGCCGTTCGACACGGCCGGAGTGCCGTACGGCTTCCTCGCCGCCAGCCTCGAGGACCTGTCCCATTACACGATCGCGCAGCTCAACGGCGGCCGCTACGGCGACGCGCGGGTTCTCGGCCCGGAGGCCACGGCCCGGATGCAGACCGGAACCGTGGACGCCGGTCACGGCACCTACGGGTTCGGGTGGAGAAACAGCACTCTGGACGGTGTCGGCACGCGCATCGTCTGGCACGCCGGCGCGACCCCGGACTACTTCACCCACGTGGTGCTCGCCCCCGACTCGGACCTCGCCGTGATCCTGATGACCAACATCTACGGTCTGCCGATGGACGGGCCGTTGAGCGCCGGGGCGTTCAACCTCACCCGCATCCTGCACGGCGGCACACCCGCGGCCGCCACCGCGGACCCGATCCATACCTGGACCCTGGCCGGGTTGCTCGGCGTCGCCGCGGTGCTGCTCGTCGTCCTGACCTGGTCCTGGATCCGGCCGGTCCGGGCGTGGCGGCGCGGCTCCCCCGGTTCACCGGGCCGTTCCCGCGGCCGGACGATCGTCACGACCAGCGCGTGGGTGCTGGGATGCGCCGGTCTGGCCGCCGTCGCCGCCTGGACGGTCCCGTCGTTCTGGAAGGGTGCCGGTCTGGCCAAACTCCAGTTGTGGGCACCGGACATCGGCCACGCCATCGGTGCGGTCGTCGCCCTGTCGGCGGTACTCGCGCTGACCCGGCTGGGCCTGGGCGTCCACGCGCTGATCACCGCGCGTCCCGGCTCGGATCCGCGGGTGCCAATCGGCCGGAACCGGCCGACGGCCCGTTAACCGGCGTTAACATGGGGCGGCTCGCTTCCCACGACGACGTCAGGAGCGGCGATGAGTACAGTCAGCGCGACCGCCCGCGAGTACGACCCGATCGACATCAGCTCGCTGGACTTCTGGTCGACCACGGCGGTCGACCGGGAGCGCACGTTCGCGGTCTTGCGCGAACAGCGCCCGGTCTCCTGGCACCCGATGCCGGAGAGCGGCCTGCTCGACCAGCCGGACGACCCGGGTTTCTGGGCGGTGGTGCGGCACGCCGACATCGTCGAGGTGAGCCGCCGCAACGACGTGTTCGTGTCCGGCCGGGGCGTGATGTTCGGCAACGTTCCCGAGGAACTCCTCGAGATGTCGCAGTCGTTCCTCGCGATGGACCCGCCCCGGCACACCACGATCCGCAAGCTGGTCAGCGCCGCGTTCACCGCGCGCCAGATCGCGCGGATCGAGGACCAGATCGCCGCCAACGCCCGCGCGATCGTCGCCGAGCTCACCGAGCGCTTAGCGGCGGGCGGCGACGTCGACTTCGTGACGCACTGCGCGTCCAAGCTGCCGATCCGGACGCTCGCCCAGATGATGGGCATCCCGGAGTCCGACTGGGACGCGGTGGTGACGCACGCGAACACGCTGGTGTCGGTCGCCGACCCGCAGTTCCTCGGTGACCGCGACCCGATCGCGGTGCTGCTCGAGTCGTTGTTCGCGCTGCACCAGGAGGCCCAGGAACTGGCTGCCCGCCGCCGGGTGGAGCCGCGTGACGACCTGATGACCGCGCTGGTGCAGGCCGAGGTGGACGGTGCCCGGCTCACCGACGCCGAGATCGCCGCGTTCTTCGTCCTGCTGTCGGTCGCCGGCAACGACACCACCCGGCAGACGACGAGCCACGCGATGCGCGCGCTGACGCTCTTCCCGGAGCAGCGGGAGTGGCTGCTCGCCGACTTCGACGCCCGGATCGGCGGCGCGGTCGAGGAGTTCGTCCGCTGGGCGAGCCCGGTGATGACGTTCCGCCGCACCGCCTCGGCACCGTTCGTGCTGCACGGGCAGGAGGTCGCCGCCGGCGACAAGGTCGTGATGTTCTACGCGTCGGGCAACTGGGACACCGCGGTGTTCGACGCACCCGACCGGTTCAACCTGGCGCGGAAGCCGAACCCGCACGTGGCGTTCGGCGGCGGTGGTGCGCACTACTGCCTGGGCAGCAACGTCGCGAAGGTCCAGTTACGGTGCCTGTTCCGGGAGTTGCTGCACCAGCTTCCGACGCTCCGGGCCGGCGAGCCGGAGTACGTGGCCGGCGCGTTCATCCACGCGGTCCGCACGATGCCCTGCGAACTCTGAGGACTCTGTCCGCACGCGGACGCCGTGGGCGTCGCCGCGCTGATCGTACGCACGTCGGATCGGCGCCACCCTGTCCCCGCGAAGGACTGTCGATGCGCGGGAACGGGGACGGGTCATGGAATGGGTGTTGCTCGGCTGCGCCGGTGTGCTGTTGGCGCTGGCCGCACTGTGTGGATGGTCGGCGTGGGTCGTCGGCCGCGGGAAGCAAGCCCCGGCCGCGTCGCGGGTGTGGTTCCCGCGGCAGTTCACGGGTCCGGGCGCGAACGCGGCCGCGCTCTGGTGGAGCTGCGCGGATCTGACGCTGTTCGGCGTCGGGGCGATCTTCTTCTCGCTCACCGAGTTCCCGCGCTTCGAAGAGCACGGGTGGCTCGACGGGCTGGGAGCGCTGTTCTTCCTGTCCGGGCTGGCGGCGGGCTTCGTCGCGTACCGGAAGCGGCCGCAGGACCGCGTCAGCTGAACGCGGCGGAGGGTCCCCGATCAGGGACCCTCCGCCTCGCGTCAGGCCCGCGCGAGCGTGCCGTTCGGGTGACGGTAGAGCCAGAAGCCCAGGGCACGCGGCATGCGCCGGGCACCGGAGCGGGCGACGTAGGGCTCCCAGATCGTGCGTAAGTGTTCCGGTACTTCGCTGTCCGCCAGGTGGCGGTTGCACGAATCGCACGGAACGCGTTCCAGCGCTGCGTAGAGAGCCCTCGTGGTGCGCGCGGCTTCGACCCGCTCGTACCAGTCGCAGCAGCGCTCGGGGCGCGTTAATCCGTCGTTCTGGGCCATGGGGGAGCTGTCCCTTCGACGCCGTCGTCGATCAAATCCTGGGACGATTCTGCCTGCTCATGTGATTTCTGTCTCGATGATCCCTGTGCCCGTTCGACTTAGAACCCCGGGAAGACCGCGCGCAAAGCGTCCAGATCGACGTTTTCCGCCGTGACCGAGGGGCTGTGGGCCGGGTCGAGGCGGCCGTAGAGCAGCCGGAGGAATGCCTCGGCCGGAAGCTCGAGCGAGCCGGTGCTCTCGCCGCCGCCCCACGGCTCGAGCGCGACCGCGTCGCCGAGGACCAGTGCGTATTCGCGGTCCGGGTCGGTGACCGTGACGTGAATACGCCCGGCCGGGCCGGGCTTGCCCGCGAAACCAACAAGCTTTTGGGCGACGTCGAGCACGAGGCCGACGGCGGCGGGGTGCACGGTCGCGGACGGGTCGAGCATCACCTCGACGTCCCAGACGTGCACGGCGTGCTCGGACAGCCGGGAGGAGACGAACCCGGCGATGTCGGTCGGGCCGCTCCAGACCGCGAACGTGGCCGAGGCGCGCTGGTCCGCGTCGAGCGCTTCGATCTTCTCGACGAGACGCGCGTCGGCGGTGAGGACGTCGGCGGCCTGCGCGTCCGGGGTCTTGGCGTCCCAGACCGCCCAGATCGCCTGGAAGTCCTCCTGCTTCGGCGGATCGGTGCCGGCCACCCCGGCGTCGAAGATCAGACCGTTGATCTCGGCGCCGGAGCCGAGGTGCGACAGAACCTGGGCGATCGTCCACTCGGACGGGTAGCCGGGGCGGCGGACCTGGTCCGGGGTGAGCGGCGCGGCGACCGCGCGGAGCCGGTCGTGGGAAGCACGGAGGGCCGCGATACGGGTGAGGGCCTCGGCGTCGGGAGTGCTCATGGGGTCACTGTAAGACGCCGACGGCGCCGTTCTCCGCGCCCCGCCGCGAGCCCGTCCGCAGCCAGCGCGGGCGCGGGCAGCGCGGGCGCGGGGGCCGGTTTCGGGTGCGGGCGCATGCGGCGGGTGACGACGAGGCTCGCGGCGGCCGCGAGGAGCACCAGCGCCTCGATCAGCACGACCGTGAGCATCCATCCCCCCGCGTGCCAGCCGAGGCCGACCACCGAGCCGAACACGCTCGACCCGGCGTAGTACGCGAACACGTACAGCGCGCTCGCGGTCGCCGGACGCGCCGAACCGACCACCGGCGCCCATCCGCTCGCGGTCGAGTGCGCGGCGAAGAACCCCGCGGTGAACACCAGCAGGCCGAGCGCCACGGTCGGCAGCCAGGGCGGCAGCGTCAGCAGCAGCCCGACGGCCATCAGCCCGATCGACACCGCCAGCACCGGCGGGCGCCCGACACGGTCGGCCAGGCGCCCGGCGATCGCGGACGCGGCGGTCCCGGCCAGGTAGGTGAGGAACACCGCGCCGACGACCGCGTCGCAGACGTCGAACGGCGCGTACCCGGTGCTTCCACGGCCTCACGGCGTCGCGATGATCACCTCGGTGCCGCCGCGGCGGATCGCGTCGACGCCGGCCGGGTCGGCCGTGGAGTCGGTGACCAGCACCGAGACGTCGGTGATCGGGCAGATCCCGGCCAGGTTGACCCGGCCGACCTTCGACCCGTCGGCCACCACGATCACCCGGTCGGCGCGGCGGATCAGACACGCGTCGGTGTGCGCCTCGATCTCGTCGTGGGTGGTCAGGCCGCCGCGGGCGCTGATCCCGTCGACGCCGACGACCGCGACCTGGATGTTCAGGCTCTCCAGCGCGCGGTCGGCGATCGGCCCGACCAGCTCGTAGGACTGGGTCCGCGACACCCCGCCGGTCATGATCAGCTTCAGCCGCGGTCGCAGTGCGAGCTCGGACGCGATGTTCAGCGCGTTCGTCACGACCGTGAGGTCCACCCGCTCGGCCAGCAGGCGAGCCAGCATGTGCGTGGTCGTGCCGCCGGTCAGCCCGAGCGTCAGCGGCCCCTTCGGCAGCAGCGCCGCCGCGCACCGGGCGACGAGCGCCTTCTCGTCCCGGTTCTGCCCGACCCGGTACCGCACCGGGAGCTCGTAGGCGACGTCCACCGCCACCGCGCCGCCGTGCGTCCGCGACAGCAGCTTCTGGTCCTCCAGAACCTGCAGATCACGGCGGATAGTCGCCGCGGAGACCGCGAACTCCCCGGCCAGCGCACCGGCGTCGACCGAGCCGTCGGCGGCCAGCCGCTCCAGGATGGCCGAAACACGCTCGGCCCGGCGTAGCGACACCTGCCCGCCTCCTCCGCTGAGTGAACCGATCAAACGAGCACTGAGAATAGTCCGTTTGCCGCGTTCTGCTGTGCGTTCGTGAGCGACCCGCGCAGGATTCCGCCATGACCGTGATCACGTTCCTCGGCGCGGGCAGCGTCGTGTTCACCCGCGAGCTGCTGGCCGACCTGCTGTCCTTCGACGAGTTGCGGGGCGTCACGCTCGCGCTGCACGACATCGACCCCGAACGGCTGGAGACCGCCGAGGCGATCGCGCACCGCACCGCCGAGCAGCTCGGTGCGCACCCGACGATCCTGGCCACCCTCGACCGGCGCCGCGCCTTGCAGAACGCCGACTACGTCATCAACGCGATCCAGGTCGGGATGCACGCGGCGACCGTCCGCGACTTCGAGATCCCGGCGAAGTACGGGCTGCGCCAGACGATCGGCGACACGCTCGGCGTCGGCGGGATCTTTCGGGCACTGCGCACCTTTCCGGTCCTCAAGAGCATCGCGGACGACATGCGCGAACTCTGCCCGAACGCACTCCTGCTCAACTACACGAACCCGATGGCGATGAACGTGGCCTACCTGGCCGCCATCGCCCCGGACCTGAACACCGTAGGGCTGTGCCACTCGGTCTACTGGACCGTCCACGACCTCTGCGAGCTGGTCGGCGTCCCGCTCGAGGAGGTCGACTACACCGGCGCCGGCGTCAACCACCAGGCCTGGCTCCTGAACTGGGAACACCACGGCGAGAGCCTGTACCCGAAGCTGGACGCCCTGCTGGCAACCGACGAGCAGCTCCGGCGCCGCGTCCGGATGGACCTGTACGCACGACTCGGCTACTTCCCCACCGAGACCAGCGAGCACTCGTCCGAGTACGTCCCCTGGTACCTGCACGACGACGCCGAGATCGAGCGGCTGCGCATCCCGGTCGGCGACTACCTGCGGATCAGCGAGGACAACCTGCGCGAGTACGCGCGCACCCGCGCCGACGTGCTCGCCGGCAAACCGCTCGACCTGCATCGGGACGCCACCGAGTACGCGCCGCAGGTCATCCACAGCATGGAAACCGGCACGCTGCGACGGATCCACGGCAACGTCGCGAACCACGGCCTGATCAGCAACCTGCCCGAGGGGTACGCGGTCGAGGTCCCGTGCGTCGTCGACCGGCTCGGCGTCCGCCCGGAGCGCGTCGGCGCGCTGCCGCCGCAGTGCGCGGCGGTCAACCGGCCGTTCGTGAGCGTCGGAGAACTCACGGTGCGGGCCGCGCTCGACGGCGACCCCCGACTCGTCCGGCAGGCCGCGATGGTCGACCCGAACACCGCCGCCACGCTGCCGCTCGACCGGATCTGGGAGCTCTGCGACGAGCTGACCGCCGCCCACGGCGACCTGCTCCCCGAAGCGTTGCGCGCATCCTAGATTGCACGTTTGCGTTCGAATCCTTGTCTCCGATGAGCGAATGAGCATAATCCTCGATCATGGACGCCACCGCACGTGAGATCGCCAGCCAGCCCGACGTCTGGGAACGCGGGCTGTCGCTGGCCGACGAGGCCCGCGCCGTACTCGCCGCCCCCGGCGAGCGGACGCTGATCCTGGGCTGCGGCACGTCCTGGTTCGTCGCGCAGAGCCTCGCCGAGCTGCGGGAAGCCGCGGATCTCGGCGAGACCGACGCGGTCTGCGCCTCGGAGTACGTGCCCCGGCGGCGGTACGACCGGGTCGTCGCGATCACCCGCTCGGGCACCTCGACGGAGGTGCTGGACGCGCTGCGCGTGGTGCCGGCCGGAACCCGTCGCGTGGCGGTCACCGCGGTCACCGGCGAGGCCGTCGACGACCTGGTGGACGACCGGCTCCTGCTGGACTTCGCCGACGAGACCAGCGTCGTCCAAACGCGTTTTCCGACCACCGTGCTGGCCGCCGCCCGCGCGGCCTACGGCGAGGACCTCACCGGGCTGCTCGCCGACGGGCGGGACGCGCTCGCCGCACCCCTCCCGGTCGACCCGGCGGCCGTCGACCACCTGGTGTTCCTCGGCACCGGCTGGACCGTCGGCCTGGCGCACGAGGCCGCGCTCAAGGCGCGAGAGGCGGCGCAGGCCTGGTCGGAGTCGTATCCGGCCCGCGACTACCGGCACGGTCCGGTGGCGGTGGCCGGCGAGCGCAGCCTCGTCTGGTCGTTCGGTGCGGTGCCCGCGAGCCTCGACGACGTCGCCCGCTCGGCCGGTGCCACTCCGTACCGGGACACCCGCGACCCGCTTGCCCAACTCGTCCTCGCCCAGCGGTTTGCGGTCGCGCTCGCCGCGCACCGCGGGCTCGACCCCGACCAGCCCCGACTCCTCACCCGATCGGTCGTCCTGACCGCCTGACCGCACGACCCGCCGCAGCCGGTAACACCCCGAACCCCCCTCGAGAGGTGTAACGCGATGAGGTACTCCACCCACGGCCGCCGACGGCGGGTACTGGCCGGTCTGGCCACTGCCGCTGCGACCGCCCTCGCCCTGTCGGCCTGCAGCGGCTCGACGTCGGTCGGCAACGGCAAGGACGCCGCCGACGGCTACGACCCGAAGGCCACCGTCGAAATCACCTGGTGGACCGGGCAGACCACCGAGGCCGAGAAGAAGGCCGAGGAACTCGCGGCCGAGTACCACCGCTTACACCCGAACGTCACGGTCAAGACGTCAGCGGGCGCGACGGTCACCGACGACCTGCTGACGAAGCTGTCCGCCGGGTTCACCAGCGACACCTACCCGGACATCTCGTACGCGTTCGGGAGCTGGGCGGGTGAACTCGCGGCCAGCGGCCGGACCCAGGACCTGAGCGACTACGTGAAGGACCCCGCGTTCGGCTGGGACGACTTCCCCGCCGCCGCGCGGGAGACCGCTACGTCGGGCGACACCGTGATCGGCGTCCCGGCGCTGGTCGACAACATCGCGCTGATCTACAACAAGACGATGTTCGACGCGGCGAAGCTGCCGTACCCGACCGACGACTGGACGTGGGAGGACTACCGCGCCGCCGCCAAGAAACTCAGCAACCCGGCGAAGAACTACTACGGCAGCGCGTACTCGGTGTCCGGCAGCGAGGACACCACCTGGCACCTGTGGCCGCTGCTCTGGCAGCACGGCGGCAAGATCCTCGACGGCAAGAAACCCGCGTTCAACAGCGACGCCGGGGTCGCCGCGCTGGAGACGCTGCGCACGATGGCCGTCGACGACAAGTCGCTGTACCTGGATCAGACCGACGAGAAGTACGGCCCGCTGTTTTGGAGCGGACGGATCGGGATGATCATGTCCGGCCCGTGGGAGCTGCTGGAACTCGCCAACCACAAGCTGAACTACGGCGTCACCCAGTTGCCGGGCCACAACGGCGACCACCAGACGGTCTCCGGCCCCGACCTCTGGGTGCTGTTCAACCACGACGACCCGAACCGGGCTGGCGCGTCCCGCGACTTCATCAAGTGGCTGACCAGCAAGGAGATCGACGCGAAGTGGAACCTCGCGATCGGCAACCTGCCGCTGCGCAGCTCCGAGCAGAGCACGCCGGAGTTCGCGTCCTACGTGAAGCAGTACCCCGGCGGGCAGAAGTTCTTCGAGAACCTGAAGAACGCGAAGCAGGCCCGGCCGACGCTCGCGGGCTACGAGGAGATGTCCCGCAACGTCGGTGACGCGATCGCCAAGGTGTTGCAGGGCGCGGCCCAGCCGAAGGAGGCGCTCGACGAAGCCGCGAAGGCGTCGGCCGGCGTCCTGGAGGATTCGTGACCTCGGTGGCCACGCCACCGCGGTTCGCGGTCGGGGCACGGAAACCGAAGTCCGCGCCCCGGCCTCGCGGCCGGGGCGCGCGCCGGGCCCTGACCGGCTGGGCGTTCGCCGGCCCCGCGACGGTGGTGGTCGTCGGGCTGTCGATCTTCCCCGCCGTCAGGGCGTTCTTCATCAGCCGGACGAAGTGGAACGGCATCGCTCCCCCGGCCGACGTCGGGTGGCGCAACTACGAGCGGCTGGCCCAGGACCCCGCGGCCGCCGACGCCGCCAGGCAGACGCTGATCCTCACCGCGACGTTCGTCCCGGCATCGATCGCGCTCGGCCTGCTCGTCGCGGTGGCGCTCAACCGGCGGATCCGGTTCATCGGCTTCTACCGGACCTGCATCTTCGTCCCGTACGTCGCGTCGGCGGCGGCCACCGGCATCCTCGCCGGGTACGTGTTCAGCCCCCAGTTCGGGGTCGTCAACGACGCCCTGCGGCGGCTCGGGCTGCCCGCTCAGCAGTTCCTGGAGAGCCCGAGCCAGGCGCTGCTGACCGTCGTCGTCATCGCGCTCTGGGGCGAGGTCGGCTTCGTCGCGGTGATCTACCTCGCCGCCCTCCAGGACGTCCCCAAGGAACTGGTCGAGGCCGCGGTCGTGGACGGCGCGGGACCGTGGCGGGTGTTCCGCCACGTGACGCTGCCGCAGCTGCGTCCGGTGACCGTGTTCGCGACGGTCTGGCAGACGATCACCGCGCTGCAGCTGTTCGACCTGATCTACACGACGACGCGCGGCGGGCCGCTGAACACCACCCAGACGATCGTCTACTACATCTACGAGCTCGCGTTCCAGACCCGGCGGCTCGGGTACGGCGCCGCGCTGGCCTACCTGCTGTTCGCGGTGACGCTGCTGCTCACGGCCGCGGTCGTGCTCTACAACCGGCGGCGCGGATCGGAGGCGTTCTGATGCGTCGTCGGCGCTTACCGTTCAGCCCGTGGCACCTGCTGCTGATGCCGCTGGCGCTGCTGTTCGTGATCCCGCTCGTGCAGATGGTTTTGACGTCGTTCATGAGCGAATCGCAGATCACCCAGATCCCGCCGTCGTTCATCCCGCGCGGCCTTCACCTCGACGGGTACCGGGCGCTGCTGGACGAGACGCACATCGTCCGGTGGTTCTTCAACACCGTGCTGGTGTCGGGGGCCTCGGTGGTGTCGCACCTGGTGCTGTGCTCGCTGGCCGGGTACGGGTTCGCGCGCCTCCGGTTTCCCGGGCGGGGCCTGGCGTTCCTGGCGATCCTCGCGACCGTGATGATCCCGATCCAGCTGCTGATGATCCCGACGTACCTGATGTTCGCCAGGCTGGGCATCGTCGACACGCTCGCCGCCGCGATCGTGCCGTGGCTGGCCTCGGCGTTCGGCATCTTCCTGATGCGGCAGTTCTTCCTGACGCTGCCGGTCGAGCTGGAGGAGGCCGCCCGGCTCGACGGCGCGGGTGCGCTGCGGACGTTCGTGTCGATCGTGCTGCCGCTGGCCCGTCCGGCGCTGGCGACGCTGGCCGTGTTCACGCTGCTGTCGAGCTGGAACGACCTGCTGTGGCCGCTGATCGCGATCAGCGACGACACGAAGTACACGCTGCAGATCGGGCTCGCGACGTTCCAGGGTTCGCGCCGGACGGAGTGGGGGCAGCTGATGGCGGGGAACGTGATCGCGACGCTGCCGCTGTTCCTCGCGTTCCTGTTCGCTCAGCGTCGCTTCATCGCGACGATGTCGTTCACCGGCCTGAAGGGGTGAGCAGCGCGTTCTCGCGGCGCCGCCCGGGTCGCACCGCCGCGGGTCAGGCGAGCTTCAGGGCCGCGCGGATCTCGTCGGGGGTGGCCTGGGCTGCGGTGCCGCCTGCGGCGCGGGTGCTCAGCGACCCGGCCGCGGCGGCCCAGGCCACTGCCTCCGGCAGCGGCGCGCCGCCGAGGTGCGCGGCCAGGAAGCCCGCGTTGAAACTGTCCCCTGCGCCGGTGGTATCCACAACGTCCACGGGGACGCTCGGCGCCGCGTACTCCCCGGCCGGCGACCACACCCGGCCGCCGCGGGCGCCGTCCTTCAGCACGACCGTGGTGCCGCCCGCGACCAGCGTCGACGCCGCCTCGACCAGGTCGTCGCACCCCGTTACGGCAAGCAGTTCCGCGGTGTTCGGCAGGAACACGTCGACGTTCGCGAGCAGCTCCCGGATCCCGGTCCAGCGCTCGCTCGGGTCCCAGTTCGTGTCCAGCGACGTGCTGACGCCCGCTGCCCGAGCCCGCGCGAACACGTCGGCGAGCCCGGCGGCCAGCGTCGGCTGCAGGAACACCGACGCGACGTGCACGTGCCGCGCCCGGCCCAACAGCGCGTCGGTGACGTCGGCCGGGGACAGCGTCGGGATCGTGCCGGGCAACGTGAGGATCGCCCGGTCGTCCGGGGTGGACAGGATCACCGACAGCCCGGTCGGGTCCGGCTGCTGCGGGCGCTCCGGCCTCTCCAGCGGAACCCCCCGTTCGGCGAGCCACCCGCGCGTCACGGTGCCGAACACGTCGTCCCCGACCCGCGCGAGCAGCGCCGTGCGCAGCCCGAGCCGCGCGCAGCCCACCGCGGTGATCGCCGCGGACCCGCCGAGCACCAGGTCGGCGCTGTCCAGCAGCTGTTCCGCCTGGCCGAACCGCGGCACGACGTCGCCGCGCAGCACCAGGTCGGGATTCGCGTCGCCGACCACCAGGACGTCGAGGTCCGTCACAATCTCACTCCTGATGATCGTTTATCGTCGGTTCGGGCGCGAACCGAGCATACTCGCGCAGAACGAGGTGCAGAAGTGATCGTTACCGTCACGCTGAACCCCGCACTCGACATCACGTACCGGGTGGACGGGCTGGTGCCCCATCGCACGCACCGGGTCTCCGCGGTGGACGAGCGGGCGGGTGGCAAGGGGCTGAACGTCGCCCGTGTACTCCACACCGCCGGGGAGCCGGTGCACGCCACCGGACTGCTCGGCGGCGACACCGGCGCGCGGGTGCGGGCGCTGCTCGACAACGATGGGATCGCGTCCGCGTTCGAGCCGATCGGCGCCGAGACGCGCCGGACGATCACGGTCGTGGACTCCGACGCGACCGGGTTCTGGGAGCCCGGACCCGTGGTGACGCCTGGCGAGTGGAGCGCGTTTCGCGCCCGGTTCGTCCGGTTGCTCGGGTCCGCGTCGGTTGTCGTGCTCTCCGGGTCGCTGCCCCGTGGCCTGCCCGCCGACGCCTACGCGACGCTGATCGCGGACGCCCGCGAGGCCGGGGTCCGTACTGTGCTCGACACCAGCGGCGAGGCATTACGTGCGGGCGTCCCGGCGGGCCCCGACCTCGTCAAACCCAACCTCGACGAGCTGATCGCTCTCACCGGGAGCGCTGACCCGGACGCCGCGGCCGCCGCCGCGTGGGTGGAGCGGCTCGCCGCGCAGGTCCGAGCGCTCGGAGCCGGTGCCGTCGTCGCGTCGGCCGGGGCGGACGGGCTGGTGGCGGTCACCGCCGACGGCACCTGGCACGCCCGCCCGCCGGAGATCGTCACCGGCAACCCGACCGGCGCCGGGGACGCGTGCGTCGCCGCGCTCGCCCGCGGCCTGCGCGACCGCACCCCGTGGCCGACCCTCCTCGCCGACGCGGTCGCGCTCTCCGCCGCCGCGGTGGCCGCCCCCGTCGCCGGGGCCATCGACGCCGCGCTGGCCGCGCGGCTCCGCCCGTCCGTGATCGTCACCCCACTGTCGCAGGAGCGCCCCGCATGCTGACCCCCACCGGAGAACTGGTCGCCGCGGCCCGAGCGGCAGGCACCGCGGTCCCGGCGTTCAACGTCATCACGATCGAGCATGCCGAGGCGATCGTGGCCGGCGCCGAGGCCGCACACTCCCCGGTGATCCTGCAGATCAGCGAGAACGCCGTGCGCTTCCACGGCGGACGGCTCGCGCCGATCGCCGCGGCCACCCGAGCGGTCGCCGAGGCCGCGAGCGTCGGGGTGGCGCTCCACCTCGACCACGTCGAGGACACCGAACTGCTCGACCAGGCAGCCGCCTGCGGTCTGCACTCGGTGATGGTGGATGCCTCCCGGCTGCCGTACGCCGAGAACGTCGCCGCGACCGCCGCTGCGGTGGTTCGCTGCCACGAACAGGGATTATGGGTCGAAAGTGAACTCGGGGAGGTCGGGGGCAAGGACGGAGCGCACGCGCCGGGCGTCCGCACCGACCCGGCAGAGGCAGCGCGGTTCGTCGCGGCGACCGGCGTCGACGCGCTCGCAGTCGCGGTCGGCTCGTCGCACGCGATGACCGACCGAACCGCCCGCCTCGACCACACGCTGATCACCGCGCTGCGCGACGCGGTGCCGGTGCCGCTAGTGCTGCACGGCTCGTCCGGGGTGCCTGACGACGAGCTCCGCGCGGCGGTGGCGGCGGGCATGGTGAAGATCAACATCGGCACCGCGCTGAACACCGCGTTCACCGGCGCGGTCCGCGCTGCGCTGGCGGGCGCGCCGGACGTCGTCGATCCGCGCAAGTACCTGGCCCCGGCCAGAGACGCGATGGCCGAGACCGTCCGCACCCTGACCACCCTGCTCGCCAGTCACTGAGCCGCCCGGCCGCGCCTCGACACCGCCCCTCTACAGTGGCCGCCGTGACATGGCGGCCGCTGGACCTGGGCATGCTGGCCTTGCAACGCCGGAACTTCCCGGCCGCGCGGGAGCACCTCGAGTCGGCGGGGCCCGACGACAGGGCACTGCTGCTGCGTGGTGAACTGGCCGAGCACGGGCACGGCGGTCCGGCGGCGCGCGATCTCTACGAACACGCCGCCCGGCTGGGCAACGCCGAGGCCGCGTTTCGTCTCGGCGCACTGCATGCCACCGGCCGAGGAGGCTCCCGGGACGACGCGGCGGCCCTCGACTGGTACCGGCGCGCCGCCGAAGCGGGACATGCCGCGGCTCACCGCGAGTCCGGAGTGCTCCACGCGGCCGGTCGGGGCGTCCCGGTGGACGACGTCGCCGCCGAGTACGACTGGCGTCTCGCCGCGGAAGCCGGGAACCGCGACGCGATGCACGACCTCGGCGTGCTGTTCGCCCACCGTCGGGACGACCCGGTGGAAGCGACCTCCTGGTTTCTCCGGGCGGCCGCGGCCGGCGACGAGCGGGCGGACGCGGAGCTGGTCCGGCTGGCACCCGCGCTGGTCGAACCGTCGGCGCACGACCGCACCGCGCGCACGCTGCTCGGCGTCGTCCACGCGTTCCACCTCGGTGATCCCGTCCGCGGCGCCGAACTGCTAACGACCTCCAGCGCCGAGGGCGATCCCGTCGCCACCCGGACCCTGGGGTACCTCGTTCAGCACGGCCTCGGAACGCCCGCGGACGCCGACCGCGCCGTCGCGCTCTACCGCGCGGCAGCCGAGGCGGGCGATGCGCTGGCCGCCTACAACGTCGGGATGCTCCACGGCGCCTCCCCGGCGGCGGTGCCCTGGCTCCTGCAGGCCGCCGACGCGGGCATCGTGCCTGCGTACGCGCCACTCGGTGACCGGCTCGGGGAGCAGGACCGGGACGAGGAAGCGCTGCGCTGGTTCGTGCGCGGCGCCTCCGCGGGTGATCCTGGCTGTATGTTCGCCGCGGCCTGCTGGTACCGAGACGGCTTCGGCGGCCCGGTGGATCGCGTCCAGGCGTTGCGGTGGTACCTGGCGATGCTGGACGCCGGGAACGGCAACGGGATCCACGAGGCGCACGGGCTCGTGCCGCACATGAGCGTGGACGAGATCCACGAGGCCGGCCGGCTCTCCGGCCGCTTGCTGGAGGCGGACCTGTTCGCCCGGCAGCAGTGAGACCGCTCCAAAAATGGATGACCCGCGCTGGGTGCTATAGCGCCCAGCGCGGGTCATCCATGAACCGTCAGGCCAGCACGTCCGCCGCCGCGACGCTCGGCAGGTCGTGCGCGGCCGCCACCGGGGCGGAGACCAGCTGCCCGCCGTGCGTGGTCAGACCGCGCGCCAGCGCCTCGTCGTCGCGGAGCGCCTGCTGCCAGCCCTTGTCGGCCAGCGCCAGCGTGTACGGCAGCGTCACGTTGGACAGCGCGTGCGTCGAGGTCGCCGGCACCGCACCGGGCATGTTCGCGACGCAGTAGAACACCGAGTCGTGAACCTGGTACGTCGGCTCCGCGTGCGTGGTGGGCCGGGAGTCCTCGAAGCAACCGCCCTGGTCGATCGCGATGTCGACGAACACCGAGCCCGGCTTCGCGCGGCTCACCAGCTCGTTGGAGACCAGCGTCGGCGCCTTCGCACCGGCGACCAGCACCGCGCCGATGACCAGGTCCGCGTCGACCACGGCCCGCTCGATCTCGTACGAGTTGGACACGACCGTCGTCAAGCGTCCCTGGTACAGCCGGTCGGCCGCGCGGAGCTTCTCGATGTCGAGGTCGAGCAGCGTCACCTGGGCGCCCATGCCGGTGGCGATCGCGGCGGCGTTCATGCCGGAGACACCGGCGCCGAGGATGACGACCTTCGCCGGGTGCACACCCGGGACGCCGCCCAGCAGCACGCCGCGGCCACCGCCTGCGCGCATCAGGTGGTACGCGCCCGCTTGCGGAGCGAGCCGGCCCGCGACCTCGCTCATCGGCGCGAGCAGCGGCAGCGCGCCGTTGGCCAGCTGCACGGTCTCGTACGCGATCGACGTGACGCCACGATCGAGCAGCGCGTCGGTGCACGGCCGGGACGCGGCGAGGTGCAGGTAGGTGAAGAGCACCTGACCGTCGCGCATCCGGGCGTACTCGGCCTCGATCGGCTCCTTGACCTTGAGGATCAGGTCGCCGGAGGCCCAGACGTCGTCGGCGGTGTCGAGGATCTTCGCGCCTGCCGCGAGGTAGTCCTCGTCCGGCAGCGCCGAACCCACGCCCGCGCCGGTCTCGACGAACACCGAGTGACCGCGCCGGACGAGTTCCTGAGCCCCGGCCGGGGTGAGCGCGACCCGGTACTCGTGGTTCTTGATTTCCTTCGGGACACCGATCCGCATGACAAGGGCTCCTGGGTTCGCCGTGACTGCGGCCATCGTGGCGAAAGATTCGGCTCTTCCGAGCGTCGGTCGACGATTATTCGTGGGAACGCCAAATCCGTTACGATTCTTCGGCTGGGCACGATTCAGAGGGGTTCCTGGGTGAACAAGCTTCGGCCGGAGCTGGACGACGTCGACCGGACGATCCTGCGCGCGCTCGCCGCCGACGCGCGGATCCCGAACAGCACGCTGGCCGCGCAGGCGGGCATCGCGGCCTCGACGTGCCTCATGCGGGTACGGCGGCTCCAGGAGACCGGCGTCATCCAGGGGTTTCACGCCGACCTGTCCCCGGCGGCGCTGGGGAGGCCGCTCCAAGCGGTGGTCGCGGTCCGGCTCCAGGCGCACGCCCGGACCCGGATCCGGCAGTTCGGGGCCGCGATCGCCGCGCTGCCGGGCGTCCTCAACGTATTCTTTCTGGCGGGGGCGAACGACTTCCAGGTGCACCTGGCCGCCGAGTCCGCGGACGAATTGCGTGACTTCGTCGTCGAGAACCTCAGTGCGTCCCGGGACGTTGCGATGACCGAAACCAACCTGATCTTCGAGCACCTCCGCGGCGGCTCACCGATGGTGTAGCGCTCGAGGCGGCTCGGTACGGTGTTCGGGTGCTTCGTCCTGGAACTGCGCTCGGCAACCGCTATGTACTGACCGAACGCGTGGCCAGCGGTGGGATGGGCGAGGTCTGGCAGGCGACGGACCCGGTGCTGCAACGCACGGTCGCGGTGAAGGTGCTACTCCCCTCGCTGCTGTCGGACGCCGAGTTCATCAGCCGCTTCCGCACCGAGGCGCGGCTGATGGCCGCGCTGCGGCACCCGGGGATCGTGCAGGTCCATGACTACGGTGCCGACGCCTTGGTGGACGACGTCCGGCGCGACTTCCTCGTGATGGAGTACATCGAGGGGGTGTCGCTCGGCAAACATGTCGCCGCGGCCGGGGCGTTGGGGGTCGCCGAGACGTTGTCGATCGTGGCGCAGGCCGCCGAGGCGCTGGACGTCGCGCACCGCGCCGGGATCGTCCACCGGGACGTGAAGCCGAACAACTTGCTGGTGCGGCCGGACGGCACGATCGTGCTGGTCGACTTCGGTGTCGCGCGGTCGGTGGACACGACCAGCATCACGAACCCGAACATGATCGTGGGGTCGCCGCAGTACATGGCGCCGGAGCAGGTCACCGGGGAGCCGGTCACGGCGGCGACCGACATCCACGCGCTCGGGTCGGTCGCGTTCTGCTGCCTGACCGGACGGTCGCCGTTCGCGGCCGACAACGCGGTCCAGGTGATCGCGCGCCTGTTGCACGGCGGCCCACCGGCGTTCCCGGCCGCGGTGCCGGACGCGGTGGCGCGGCTGGTGCTGCGGGCGCTGGACCCCGATCCGGCTCGACGGTTCCCCACGGCGGCCGCGTTCGCCGCGGCCGCCCGTGCCCTGGCGTCGGCGCCGGACACGGGGGTTGCGCTCAGCGCGCCACCGCCGGCCGATCCGGATGCGACCCCGCGCCTCACCGCCGCCCCACCGCACGTCCCCGCACCACCGTCCGGGGCGCCCACGCCGCAAAACGGGCTCGCGCCGCACGGTGCGCCGTGGAGCGGGCCGGGGGTTGGCTCGCCGGTGAGTGGGGCGCCGGTGTTTCCGATGGCGGACGCCGCTCCGGCGGCGGCGTTATCGGCGCGGGCCGGGCGGCGGAATCGGATGCTCGCGGTGGCCGGGGCGGCGGCGCTGGTGTTGGGCGTGACGACGGTTGCCGGTGTGATCGTTCTGCAGCCCAGCGCCGAGCGATCGACGGCCACGACCACGGCCGCGGGGCGCGGCGACGCGGACGGACCCGACGACGCCGGATCCGGGGCGCCGGCGAGCACTTCCGCCGGCCCCTCGGCGAGCGCCGCATCGCCGACGGCGTCCGGGTCGCCGGCTGCCGCGCCGAGCGGATCCCAGCCCGCAGCAACACAGCCAGCGGCGGCGCCGCCCACGGCGTCCACCGGCGTTTCGGAGGAACCCGTGGAGACGGAGAGCCCGACGCGGCGGCCCACCACCGCACCGGCGACGAACCCGTACAGCGCGACGCAGGTCTGCGGCAGTGGCTACCGCGTCGTCGACTCGGCGGCGCTGAAGAAGTCTGACGGCACCCTCGTCGGCACGGTCTACCTGTTGTACCAAGCGTCCGGCGGCCGCAACTGTGTGCTCACGTTGAAGCGCACGGCGATCGGCAGCAAGACCGCCGCCACCGCGTTCCTGCAGGTCCAGGGTAAGACGCGGGCCACCGACAGCGGCTCGTTCGCGTACTACGCCGGACCGGTCCGCGCGGCGGCGGCCAAGACCTGCGTGAAGTGGGGCGGATCGACGGGCGGCGCCACGTACGCCAGCCCCTACGAGCACTGCGGCTGAATACCGGCGAGCGCGGCTCGGGCCACGGCTGAGGCTCCGGCCGCGGTGAGGCTCCGGGCCCGCTCCTCCAGCGCCGCGATCGCCGTGGGGCCGAGCCGGTCCGCGAGCGCGGCCCGCTCCTTGGCCGCGTGCTCGGCGTCGGCGCCGGTGAGCCGGGACGCGGACGCCGCCCCGTCGGCGGCGGCGAGCAGCAGTGCGGCGTCGGCGTCCCGGCCGTGGTCGGCCAGAAGCCTCGCGACGTTGCGAATCGTCGTCCAGAGCTGGGTCGCGTTGCCGGTGCGGTTCCAGTAGCCCAGCAGCGAGAGGTACCCACGCACCGCAGCGGCCACGTCGCCGGTCGACGTCCACACCGACGCCTGCCCGACCCGCGCGATGCCCTCGACGAACCCGGCGTTGCAGCGGCGAGCCAGGTCGATCGCGGTCGCGTAGGCGGCGCCGGCCGCGGCGGGGTCGTCGGCGGCGAGCGCCTCCCCCTCGGCGTACCGGGTGAACGCGTGGTGCGAGCCGCACGGGTGGGCGCGTTCGGCGTCCAGTGCCCGGCGGACCAGGTCCAGCGCGCCCGGCCGGTCCCCGCCGTAGGTGGCGGCCAGTGCGGCGCTCGCGAGGTGAACGGCCGGGCGGGCGGCGACACTGGCGGCGTCCGTCCAGAGTCGCTGGGCTTCGTCGAAGCGGCCGGAGAACAGCGCCAGCGCGGCGGCACCACCCCAGCAGCGCCGCTGGGCCTCGGGGGCGGAGGTTCGGGTGACCGCGTCCAGGGCGGCGGTGCGGAGCCGCTCGGCCCGGGGCAGGTCACCGGCGAGCCAGGCGGCCTCGGTCGCGCTGCCGAGGACCGCCGCCGCGCGCGGATGGTCGCGCAGCGCGGGGTCGTCGGCGAGCTCGACCGACCAGTTCCACAGTTCCTCGAGGTCGCGGTAGATCGCGGCCTCGTCGAGGGCGAGCGTGACGTCGATGACGAGGTCGAGGTCGCCGCGGGTCCGGGCGGCGTCGCGGGCCGCGCGGAGGTTGGCCAGCTCGGCGCGGAGCCTGCGGTCGGCGCGGACCTCGTCCGGGCCGTTGAGCCCGGCGCCGATCGACCGGGCGGTCTCCCGCGCCCAGGTGAGGAACGCCTGCTCGGCGGCGTCCCGTTCGCCGCGCGCGTCGGCATCGTCCAGCAGGTACGCGCGGACGGTCTCCAGGATCCGGTACCGCGCCTCACCAGCGGTGCGTTCCGGGATGACGAGCGAGGCGTCGACCAGGCGGCGGAGCGGCACCAGTGGGTCGGTGCCGGGCGACGTCCGGGCGGCCAGCTCTTCGACGGTGGCCAGGTCGGTGCCGCCGGGGAACGGGGCGAGCGCCCGCAGCAACGCGCGCTCGGTCTCGTCGAGCAGCCGGTAGGACCAGTCGATCGTGGTGCGCAGCGTCCGGTGCCTGGCGTCCCCGGCCGGGCGGTCGGCGGACAGCGCGTCCAGGGCCCGGCCGAGCCGCTCCCGGAGCGCGGCGGGCGGCAGCACGGCGAGTTGCCCGGCGGCGAGTTCGATCGCCAGCGGCAGGCCGTCGATGCGGCGGACGACCTCGGCCACCGCGTCCGCGTCACCGGGGGCGAGCGCGAAGGCCGGGTCGCGGCGCCGGGCGTGCTCGACGAACGCCCGGACGCTCGGCTGGTGGGCGAGCTCCGCGATCGGCGCCGCCGCCCGGGGCAACGGCAGCGGCTGCAGGCGGACGACGTACTCCCCCGGTACGTGGAGCGTCACCCGGGACGTCGCGAGGATCCGGACGTCGGGTGCGCGGGTGAGCAGCGCCGCGCCCAGGTCGCGGCACGCGGTGACGACGTGCTCGCAGTTGTCGAGCAGCAGGAGCAGCGGGCGGGCTGCGAGCGCGTCGGCGACCGTGTGCGGGGTGGGGTCGCCGCCGATGCGGAGTCCGAGCGCGGTCGCGACCGCGTCGGTGACCCGTGCGTCGTCGGCGACCTCGGCCAGCGCGACGAACGCGACGTCGGTGCCGCGCTCGGCCGCGTCCGCGGCGACCTCGAGCGAGAGCCGCGTCTTGCCGACGCCGCCCGGCCCGGCGACCGTGACCAGGCGCTGCGTGCCGAGCAGACGGCGCAGCTCCGCGGCGTCCCGGTCGCGGCCGATCAGCGGACCCGCGGGCCGCGCCACCGTCCGCACCGCCCGATCGGCGTGCGCCGGCGCCGTGGCGGGCGCGGGCGCCTGGGGCGCTCCCGGCGCGGACGCGGCACCCGGCGCGGACGCGGCACCCGGCGCGGACGCGGCACCCGGCGCGGACGCGGCACCCGGCGCGGACGCGGCACCCGGCGCGGAAGCGGCACCCGGCGCGGGTGGCGGGCCCGGCGGGGGTGACGGAGGCACGGGCGCCGGGAGCGCGGGTGGGGCGAGGGCGCCGGACGCGATGTGCTGTTCGAGCGCTGCCACCGCCGGCCCGGCGTCCAGGCCGGTCTCCTCGACGATCCGCCGCCGGTACGCGGCGCCGGCCGCGAGCGCGTCGCTCGCCCGGCCCGCTCCGGCCAGCGCGCGCAGCAGCAACAGCGTCGTGCGCTCGCGCAGCGGCTCCTCGGCGGCGGCCGCGGCGGCGTCGGCGGTCACGGTGGGGTCGCCGGTGGCCAGCCGCGCCTCCAGCCCGTCGTCGCGGACCTGCAGGAAGACCTCGCGGAGCCCGACCGCTTCGGCGGCGAGCGCGGCGACGTCCGCGAACTCGGCGAGCGCGGGTCCGCGCCAGAGCGCGACCGCCTCCGCGGCCGCCCTGGCCGCAGCCGCCGGACCCCCGGCCACAGCCGCCGGACCCCCAGCCAGCCCGGTCGCTGGATCTCCGGCTGGCCCGGCCGCCGGATCTCCGGCCAGCCCGGCCGCCGGATCTCCGGGCAGCGCGGCGGCCGACCGGCGGCCCAGGGCGGCGGCCGACCGGTGGGCCAGAACGGCGGCCGACCGGTGGGCCAGGGCGGCGGCCGACTGCCGTGCCAGGGCCCGTAGCCGGGTCGCGTCGACGTCGTCGGGGCCGAGGCGCAGCGCGTAGCCGGCACCGGCCCGCTCTAGCCGGGAAGCGGCCGGACCGAGGTGCCTGCGTAGCCGGGAAAGGTGGCTGTGCACGGCCCGGTGACCGGTCTCCGGCGGATCGTCCGGCCACAGCGCGTCGACCAGCGTCTCGGTCGGCACCACCCGCCCGTCGGCCACCGCGAGCAACGCGAGGACCGCGCGACGGCGGTGCCCGGGCACGTCGACCGGCGCACCGTCGACGAACAGGCACAGTGGCCCGAGGACGTCGATCCGAACCGGTACCACCGCACCACCCCCCGTGCGGCCACTGTGCCCTACGGGGCGGTCACTCCGCAGCAGCTCGAGCCCGGCGCTCACGCCCGCAGGGCGGCGTCCACGAAGCTCTCCACGCCGACCCAGGCGGAGTAGCGCTCGACGCCGAGGTAGTCGACCAGGACCGCGGTCTGGCTGTGGTGCGCGCGCAGCGCGCCCAGCTTCCGGTCCAGCAGGTCGCCGGAGAGTTCGAGCCGCACCGCGAGCTCCGCGGGTTCGCAGATCCGGGGCTCGCCGAGTGAGTAGACGCCGAACAGGTCGGCGATCTCGCGGCCCGCGGCCCGGTCGTCGGCGGTGAGCACCGGGTGCAGCAGCCGGCCGCGCCAGCCGAGGTCCCGCAGCGCGCGTCGGGTCCACAGGCCGACCGCGACGTGGTCCGGGTGGCCGGTGAACCCGTCCAGCCCGAACGTGACGACGGTGTCCGGCCGGACCGCGCTCACTACGCGCTGGACGGCCGCCGCACCGGTGGTGAGGTCGACGTCCGCGCAGCCGCCGTCGGCGAAGCCGAGCTGGTGGTGGTCGGAGACGCCGAGCCGGCGCAGCGCCGCCGCCAGCTCGTCGGCGCGCGAGGGCGGCGGCAGGTCGGCGAACCCCGGCCGCGGCGCCGGACCGGACAGCCCGGCTTCGCCGAGCGTCGCGGTGACGACCGCGGTGTGGCGGTCCGCGGCGTGCAGGGCGGCGAGCAGCCCGGCGCCGAGGTACGACTCGTCGTCCGGGTGAGCCCAGACGCACAGCGTGGTCCCGAGGGCGGCAACGGTGTCCGCGCTGAGCGTGGAGATCAGAGAGGTGTCCATGCCGGCGAGCGTGCGCGGCGCCGGTGTCACGGGTGTGTCACCGATCGCGGCACCGCGGTGACACCGGCAGCGGGCACGGTCGTCGGGACGCAACGCACAACGTCCGAAAGGCAAGAACATGACGACGACGACGATCGACTTTGACCGGGTCCAGGAATTCGCGACGAAGGTCGCCGGTGACCAGGCCGTGGCCGCCAACGCGCTGCTGGCCTACCTGGGCGACCGCCTGGGGCTGTGGCGGGCGCTAGCCGCCACCCCCCGCACCACCAGCGCAGACCTGGCCGCGCAGACCGGGCTCGCCGAGCGGTATCTGCGGGAGTGGCTGGCCGCCCAGGCCGCCGCCGGATACGTGGAATACGACCCGGCCACCCGCACGTATACGCTGCCCGCCGAGTACGCCGCGGTGTTCGCCGACGACGACTCGCCCGCGTCCCTGGCCGGTGTGTTCGAGTTCATCGCCGCCACCTGGGCGTCGTCCGACCGGCTCGCCCACGCCTTCGCCACCGGAGAGGGCATCGCCTGGCACGAGCAGGACCCCCGGCTCACCACCGCGGTCGAGCGCAACTTCCGTCCGTTCTACACCGGTTATCTGCTGCAGGAGTGGCTGCCCGCGCTGGACGGCGTCGAGGACCGGCTGCGGGCGGGCGCCCGGGTGCTCGACGTCGGCTGCGGGCTGGGCACCGCGACGCTGCTGCTGGCCGAGGCGTTCCCGGCGTCGGTGTTCACCGGTGTCGACGCGGACACCGAGTCGATTCGCCGGGCGCGGACCGCTGCCGCGTCCCGTGGCCTCGCCGACCGGGTGACGTTCCGCGAGGCGTACGCGGGGGCGTCCCCGGACGACCGGCAGGACGAGGAGGAGACCGAAGGCGAGTGGGACCTGGTCTGCTTCTTCGACGCGCTGCACGACCTGGGTGACCCGGTCGGCGCGCTGCGGCAGGCTCGCGCGTCGCTCGCGCCGGGCGGCACCCTGCTGGCGGTCGAGCCGTTCGCGGGCGACCGGGTCGAGGAGAACCTCAACCCGGTCGGGCTGACGTGGTACGTGTCGAGCGCGCTGGTGTGCGTCCCGAACAGCCTGGCGCAGCCGGGTGGCGCGGCGCTGGGCGCACAGGCCGGGCCCGAGCGGCTGCTCGCCGCGTTCCGCGCGGCCGGTTTTCCGCAGGCACGGATCGCGGCGACGTCGCCGTTCAACCTGGTGATCGAGGCCAGGGCCTGAGCGGTGGCGGCGTGCCGCTCCGGTGAGCGACGAGAGATGGATGTGGCGCCTTCCGGGTAACGCCCGCGATGGATGTGGCCGATTCCGTGTTATGGCACGGAATCGGCCACATCGACGCGTGCCGTCACACGGAAAGTGCGTCGATCGGGGCGAGGTAACCGACGAGCGCGCGGCGCAGCTCGCCGATCAGCACCTCGCGTTCGCCCTCGGACGCGGCGACGATCGGCCCCATCAGCGCGCGGACGATGTGGACGGCCACGGTGGCGTAGCGCACCGCTTCGGCGTCCGACAGCTGGGGCGAGCGCGCCGCGAGCACGGCGGCCACGCGGCCGGTGACCGCCTCGTGCAGCGGACGTGTCGCCGCCGCCAGCGCGGCGGGCATGTCGGTGTTGCCGAACAGCGCTTTCGCTCCCGGGTTCGCGACGTTGAACCCGATCAACGGGTCGGTCATCCGCTCGACGAGCTCGGCCAGCGGCAGCTCGACGACGTCCCGGTCGGCGAACGCGTCGGCGTGGGCCGTGCGCAAGGCGTCGACCAGCCGCTCCGACAGCGCCTGCGCGATCTCTTCCTTGTTGCGGAAGAACTGATAGAGCGAGCCGGGCGAGATGCCGGCCCGGGCCGCGATCGCGTTGGTCGACGCGGCGGCGTACCCCACCTCGGCGAACAGTGCGAGCGCGGCGTCGAGGATCTCGGCGATCCGCTGCTGTCCCCGCGCCTGGCGACGGACCACGCGTCACCCCTCCCTTGACTTTTACGAGCAACCGCTCGTACTTTTTGACGAGCGATCACTCGCAAAATACCCCACCCACTGGAGGGCTGCGTCCGCATGCCGTTCCTCGTTCGTCACCGCCTGGCCACGCTGTGGACCGGCCTCGCCGTCGCGCTCGCGCTCACCCTGGTCGCCGCCGGTGCGCTGAACTCGTTCGTGCTGAGCCGCTGGGAGGCCCCCGGCAGCGCGTCCGTCCGCGCCGAGGAGATCCTGGGCCGGGACTTCGCCACCGGGAACGCCAACCTGATCCTGCTGGTCACGGCCCGCGACGGCACGGTCGACGACCCCGACGTGCACGCGGCGGCCACGGCGCTGGGCCGGGAACTCGCCGCGGACCCGCAGGTCGGTGACGTCTGGTCGTACTGGTCCCAGGAGCGCGATCCGACGCTGCGCAGCCGGGACGCCCGGCAGGCCGTCGTGCTCGCCTGGGTGACCGGCGACGCGACGACGACCCGTGCGCACATCCGGGAGACGCTGCTGCCCACGTTCACCCGGACGTCCGGGCCGCTGGACGTCCGGGTGGCCGGCGCCGAGGCGGTGTCGGCGCAGGTGAGCGAACAGGCGTCCCGCGACTTCGTCCGGGCCGAGTTGCTGATCGTGCCGCTGATGCTGCTGCTCCTCGTCGCGCTCTACCGCCGTGTCCGGCCGGCGTTGCTGACGCTCGGCATCGGACTGTTCGCGGTCGTCACCACGCTCGCGGCGCTGCGGTTGCTCACGTCGTTCGTCGAGGTCTCGACGTTCGCCGCGAACATCACGCTGGTGATGGGCATCGGCCTCGGCGTCGACTACTCGCTGTTCCTCATCGCCCGCTTCCGCGAGGAGCTGACCGGTGGCGCCGCCGTACCGGACGCCGTCGCCACGACGCTGCGCACCGCCGGCCGCACGGTCGTGTTCAGCGGCCTCACGGTCGCCGCGTCGCTGGCCGCGCTGCTCGCGCTGCCGTACCCGTTCCTCCGGTCGTTCGGGTACGCCGGGGTCCTGACGGTGCTGTCCGCGATGCTCGGAGCGCTGGTCCTCCTTCCGGCGGCCCTGGCGGTGCTCGGCCACCGCGTCCTGCGACGCCCCCGCCGCCGGCGCCGGACCGCCGACGGCGACCCACGGCCGGCCGACGACGGCGACGACGTGCGCGCGGGCAGCGCTGGCGCGGGCAGCAGCGTCAGCATGGGCGGCAGCAGCGTCGTCGGCGGCGGTGGCGACCGGCTGAGTGGGCGGTTCTGGCGGCGCGCCGGAGAGGTCGTGACCCGCCGGCCGGTCCTGTTCTCGGTCGCCGGGTTGCTGCTGGTCGGCACGCTCGCCGCTCCGGCTGCCGGGCTCCGGATCGGTCTTCCCGACGACCGCGTGCTCCCGCCCTCCGCCTCCACCCGGACGACGTACGACGCGCTGCGCGCCGCGTTCGGCACCGAGGCGAACGACGCCGTCCACCTGATCGCGCCGGACGGACGGAGCACACCCCCGGCCGCGGTCGCCCGGTACGCGGCGGCGCTGTCCGCGGTGCCCGGCGTCGCGCAGGTCAACTCCACCGCCGGTGTCTACGCCGACGGGGAGCGCGTCCGAGCCGCGGTCCGACCCGAGCGGCTGCTGAGCCCGGACGGCGTCCGGCTGGAGGCCGTGCCGACCCGCGCGGTGCTCGCCGGCACCGAAGCCGGACCGTTCCTCGACCGGGTCCGCGCGGTGCCCTCCCCGTTCGGCGACGACCTGCTCGTCGGCGGCTACCCGGCCGAGCTCACCGACTTCCGGGCCGCGCTCGCCGACCGGATCCCGCTCGTCGCCCTGCTGATCCTCGGCGTCACGTTCGTCCTGCTCACCGTCGCCACCCGCAGCCTGCTGCTGCCGGTCAAGGCCACGGTTCTCAACCTGCTGAGCCTGGCGGCGATGTTCGGCGTGCTGGTGTTCGTCTTCCAGAACGGCGCGTTCGCCGACGTGCTCGGCTTCACCCCGATCGGGACGCTGGACCCGGCGTTCCCGATCCTGATGTTCTGCGTCGCGTACGGCCTGTCGATGGACTACGAGGTGTTCCTGCTGACCCGGATCGCCGAGCGGTACCGCGCGACCGGCGACAACCGGCTCGCGGTCCGCGAGGGGCTGGAGCGCAGCGCGCCGCTGGTCACCGCCGCCGCGGTGATCCTCGCCGTGTCGTTCGCGCTCTACGCGACCGGCGACGTGATGTACCTGCAGATGATCGGCGTCGGTACCGCGCTCGCGATCCTGGTGGACGCCACCGTGATCCGCGCGGTGCTGGTTCCGGGGCTGATGGTGCTGGCCGGCCCGGCCAACTGGTGGTTCCCCTCGCGCCGCCGCGGGGTCCCCGCCGCTACCGGATCGTCAGCTCGACGCCCTTGCTTCCGGTCTCGCCGTACAGCGTGATCTTCACGAGCTTCTCGCCGTCGGCGATGTCCCAGACCAGCGTCCGTTCGTACTGTTCGACTTCCTCGCGGGCGAAGGCTGGGTTCGCGGGCGAGGGCTGGTTCGCGGGCGAGGGCTGATTCGGCTCGAGGGGGTTAGCCACGAGCAGGGAACCCACCGTTCTCCGTTCACCACTCCGAGCCCGGTAGGCTAAAACTGCAACACGGTACGGCCTGCCGGTCTCAGGAATATGTGACGACTACTGACCCTCCCGACGACCGCAGGCTCTGGGCAGCCGCGGCCGGAGGCGACCGGGACGCGTTCGGCGTGCTGTTCGACCGGCACGCCCGCGCGGTCTACAACCACTGCTTCCGGCTCGCCGGGAACTGGGCGATGGCCGAGGACGCGACGGCGGCGACGTTCCTCTCCGCCTGGCGGCACCGGAGCGACCTGACGCTGACCCGGGAATCCGCGCTGCCCTGGCTGCTGACCGTGGCCACGAACACGGTCCGCACCGAGCACCGGTCGTTGCGGCGCCAGACCGCGCTGCTCCACCGGGCCGGCCCCCCGGCGCACGTCCCCGACCACGCCGACGACATCGCCGGCCGGATCGACGACGAACGTCGGATGGGCGAGCTGCTCGCCGCGACCCGGACGCTGCCGCGCGCCGAGCGTGAAGCGCTGGCGCTGTGCGTCTGGTCAGGGGTCTCGTACGCCGACGCCGCGGTGGTGCTCGGCATCAGCGAAACCGGCGTGCGCTCCCGGATCAGCCGCGCCAGGGCCCGGCTGAGCGCGATGTTCACCGATCCGGCCCACCCGGAAGCGAGGACTCGGTCATGACGCATCTGCCCCCTCCGCCGCGCGACCTGCCGCCCGGCGTCCACACTGCTCTCCGCGCCCGGGTGCTGGACGGGACCTCCGACGAAGCGGACGTACCCCAGCGGCGCCGGTGGCTGCTCCCGCTCGCGGCGGCCGCCGCCGTGCTGGTCGTGATGTTCGGTGCGATCGGGTTGTTCCGTAGCGACCCCTCGACGCCGGATCCGGTCGCGACGGCTCGCCCGGTCACCGCCCCCACCTCGTTCGACCCGCGGTTCACCCGGGCAACGCCCGGCTGGCTGCCGGACGGTGTCACGGTGGAGACGCACGCGGTGTCCCCCACGATCGAGCGCCTGCGCACCGCCGGCGGTGAGGTGCTGATCGAGCTGATCCCGCGCGACGGGCGCACCGACCTCGACGCCGCACTCGCCGGCGCCTACCGGCCGGGGCCGTCGATCAACGGAAAGCGGTCGGTCTGGCTCCCACCGCACGGCGCGGGGGACACCGCCGGCTGGCTGGGCTGGGAGTGGGCTCCGGGCGCGGGCGCGGTGATCCTGATCCAGGGCGTGCCGGACGGGGAGCGGGTCGCCGCGCGAATCGCGGCGAGCCTGCGGCCCGGCGAACCGAAGCCGCTGGCGCTGCCGTTCACGCTCACCCGCCCCGCTGACCTGCCGCTCGCCTTCCACTCCGTCGCCGCGCGGAAGTCGGGTGGGTACGCGGCCGCGCTCGAGTTCGAGCCGGGCACCGGATCGGTCGTTCACGTCGGCCTCGAGTGGCTTCCGGAGCGGTACGCGGCGAAGACCTATCCGCCCAACGGCACGATCGGCGGACGGGACGCGAACACGCGGGTCGAGGGCGAGGACGTCGTGGTGTGGCAGCGGTTCGGCTCGGACGTCGCCGAGGTGCGGTGCCGGAAGGGCAAGGGCGCGGCGATCGACGTCGTCCGGGCGGAGTGCCAGGCGGTCGCCGCGAGCCTGCGTCCGGCCGGGGAGAACGACGATCCGTCGACGTGGAGCACCGAACCGCTCGGTTAGCGCGCGGCCTCGCGCCAGGAGCGGGCCCGGCCCGCGACCGCGGCGAGGCAGGCCTCCAGACGTGGCCGGGCGGTGTCCGCGAGGAAGCGGGCCCGCCCGGCGGCGTCGAGGCCGACCGCTTCCTTCCAGACCGAGCGTCCGGCGATGAACCCGGACGCTCCGCCCTCGTCGCAGGAGACCGTCAGGACCTGCTGGAACTCCTCGAACGGGACGCCCGCGGACAGCACCGCCCACGGCCCGGTCAGCGCGCCGGCGAGCCGCCTGCAGCCGGACACCGAGCCCGGGTACTCGAGTTTGAGCAGGTCGGGCTGCAGGTCGTCGAGCGCGATCGCGGCCTCGACGATCAGGTCCTCGCGTGCGCGCGCGGTCAGCTCCTCGCCGGGTAACGCGTAGATGAGGTTCTCGACGACCGACGGGATGCCCGCCGTGCGGCAGTCCGCAACGACCTGGCGGACGACGTCGAGCGCCTCGGCCTCGAGGTCGGGCTCACCGGGGGTGCGGTTTCGGTGCGGGCGGTACTGGATCAGGAACTTCACGGCCGTGCCGCCGAGCTCGCGGACCCATTCGCCGTTCTGTTCCGGGTCGCGGGCCGCGCGCGGCTCACCGTTCCAGGTCGGACGCTTCTCCGGTTCGGCCGCGATCAGCAGGCCGCACGTCCCGGCCAGCGCGCCGGTCTCCCGCACCGCCGGTACGCCGATCGTCGGGTCGAGCAGGATTCCGCTGGCCAGCGGCGTGAGCGCGGCGGCGACGTCGGCCTTGGCCCGGTGCAGGTCGGCAAGGGTCGCCTCGACGCCGACGGCGGCGAACATCCGGCGCAGCGTGTTCCGCTGGTCCATCGCGACGATCGAGAAGACGCCGTCCGGGTCGGCGATGTCGTCGAGCGTGCGGGTCAGTGCGGTCTTCACGGGGGCTCCTCGGGGTTAGGTAATCGATTACCTCGGTGCGTAGAACGGGATATTTACGAACTCAAAGGACAGTCAGGCTCGGAGTGCCGCGGCGAAGTCCGCGACCGTGCCGGGGTGGTCCGCCGCCGCCCACGCCGCGAGGACGGCGGCGCCGAACGCACCCGGCTGGTCCAGCGCGCTGAAGCACAGACCGGGCAGCACCGCGCTCTTGCTCTCCCGGATACCGGCGAGCCGGAGCCACCCACCGGCGGCAACCGCCCGCCGGTACGGCCCGGCGACCGGCGTGATGCGGGCGAGCAGCTCCGCGGTGTGGCCGGCCGTGTGCGCGAGGGCGGCGGCCCAGACGTCGGCCGGTGTCGCTCCCTCGTGGAGCCCGATCACGACGTCCTCGGCCCGGATGTCGGCGCCGGTCACGACCGCGCGGGACGCGTTCCCGTGTGCCCAGGCAGCGTCCGGTTCGGACGCCCCGAGCGCCCCCAGCACCCGGCGCAGCACGAGCCCGGCCCGGGACGGGGCGTTGACCAGCGTCGTCCCGGGCAGGATGTGCCGCCCGACCTCGGCCCGGGTGCCGGTGAGGATCCGCCGCTCGTCGGGGGTGACGACCCGCGGGATCGCCCGCAGCAGCGTGTCCGCGGTCCCGCACGAGTTGAACAGGTCGTCGCTGCCGACCGCACCGGCGCCGAACGCGGCGACCGGATGGTCGTGACCGGCGACGCTGAGCGTCGCACCGCGTAACCCGGCCGGCGCCTCGTCACTGCGGACGACGCCCGCCGGCTCCCCCGCGTACCGCCGCTCCGGAACGAACCGGGGGCCGACGCCGAGCAGGTCGAGCGCGGCGGTCCACGGCTCGCCGCTGTCCTGGTCGAGCAGGCCGGTGCGGGACGCCAGCGACGGTTCGGCCACCGGGTCCGCGCCGAGCGCGAACGCCACGTACTCGGGGACATTCAGCCAGCGGTCGCCGGGCCGCAGCTCCAACCCGTGGTCGGCGGCCCAGAGCAGTTTGGCGAGCGTCCACTGCTGGTGGAACGGCAGGCCGGTGGTGACGCCGAACGCGGACCGGACGTCGTCGGGGACCCGGGCGAGCTGCTCGGCGCCGCGCGGGTCGTGCCAGGCGATCACCGGGCCTCGCGGCTGCCCGGCGGCGTCCACGACGACGCCGGACTCCGCCAGCCCGGTCAGGCCCATCGCGGCGACCTCTCCCGCGCGGCCGCCGTCCCCGCACGCGGCCAGCGCGTCGCCGACCACCCCCAGTACCCCGTCGAGCAGCGTCCTGGCCGGCGTCTCGACGTGACCGGAGGGCACATCACGCCAGACCGTGGGCCGCCGCCACACCCCGACCCGGGTGCCGTCGGCCCGCAGGACGAGGACCTTCGTGTCCGACGTACCGACGTCGACGCCGAGCAGCAGCCTCATGTCGGCACCGGCTGTTCCCCGGAACCGCGCGGGATCAGGCGCAGCGGCAGCGTGAGGTCGCGCCCGGTTGCCGGAGCACCGGCCAGCCGCTCGAACATCGTCTCGGCGGCCAACTGCCCGATCGCGAGCGGATCGTGGTCGATCACCGTGACGCCCGGCGCCAGGACGTCGGCCAGCGGGAAGTCACCGAAGCACACCAGCGCGACGTCGGTGCGCTCGCACGCGTGCAGCGCCGCGACCACACCGAGCGAGCAGCGGGTGTTCGACGAGAAGATCGCGGTGGGCGGTTCCGGCAGCGCGAGCAGCTCCAGCGTCGCCGCGCGCCCCTCGTCGGCGGTGTTGCGTCCGATGCGGACCAGGCTCTCGTCGGCCTGCAGACCGGACGCCGCGACCTCGTCCCGGTAGCCCTGCAGCCGGTTGCGGGTGGTCGCGACGTCCATCTTGCCGCCGACGTACCCGACCCGCCGATGCCCCCGCGCGGCCAGGTGCGCCACCGCCCGGCGGGCGCCGTCGTTGTCGTCGACCAGGACCGTCTCACCGTCGAGGCCGTCCGGCCGCCGGTCGACGAACAGCACCGGGCAGGGTGCG
Organism: Cryptosporangium aurantiacum; assembly: GCF_900143005.1. Lineage (NCBI taxonomy): Bacteria > Bacillati > Actinomycetota > Actinomycetes > Cryptosporangiales > Cryptosporangiaceae > Cryptosporangium > Cryptosporangium aurantiacum. The sequence goes on from NZ_FRCS01000009.1 coordinate 295,207, forward strand.
TGCGCGAGGTAGGAGTGGTCGGACGCGGTCGGCGCGACGATCAGCCCGGCGACGCGGCGGGCCAGCAGGTCGTCGACGACGGTGGCCTCGATCCGCGGGTCGCGGCCGGTACTGGCGATCATCACGCGCAGGCCGCGGGCGATCGCGAGCCGCTCGATCGTGCCGGTGACGGCGGCGAAGAACGGGTCGGCGATCGAGTCCACGACGATGCCGAGCGTGTCGTCGGTGCCCTTGCGCAGCGAACGGGCGGTCGGGTCGGGTCGGTAGCCGAGGTCGCGGACCGCGGCGAGGATCCGGGCCCGGGTCTCCTCGGCCACCCGGGGGTCGCCGTTGATCACCCGTGACGCGGTCTTCGTGCTGGTGGCGGCCGCTTCCGCGACGTCCTTGAGCCGAACCTGCGCCTTCACCGCACACCCACTTCCGCCGAGAGAGACTCGATCTTGCCGCGCAGTTCCCGCGCGCGGGCGGGGACCACCCCACCGGCGAGCGGCGTCTCGCAGGACGCCGCTGCGGTGGCGACACCACGGACGACGGCCGCGCGCCAGGCGTCCCGCGTCTCCCGGGGACGGCTGCGGAGTTCCAGCGCGAGGCCGCCGACGAACGAGTCGCCGGCGCCGACGGCGCTGACCACGGTCACCGGCACGGACGGCACCCAGTCGGTGGCCTCGGCTGTGCCTCCGGAGGTGCTTCCGGAGGCACAGCCGGAGGTGCCTCCCGAGGTGCTTCCGGAGGTGGCGAACGCGGCGCCGGCCGCTCCGGCGGTCACCACGGCACGGCGCGCACCGGCGTCGACCAGGGCCCGCGCGGCGGCTTCCGCCCGCGCCCGCACGTCGACGCCGTCCGGAACCGGTAAGACGTCGGCCGGCGCGCCGGACAGCGCGGCCTCGGCCTCCTCCAGGTTCGGGGTGACCAGGTCGGGGCGGGCGGGCAGCGCGGCGGCGAGCGCGGCCGGAGCGGCGTCCATCACGATCAGCGCGCCCGCGCGGTGAGCCAGCTCGACCAGCTGCCGGTACCCGTCGGCGGTGACCCCGGCGGGCAGGCTGCCGGCCGCGAGAAACAGGTCGCCCGGCGCCAGCCGCGCGGCCGCAGCGTCGAGGTAGGACAGCCAGGCCCCGGCGGGCACCGGATCCCCCGGCTCGTTGACGACCGTCGTGCGCCCCGCCGCGACCTCGCGGAACACCAGCGCCTGCCGGACCCGGCCCGGCGTCGGCACCGCCACCAGGTCCGCACCCTCGTCGGCGAGCAGCCCGGCCAGCAGCGCACCGTCGTCCGCGCAGAGCAGGCCGAGCAGCGGCACCCGGACGCCGTGCGCCCGCAGCACCCGGGCGACGTTGACCCCCTTGCCGCCGGGCGACAGCTCGGTGCGGCGCGAGCGCATCACGGCGCCGGGCACGATCTCGGCGACCGTGACGAGCCGGTCGAGGGCGAGGTTGGGGTTCGCGATCAGCACGGCCGGCACCCCTTCCTCGCGTTAGGTAATCGTTGTCACGAGACTGCGCCCGGGATTGGACGCTGTCAAGAAAGGGACGCCAGGACGGTGACCAGCTGATTCGCGGGAGTAGCGGTGGCGTCTACCGGGACGTGTGGGACCACCGGCGCACGGAGCAGCTCCGGTCCGAAGAAGCCGGGGTGCTTGCCCGCATCCCGGCTCGCGCCCCGGGCCGCCACCCGCGCGGCCAGGACGTCGGCCGGTGCGGTGAGCCAGACCAGCGTCGTGACGGCTCCCGCGAACCGCTCCACGAGCACGCGGTAGGCGTCCGGATCGGACCGTTCGGTGGTGAACGGCGCGACGAGGACCGCGGACGTCCCCACCGCCAGACAGTCCGCGGCCGTCGCGACGAGTGCGTCGTACCGGGCGTCGCGCAGCGCACCACCGTCCAGGTCGGCGGCGCCGACCAGCGGGCCGGTGAGCACGTCCAGGTCGAGCAGCGCCGCGCCCAGCGCCGCCGCCACCCGGCGCCCCAGCGTCGACTTGCCGGCCCCCGGCGGGCCCGTGATCAGAACGGCGTGCACCACGATGCCATGATCGACGAGGTGTAGCCGACGGGACAGGTGGGGTAACGCGCAGCCGTGACGACAGACAACGAGCGGCGCCGCCGCCGGCGGCGGTCCCCCCTCACCTGGGCCCGCCGCCGTAGCGACCTGAAGAAACTCCGGACGATCGCCGCGAAGCTGTACGGCTGGGACGAACTCCGCCCGGTACAGGCCGAAGCGATGCTGCACCTGGCCAACGGCGTCGACACGCTGGTCGTCGCGCCGACCGGCTCCGGCAAATCCGCGATCTACCAGGTCCCGGCCGTGCTGATCGACGGCCCGACGATCGTCGTCTCGCCGCTGCTGGCGTTGCAGCGGGACCAGATGCAGGCGCTGGCCGAGCACGGCGCGCCCACCGCGGTCGTCGTGAACTCCGACCAGACCGACAGCGAGAACACCGCGGCGTTCGAGGCGCTCCGCGCCGGCCGGGCCGAGTTCGTCTTCCTCTCCCCCGAGCAGCTGAGCAAACCCGACGTGCTGGACGCGCTGGCCGCGGCGAAGCCGTCGCTGTTCGTCGTCGACGAGGCGCACTGCGTCTCCGCGTGGGGCCACGACTTCCGCCCGGACTACCTGCGTCTCGGCGAGGCGATCGAGCACCTGGGCCACCCGACGGTGCTCGCGCTGACCGCCACCGCCGCGCCGCCGGTCCGCAGCGACATCGTCGACGTCCTCGGGCTGCGCGAGCCGGAGGAGGTCATCGGTGGCTTCGACCGCCCGAACCTGTGGCTCGAGGTGTCCCGCCAGGTCACCGCGCCCGGCGTCCGCAAAGCCGTGATCGAACGGGTGGCGTCGGAGACGCCGACCGGACTGCTCTACGTGCAGACGCGTCGCGAAGCGACCGACTACGCGGATGCGTTGCGCGAGCTCGACGTCCCCGCGTACGCGTACCACGCGGGCATGAAGGCGTCCGAGCGCGAGGCCGTCCACGACGCGTTCCGGAGCGACGAGCCGGTGGTCGTCGTGGCGACCTCCGCGTTCGGGATGGGCATCGACAAGCCCGACGTCCGGTTCGTCATCCACGCCGGGCCCGCCGAGTCACTCGACTCGTACTACCAGCAGATCGGCCGGGCCGGACGCGACGGCGAGCAGGCCGTGGCCGCGTTGTACTTCCGCCCGGAGGACCTGCACATCCCCCGTTTCTTCACCGGTGGGACGCCCGACGAGGACCTGCTCGTCCGGGTCGGCACCGGGCTCAAGCACCATCGCGGACCGGTCCGGATCGCCGCGCTCTGCACCGAACTCGAGGTGACCAAGGCCAGGGTGACCCGGGCGGTGAACCTGTTCGAGCAGTCCGGGTCGGTGACCGCCACACCGGACGGGCCGCGGTGGCACGGCCGCCGGACGGTCGAGAAGGCGGTCGAGCTCGCGGTCGAGTGGGCGGCGCAGCGGCGGCGGATCGAGCAGACCCGGGTCGAGATGATGCGCGGGTACGCCGACACCGAGGGTTGCCGCCGGCAGTTCCTGCTCGGCTACTTCGGTGAGGACCTCGCGGACGCGTGCGGCTTCTGCGATACGTGCCGGGACGGGACAGCCGCGGAGACGCCGTCCGGCGACACCGGCTTCCCGGTGCAGTCGCGGGTGCGGCACTCGGAGTGGGGCGAGGGCACGGTCATGCGCGAGGAGGACGACCGGCTCACGGTTCTGTTCGACGAGGAGGGTTACCGGACGCTGTCGCTGGCGGCGATCCGTGAGCACGGGCTGCTCGTGCCGGTGTAGACCGTGCTGCGGCGTCCCTGACTTTCGTCAGGGGCGATCGCTGCCGATCGGCGGCAGTGCGGGCGCCCGCCGGAAACCTAGCGTCGAACACCATGATCACCCTGCGACATGTGACCAAGATGTACGGCGCCAGGGCGGCCGTCGACGACCTCACGGTGGACGTCCGCCCCGGCCGGGTGACCGGCTTCCTCGGCCCCAACGGGGCAGGCAAGTCCACCACGATGCGGATCCTGCTCGGCCTCGACCGCGCGGACGCCGGTGAGGCGCTGATCAACGGCGTCCGGTACGCCGAGTTGGCGTGGCCGCTGCGGGAGGTCGGTGCGGCGCTCGACGCCCGCAGCTTCCACCCGGGCCGCACCGCCCGCGCGCACCTGCTCGGGCTGGCGCGGAGCAACCGCATCCCGCTGCGCCGGGTCGACGAGGTGCTGACCGCGGTGGGGCTCGAGTCCGCCGCCGACCAGCGGGCCGGCCGGTTCTCGCTCGGCATGGGGCAGCGGCTCGGGATCGCCGCCGCGCTGCTCGGCGACCCCGCGGTGCTGGTGTTCGACGAGCCGGTCAACGGCCTCGACCCGGAGGGGGTGCGGTGGGTCCGCGACCTCGCCCGGTCGCTGGCCGCCGAGGGCCGGACCGTGCTGCTCTCCTCGCACCTGATGAGCGAGGCCCAGCTGACCGCCGATCACCTGGTGATCCTCGGTCGTGGACGGTTGCTCGCCGATGCCCCGCTGGCCGAGTTCGTCGCGTCCCACGCGTCGCTGGAGGACGCTTACCTCGCGCTGACCGCGGACGCGGTGGAGTACGGGGCTGCTCGATGAGCGCCGCGCTGGCATTCGAGTGGACGAAACTGCGGACCCTGCGCTCGACGTGGTGGTGCCTGGGCGTCGCGGTGCTGCTCCAGGTGGCATACGCGACGCTGATCGGGCTCGACGCGCGGCTCGACCTGGAGGACAGCGGTGGCTCCTCGCCACTGCCGGTCAGCGACGCGGGCCTGCTGTCGGTGCAGTTCGCCCAGTACGCGCTGATCGCCGCCGCGCTGCTCGCCATCACCGGCGAGTACTCGACCGGGACGATCGGCGTCTCGCTGCGGGCCGTTCCGGCGCGGGGGCGGCTCCTCGCCGCGAAGGCCGCGGTCGTGGCCGGAGGTGCGGCGCTGGTCGGCGTCGTGCTCATGCTGGCCGCGGCGCTGGCCGGCGGTCTCGCCGCCGGGTCACCGGCGGTCTGGGGCGTGGGTGACCTGCTCGCCGACGGCGCGGTCGTCGCCGCGTACGCCGCCGCGATCGCGGTGTTCACGCTCGGGCTCGGCACCGCGCTGCGCAGTGCGGTCGGCGGGCTGACCGCCGTGCTGGTGGTGGCCGTGGTGCTGCCCACGGTGATCGGCCGGATCGGCATCGACGCGGTGGCCGAGGTCAACGACTACCTGCCGGGGTCCGCCGGCGTCGCGGTGCTGTACGGCGCGCTGTCCGACGCCGAGACGAGCCAGCCGTTCGGGCCGGGTGTCGGGCTTCTCGTGCTCACCGTCTGGGCTCTCGCTTCGCTGGGCGCCGGGTACGCGGTGCTGCGCCGCCGCGACGCCTGAGCCTCCGTCCGTCCGCCGCGCGCACTCCTCGAGGGGCGCGGCGGACGGGCGGCACCGGCGTGTCAGGACACGGACACTTGCCGGACCTGCGGCGGGGCGTCCAGACAGGATTGCCGGGACCCGCCGCCTCACGTCAGGATCCCCGTGTCCAGCGCCGCCACGCTCTCCGGTCCGGAACCGTCCACCAGCCCGCTCACCGCACGCCGCCGCACCCGCTGGATCGTCGGGATCCTGCTCGCGGTCGTCCTGGTAGTGGCGGCCGTCGTGACCGTCGTCGTCGTCACCGTCGTCGATGACCCCGACGTGATCTCGCTCCGGATCGCGGACCAGAACTCGGCGTACTCGGTGGCGATCAGCCCGGACAATCGCACGCTCGCGCTGGGGATCGGCAACACCCCCGTAGAGCTCTGGGACGCCACGACCGGCACGTCACGGCGCACGCCGCTCACCGGTCTCGACAACGTCGGCGGCGAGGTGGAGTTCAGCCCCGACGGCACGATCATCGCCGCCGGCGGGGTGCGCACGATCATGCTCTGGGACCCACGAACCGGCGATCCGATCCACCGGATTCCCGGGCACGCGGAGTACGCGATCACCGACCTCGCGTTCAGCCCGGACGGCCGGATCCTCGCGTCGGCCGGCTACGACCAGACCCTCCGGCTCTGGGACGTCCGGACCGGCGCCGCGATCGGAACGCCGTTGAGCGGTCACGGTGCGATCGTGGGCTCGGTCACGTTCAGCCCGGACGGACGCACGCTCTACTACACCAGCGGCCAGGGCGTCGTGCGCTACGACACCGCGACCCGCAGGCAGCTCGGAGCGCCGCTCCAGGACAGCGACGGCGTGACGACGCTCGTGTTCAGCCCGGACGGGTCGGTTCTGGTCGGCGGCGACAACGACGGCGTCCTGCGCCGGTGGGATCCGGTCACCGGCCTGCTGCGCGGTGAACCGTTCGACACGAAGACCGAGGCGGTGGTCGCGCTCGCGTTCCCAGCGAAGGGCGACGTCATCGCGGTCGCCGGGTACTTCAAGGTCGGGCTCTGGGACATCGGTACCGCAGAGCAGGTCGGCGACGACATCACCCGCACCGAGGGCCCGGAGGACGAGGAGGAGTACCACTCGATGGCGATCAGCCCCGACGGCCGCCGGATCGTTGCCTCGACCAGCAGGAGCGTCGTCCAGATCGTGTCGCTGGAGGACTAGGGCGGCCTACTCGGCTCCGGGCTACCTCGGCTCCGGGCTACTCGGCGGCGGCGAGGCCGGCCTCGTGGGCGAGCAGCGCGGCCTGCACCCGGTTCTTGACGCCCAGCCGGCTCAGGATCGCGCTGACGTACGCCTTGACCGTGCCCTCGACGAGGAACAGGCGCCGGGCGATGTCCGCGTTGGACAATCCCGCGCCCACCAGCGACAGCACCTCCCGCTCGCGCTCGGTCAGCTCGGCGATCCGCTCCCGGGCCGCGGCCGCCCGGCCGGTGCGTCCCGCCGTCCAGGTCGCGATCACCCGGTGAGCGACCTTCGGCGACAGGAACGCGGCGCCCTCGGCGGCGGCGTGCACCCCGGCGAGCAGCTCGCGAGGGTCGCCGGACTTGAGCAGGAACCCGGCCGCGCCCGCGGTGAGCGCCCGCTCGATGTACTCGTCCTCGCCGAACGTCGTCAGCACGAGCACCGCCACCGACGGCACCGCCCGCCGGAGCTCCTCGGCCGCCGAGAGACCGTCCATCAGCGGCATCCGGACGTCGAGCAGGACGACGTCCGGGCGGTGCTTGCGGGCCGCGTCCACCGCCTCGCGGCCGTCGGCGGCCTCGGCGACCACCTCGATCTGCGGATCGGTGGTCAGGATGGCCCGGACCCCGGCCCGGATCATCGCCTCGTCGTCGGCCACTACGACCCGGATCAAATTCTGGCCTCCCATCACCCACGGCCTCCTCGTGCTGTTCGTCCCGGGATCAGGTCGATCCCGGCCACTTTTTCGTCGGCGAAGCAGATCCGGTACACGTCCCGGACCGGCGGAAACAGTTCGCCGCTGACGTTGTAGTACTCGCAGCGCGCGCCGGGCGGCCGGGCGGGCTCGCTGACGTTCGGCCGCTCGGTCACCTCGAGGTACGGCAGGATGTCGCGGGCCTCGCTCTCGGCCTGCCCGACGTGCAGGCGGGCCGCGTCGAGCGGTGTGAGCACCGAGCCCCGGGTCTCGACCACGTAGGCCCCGACGACGGTGCCGACCAGCAGGACCGCGGCCGCCGCCGGAACGAGCACGGTGAGGGCCAGGCCCCGGCGCGTGCGACGCCGGGCCCGCGCGAGCCGCCCGGACGCCTCGGCCGGCGCCTCGCTCACCAGCGCGGCCGCCCGGCTCTCCCGGGCGGCGGCTCGGCTCGGTGCGGCGTCCGGGGCGGGGGTGAGCGCGGTCGCGGGTTCGCGGGGAACGGTCGCGGTGAGCGTGAACGTGCCGCCCCCCGTGTCGGTGGTGAGTGTTCCCCCGGCCAGCCGAACCCGCTCCGCGAGCCCGAGTAGCCCGGTGCCGCCGACGGTGCCGGCCCCGGCGCCCCCTGCGGTGGTGCCGATCGCGGGACGTGCGCCGGCCCGATCGGTCCGGCTGCCGTCCTCCTCGCCGGGCGCGAGCGGGTTCGTCAGGACGACGGTCACGGTCTCCGGGGCGATCGTCAGGCGGCCGGTCACCGCGTTCCCCGGTGCGTGCCGGGCCGCGTTGGTCAGTCCCTCCTGCACCACCCGGTACAGCGCCCGGTCCGCGAGCGGCGGCAACCCGCTGTTCGCCTGCTGCCCGGCGTCCACACCGTTGTTGTTCTGAATGCGCCAGTCGATCACCAGACCCGCGCGTCGCACGCGGTCGACCAGCGTGGTGATCGTCTCGTCGGCGGGCTGCAGCGGCGCGTCGGCGCCCGCGCGCAGCACGCCGATCACCGTGCGCAGTCGCTCGGTGGCCGCGGCGGCACCGGCGCGGAGCTCCGCCGCGGCCTCGCGCTGCGCCGGGCCGAGCGACCGGTCGAGCTCCAGCGCTCCGGCCCGCAGAGCGATCAGGCTCAGCTCGTGGCCGAGCGCGTCGTGCATGTCCTCGGCGATCCGCGTCCGTTCCCGCAGCCGCGCGCGTTCGGCGACCAGCGTCTGGCCGCGTTCCAGCTCCTCGGCGAGCGCCCATCCGCCGACCGCGAGTTCCCGGCGCTGGCGCAGGTACCGGCCGACCAGCCACGGGAAGATCCCGCAGAACACGATCTCGGCCACGAGGGAGTAGGCGACCCAGGGGTCGGTGCCGACGAGCGCCGAACGGATCAGCGCGCAGGCCGCCCCGCCTGCGCCGACCGCGGCGAACGTCTGGAGCGCTGAGCGGGGCTGCACCGTGGAGCGTCCGACGAGGAACGCGAGGCCCGCGAACGGAGCCGCCAGCCAGACGTCGAAGACCAGCAGACCGGCCGCGAGCACCAGGGACGTCAGCGGGGCGATCCGGCGCAGGCCGACCGCGACCGCGACGACGAGGCTCGCGAGCGCCAGCCAGTTGACGTAGGTGCCGTCGGCGAGGCGCTCTCCGTTCAGCGGCAGCAGCGCGCACAGCACCGCCCAGAGCAGCACGTCCGCGCCGATTCTTCGCAGCCGGGTCACGGGGCTGACGGTACCGACGGCGGTCCGGCCCGCCCACTGACGAAAGTGACGACAATGCCCCCATGCGTGCACGCGGAATCAACTACGACACCGGGTTCCTGCCCGGCGCCGCCTCCCGGCCGGAGTTCTCGCCGGACGCGGTCCGGCACGACCTGGGCGTGATCGCCCGGAACCTGCACTGCGACGCGGTGCGGATCTCCGGCGGCGACCCCGAACGGCTCCGGGTCGCGGCGGACGCGGCCGCTTCCGAGGGCCTGGAAGTCTGGTTCGCACCGTTTCCAGTCGATTTATCGACCGACGAGGTGCTGCGGTTGTTCGGCGAGTGCGCCGAACTGGCCGCCGACCTACCGGGCGACGTGGTGTTCGTCGCCGGGTGCGAGATGAGCGCGTTCTGCCACGGTTTCCTGCCCGGGGCGACGTACGGCGAGCGGCTGGCGACGCTCGCCGCCGCCGACCTGGAGTGGTGGTCGTCGCTGGGGCCGGTGATCGAGCGCCTCAACGGTTTCCTCGTCGAGGTGGCCGCGACCGTCCGCCGCCGCTTCGACGGGAGGGTCACGTACGCGGCCGCTCCGTGGGAGTTCATCGACTGGACGCCGTTCGACGTCGTCAGCGTCGACGCGTACCGGGCCGCGTACAACGCCGCCACGTTCCGCGACGAGGTGCGCGGGCACTTCGCGCACGGCAAGCCGGTCGCGGTCACCGAGTTCGGCACCTGCGCGTACCGCGGCGCGGCCGACCATGGCGGCATGGCCTGGCAACCGCCACCCGGCGCGGTCCGCGACGAGGACGAGCAGGTGCGGTACTTCACCGAGCTGATGGACGTGTTCGAAGCCGAGGGGGTGGACACCGCGCTGTGGTTCACGTTCGCCGGGTTCGCGCACGTCGGTGAGGCGGACCTCGCGTCGTACGGCGTCGTCCGGATGCTGGACGGCTCGCGCTGGGAGCCGAAGGCGGTGTTCGCGGCGATGGCCGACCGGTACGCGAGACCGGCGTCATAGCGGGCGGTGCGCGCGGCCGCCCCGCACCCGTTGCCGCCGGTGCCTTTGATGCAATACGACGCATGCGGTACGCAGCGATCGGTGACAGCTTTACCGAGGGAGTCGGGGATCCACGGCCGGACGGCACCGTCCGGGGCTGGGCCGACCGGGTCGCGGAGGGGCTGAGCGCGGCGCTCGGGGAGCCCGTGGAGTACGCGAACCTGGCGATCCGGGGACGGCTGCTGCGGCCGATCGTCACCGAGCAGCTCGACGCCGTGCTGGCGCTGGACCCGCTGCCCGACGTGCTCACGCTCAACGGTGGCGGCAACGACATGCTGCGCCCGGGGGTCCGGCTCGACGACCTGCTCGCGCTCACCGAGAGCGCGTTTCGCCGGTGCGCGGACGCCGGCGTCCGGGTGGTGGCGCTCAGCGGGGCGGACCCAACCGCCCAGCTGCCGCTGGGACGCGTGGTGCGGCGCCGGGGCGCCTACCTGACCGCGGGGATCGCCGGCCTCTGCGAGCGGTACGACGTCACGTTCGTCAACGTCTTCGGGGACGCCGAGATCCGGCATCCGCGCTACTGGTCGACCGACCGGCTGCACCTCGCGGCGGCCGGTCACGAGCGGGTCGCCGGGCTCGTGCTGCACGCACTGGGGCACGGGCCGGCTCCGGCGCCCGCTCCCCCGGTGCCGCCGGTGCTTCGCTCGTTCGCGACCACGACGCGCTACTACCGCGAGCACGTGCTGCCGTGGGTGAACCGGCGGTTGCACGGGACGTCGTCCGGCGACCTGCTGGACCCCAAGTACCCGACCTGGCACCCGGTGACGCCGGGCACCGCCACGGCGGCCGACTGACCCCGGCCGCGCGGGTCTTCGCCCGGGATCCCTCGGTCAGCAGGCCGGGAGGTCAGCGGGCCGGGAGGTCAGCGGGCCGGGAGGTCAGCGGGCCGGGAGGTCGGTGAGCAGGGCGTCCGGGTTCGCGGGTGTGCGCACCCTGGCGGCGAGTACGGCGGCCACGAAACACGCCACGGCGCCCACCAGCAGCCCGGCCCTCGGCCCACCCGCGTCGAGAACCCAGCCGGTCACCGCGCTGCCGATCGGCGTCGTCCCGAGGTAGACGAACACCCAGAGCGCCAGGATCCGCCCCCGATACGCCGGGGACGAGTGCAGCTGCAGCGTCGTCGACGCGAGCGTGACGAACGTGAACCCGGCCGCGCCGGTCGCGAACAGCGTCACGAAGGCCACCGCGAGCGTGGGCGCGGCGGCGGTGGCCGCCAGCGCCAGCCCGAACACCAGCGCCGCCGCCATCAGGTAGCGGCGACGCGGATGCCGCACCAGCCCCACCCCGAGCGAGCCGAGCACCGAGCCGACGCTCAGCACCGTCGACATCGCGCCGTACGTCCCGCCGGAGCCGTGGAACGTCTCCTTGGCCAGCACCGGCAGCACCACACCGAAGTTGAACGCGAGCAGGCCGACGATCGCCATCATCGTCAGCGGCAGCCAGAGCTGCTCGCGGCCGCAGGCGTAGTGCAGGGCGTCCCGCAGACCACCTCCGCGCGAGCGTGACACCACGCCGGACAGCGGACGGACCACCGCCAGCGCGGCGAGCACCGCCAGGTACGAGACCGCGTTGACCGCGAAACACGGCGTGGTGCCGACCGCGGCGATCAGGACGCCTGCCACGGCCGGTCCGACGACCCGTGCGCTGTTCATCACGACGCCGTTGAGGCTGACGGCGCTGGCCAGGTCGTCCGGCGGCACCAGCGCGCCGACGAACGCCTGCCGCGCAGGCGAATCCACGACGCCGACCAGCGCCCCGACGACCGTGATCACGAGAACGACCGGCACCGTCGCGTCCCCGTTCGCGGCCAGCAACCAGAGCACGGCGGCCAGCAGGCCGAACGTCGCCTGGGTGACGATCAGCAGCCGACGGAGATCGAACCGGTCGGCGAGACCGCCGCCGAACGGGCCGAACAGCAGCGACGGGATGCCGCCGACCGCCAGCACCAGCCCCAGCGAGGCCGCCGAGCCGGTCAGCTGGAGCACCAGCCAGGCGACCGCGGTCTGCTGGACGAACGTTCCGCTCGCGGACGCGATCTGGCCGGCGAAGTACCAGCGGAACGGCGTCGATCGCAGTGCCCGGAACGCGCCGTGCGGACGCGCGGGCGCCCCGGCCGCCTCCGGAACTACCGTGAGCCCGTCCCGATCCATGCGCGCCGCCTCCCGCTGCCGTGTACCGGCACCGACGCTGCCATCGCGCTGCCTCGCCGACATCAGTCGCGCGACTGCACCGAATCGTGCGGGGCGACGACCACAGAAAAGCGTCTTCCGTGGGCGGCATTCGCGTGCCACCCTCTCGGGCAAGGTTTTCCACGGGGTTTTCATGGGGGAACAATGAATTCTAAATCGGACGAACAGATTCGCTTACGACCGCCGGACGCCATTCCGGGCAGAATTCCGGAGCGGGCATGACGATCATTACGGATGAACAGATCCGCGAGGCGCTGGACGGTACGGCCTGGCGCCGCGAGCCGCTCAACCGCAGAATCGCCTATGCCCGGCGACGGGGAATTCCGGTGGACGGCACTCCGCCGGAAGCCGTGAACGCCGCGCTGGAACGGCTCCTGGAAGGCTCCGACCTGCTGCCGGCCTGGTGGCTCGCCGAGGGAGTCCGGCGGGCGGACGCGGTCGCGCTGGTCAGGACGCCCGAAGGCCCCGGAACCGGTTTCCTCGTCGCGCCCGGTCTGCTGCTCACGAATAACCACGTGCTGCCGGATCCGGACATCGCCCGCGACTCGAATGCCCGATTCCGGTATCAGGAGGACACCGGCGGAAACATCACCGGCGCAAAAGCGTACGACTTCCGCCCGGAACGCTTTTTTGTCACGAGCCCGACCGACGAACTCGACTACACGGTGGTGGCCGTCGAACCGTCCGCGGACGGTTCGCCGCCGGGCGCCACGTACGGCGTGATCCCGTTGATCGCCGCGACCGGAAAAATCATGATCGGACAGCCGGTCAACATCATCCAGCATCCGCGCGGAGATCCACGCGAGATCGCTTTCCGGAACAATCTGCTGCTGACCGTCGACGACGCGACGAAGGTCACGTACCTCACCGATACCGAGCCCGGATCGTCCGGCTCACCGGTCTTCAACGACCAGTGGGAGTGCGTCGCCTTGCATCACAGCGGGGTCCCGGCGCGGGACAGCGCGGGGCGCGAGGTCGACGTCAACGGTGATCCGGTGACCCGGTTCACGCCGGAAGAGCTCCGCCGGTGGGTCGCGAACGAGGGCATCCGCGTCTCCGCGATCGTCGCCGACATCACCGCACGCACGTTCCCGCCCGACCAGAAGGACCTGGTCGACCTACTCCTCGCCCCGGTGGAGGACCCATGAGCACCGGTCTCGTCTTCATCCACGGCCGCGGGCAGCAGCTGTCCCGCGGCCTCCGTGGCGACCAGGACCGCGTCGCCGCGCACGTGGCCGGCCGCAAGCGGTCGTGGCTCGCCGGGCTGTCGAAAGGCCTGGTCCTCGCCCGGCGACCGCCGATCCCGGAGAAGGACGTCTGGTTCCCGTTCTACGGGAACGTGTTCGCCGACCGCATCGACGCCCACGTCGCCTCCGGCGGCCGGACGCCCGACCTGGAAAGCGCGGGCAGTCCGGACGCCGCAGCCGCCGCGACCAAGGAGCGGCTCGTCCTCGAGGCCGCGGCCGAGCTCGGCTTCCAGCCCGACCGGGAACTGGGGTACGGCGACCCCGAGGTGGGGGCGGCCGTCCGCGCTACGGCCGGGGACGCCCAGCCGGCCACCGAGATCGCCTGGGGCAACGTGCTCCGGCTACCGGTAGCGCGCTCGGCGCTGCAGTTCCTCGCCCGCAAGACCGGCGCGCCCGAGTGGGTGATCGAGGAGTTCCTCGACGACGTCGCGTACTACCTGGAGGTCCCGGCGATCCGGCGGACCGTACTGGACGTCGTCCGCAAGGCCGTGCTCGATGCCCGCCAGGTCCACGACGACGTCATCCTGGTCTCGCACAGCCTCGGGACCGTCGTGGCGTACGACTTGTTCGCCGACCTCCCGGCCGACGTCCGGGTGCGCCTGCTGGTCACCGCCGGGTCGCCGCTCGGCTACCCGATCGTCCAGAAGAACCTGCGTCCGGCGGCGTCGCGCGGGATGCCGCACGTGCCGAGGATCCAGCCGGCGACGGACGTCGCCTGGGTGAACGCCTACGACGTCCGCGACTTCGTCGCGCTGGTGCACCCGCTCGGTCCGCGTTTTGACGACGGGCGCACGGCGATCCGGGACGAGGTGACGCACAACGCGTCCGATCCGCACTCGATCGCGGATTATCTGTCCGACCCCGACATCGCCGGCCCGATCGGCGCAGCCGCCAGCGGCTAGTCATGACGCCACCGCCCGACGAGGGGAGGCCGCCCGACGCCGGGGCGCCGTCTCCCGCCGGGGTGCCGCCTCCCGCCGGGGCGGCGGCCGCGGATGGGGAGCACCGGCGGGGGCACGGTCCGGTTCGTGCCGCGTGGCGGGAGGGCACGCTCACCCGCGCGAGCGAGCTCGAGGCGCTCACCGCATGGGTGCTGACGCGCGATCCCGGACCGGGAGCGGACTCGGTCGGGTCAGCGATCCGGGAGAACCTCCGGGCGGCGCGACAGGCCGCCGAGGGCGCCCCGCTGAACCCACCGAAGTGGCTCTGGATCTTCCGGCGCGCCTCGCGGACCGAACGGGCGACGAGCAGGCTGGACACCGCCGAGGTGCTGCTGCTCAACATCGCGCGCCTCGGTGGCCGCCGCGGTCGCGATCCGGGGCATCCGCGGGTCGTCGGAGGCCGTCCACCTACCGGTGCTGCTCGCGCTACTGAAGCTGCCGACCGGCGCGATCACGGCGTTCCTCGGCTTGGTGCTGCTCCGTGGGCAGTTCGTGCCCGGGCTGTCCGCACTGGACACACCCGCGCAGATCCTCGCCTGGGCGCTCGTCTTCGGGTACGCGCAGCAGCTGTTCACCCGCTTCGTGGATCAGCAGGGCCATACGGTGCTCGAATCCGTCCGCGGCGCCGACAAACGCCCCGACACCGGCGCGCCGCCGTGACGGCGGCGCGCCGGTGCCGCTTCGCCGTTGAGCAGATTGCATTTGGAAGGGCTATACGTCTTCCAAATGCAATCCGCCTGGCGCCGGTGGGCAGCGACCCGGCTCAGAAGTTGCCCGGCGCCACCTGGAAGCAGACCAGGCCCAGCTCGCGCCACATCCGCACCACCTGGTCGCGGTCGTCCAGCACGAACTGAACGTCGTACCGGTCGCGGATGTGCCGTTTGTACAGCTCCCGCTTCACAACCGCGTCACGCCGGTTGTCGCGGGCGCGGCGCATCAGCAGCTCGTCGTACGGCACGTCGAGATGGTGGGTCAGCCACGACTCGGTCTGCCGACGGCACTCGTCGTCGCGCCCGGACACCACGACGATCCGGTGCCCGGCGGCGTGGAGCGCCCGCACCACCGTGACGACCGCCGCTACCGGAGCGTCCTCGCCGACCCGGTGCCAGTCGTACGGCGACCGGTCGGTGACCCGGGCGGCGAGCGTGCCGTCGATGTCCACCAGCACCGCGGCGGGGAGGAGGGTGTTCACGCCCTCATTGTGCGGTGGTGGGCGATTGGGTTTCCGGTACCAGCACGCAGCGGCTGCGGCTGAACGTCGTCGGCATGCATTTGTTGTTGTGGTTGCAGAGCGACCGGACGCCCGGGTCGGCCCGTAACCGGTTGATCAGGTCCGGCTCGCGCAGCAGCGCCCGGCCCAGCGCGACGAACTGGAAACCCTCGGCCATCGCGGTGTCCATGATCGTGCGGTTCGTGATGCCGCCGAGCAGGATCATCGGCAGTTTCACGGCGGCCCGGACCTGCCGGGCGTCGTCCAGGAGGTAACCGTCGTGGTACGGGTACTCGCGCAGGTACCGGTGGCCGGCCAGGCGGGCGCCGGTGCGCATCGGTTCGGGGAACACCGCGGCGAACTCCCGCACCGGCGCGTCGCCCTTGAACAGGTACATCGGGTTGAGCAGCGAGCTGCCCGCGGTCATCTCGAGCGCGTCGAGCGTGCCGTCCTGCTCCAGCCACCGCGCGACGACGATCGACTCGTCCAGCCAGAACCCGCCGCGCACACCGTCGTCCATGTTCAGCTTCGCGAGCACCGCGAGCCGGTCGCCCGCGGCGTCCCGGACCGCGCGCATGATCTCCCGCGCGAGCCGCGCGCGGTTCTCCAGCGACCCGCCGTACTCGTCGCGGCGGCGGTTCAGTCGCGGGCTCAGGAACGCGCTCGCGAGGTAGTTGTGGCCCAGGTGGATCTCGACCGCGTCGAACCCGGCCTCGATCGCCAGCCGGACGGCGGTGCCGTACGCGGCGACGATGCGCCGCAGGTCCGCGCGGGTGGCCGGTGTCGAGGCGAACGTCGCCGGGCTGCCGGAGCGGCTGGGCGAGAGCACCGGCTGCCCGAGGCCGCGGGAGATGCCGACGGGTCCGGAGTGGCCGATCTGGGCGGAGGCCGCCGCGCCCTCGGCGTGGACAGCGTCGGTGAGTCGCCGCAGGCCCGGCACCGCCTCCGGGCGCCAGACGATCTGGTGCCGGTCGGTGCGGCCTGCCGGCTCGACCGCGCAGAACGCGACCGTGGTCATGCCGACGCCGCCCGCCGCGTGGGCGACGTGGAACGCGATCAGGTCGTCGGTCACCAGCCCCCGGCGGGCGCGGTTCTCGTACGTCGCCGCCTTGATCGTCCGATTCCGCAACGTCACCGGCCCGAGCCGGGCAGACCCAAAGACGTCCGGCGCGGCCCCGTCGCCGTCGGCCGTGGTCATGAGCGGGCTCCGTACGGCGGTTCGGGGGGCGCCGCCTCCGCGAGCAGCGTCCGCAGCACCGGTCCGACGTCCGCCGCCGCCCAGCGTTCGTCGCGCTCGACGACCGGCCCGTGCCGCCACCCGTCCTCGACGCAGATCCGGCCGCCCTCGATCTCGACGACCCGCCCCGTCACGTCGCCGGCCTCGACGCTGGCCAGCCACGCGACCAGCGGCGACACGTTCCCCGGGTGCGCCCGGTCGAACCCGGAGTCCGGGGCGGCCATCGTCGCGGCGAACGGGCCTTCGGTCATCCGGGTGCGCGCGGACGGTGCGATCGCGTTCACGGTGACGCCGTACGGGGCCAGCTCGGCGGCGGCGACCAGCGTGAGGCCGGCGATGCCCGCCTTGGCCGCCGAGTACGTCCCCTGCCCGACGCTGCCCTGGAGGCCGGCCCCCGAGGAGGTGTTCACTACACGGGCGGCTCGCGGCCGTCCGGCTTTCGCCTCCTGGCGCCAGTAGGCCGCGGCGTGCCGGAGGGGGGCGAAATGCCCCTTCAGATGGACGCGAATCACCGCGTCCCATTCCTGTTCGGACGTGTTGACCAGCATCCGGTCGCGCACGAAGCCGGCGTTGTTGACCAGGACGTCGAGCGCGCCGAACGTCGCGATCGCCTGTTTGACCAGTGCCTCGGCGGCGGCGAAGTCGGCCACGTCGGCGCCGTTGGCCACCGCCTCGCCACCCGCCGCACGGATCGCCGCGACGACCTCTTCGGCCGGGCCGCTCGACGCGCCCTCGCCGGCGCCGGACGTCCCCAGGTCGTTGACGACGACCTTCGCGCCCTGCCGGGCCAGTTCGAGCGCGTGTTCCCGGCCCAGGCCGCGCCCGGCGCCGGTGACGATAGCGACGCGTCCCTCCAGGATGCCGGTCATTTTCCGCAGTCCTCCTCGACGCTTCAGAGGCTGCTACGCTACCAAGCAATCGCTAGGTTAGGAACGCCGCATGCCACTCTCGACAGAGGTCGTCGACGGCACGATCGCGGTCGTCACGATGAACTATCCGCCGGTCAACGCGTTACCGGTCGCCGGTTGGTTCGCGCTGGCCGACCGCCTGCGCGAACTCGGTGCCGACCACAGCGTCCACGTGGTGGTTCTTCGCGCCGAAGGGCGCGGGTTCAACGCGGGCGTGGACATCAAGGAGATGCAGCGCACCGAGGGGTTCGAAGCGATCCTCGGCGCCAACAAGGGGTGTTACGCGGCGTTCAAGGCGGTCTACGAGTGCGCGGTGCCGGTGGTGGCCGCGGTGCACGGGTTCTGCCTGGGCGGCGGCGTCGGCCTGGTCGGCAACTGCGACTCGGTCGTCGCGAGCGACGACGCCTACTTCGGCGTCCCCGAGGTCGACCGTGGCGCGCTCGGCGCGGCCACCCACCTCGCGCGGCTCGTCCCTCAACACCTGATGCGGACGCTGTACTTCACCGGCCGCACGATCCCGGCCACCGCACTCGTGCAGCACGGCTCGGTGGTGGAGACCGTGCCGCGCGCCGAGCTGGACGCCACCGCGCTCGGGCTGGCCCGGGAGATCGCCGCCAAGGACCCGCGGGTCATCCGGGCGGCGAAGGAGGCGCTCAACGGCATCGACCCGGTCGACGTCCACCGCAGTTACCGCTTCGAGCAGGGGTTCACGTTCGAGCTCAACCTCGCCGGGGTGGCCGACGAGCGCCGGGACGCGTTCGTGCAGGACGGTAAGGCCGCGCGATGACCGGGCTGCGCACGCCGCTCACCGAACTCACCGGCGTCGACCACCCGATCGTCCAGACCGGAATGGGATGGGTCGCGGGCCCGCGCCTGGTCGCCGCGACCGCGCGAGCGGGCGCGCTCGGCATCCTCGCGTCCGCCACGATGAGCCTCGACGAGCTCGAGAAGGCGATCCTGGAGGTGCAGGAACGCACCGACCGGCCGTTCGGTGTCAACCTGCGCGCGGACGCGGGCGACGCACCGCAACGGGTCGACCTGCTGATCCGGCACGGGGTGAAGGTCGCCTCGTTCGCGCTCGCCCCGAAACCGGAGCAGATCGCCCGGCTCAAGGAGCACGGGATCGTCGTGATGCCGTCGGTCGGCGCCGCGAAGCACGCGCGGAAGGTCGCGTCGTGGGGCGCGGACGCGGTGATGGTGCAGGGCGGGGAGGGCGGTGGTCACACCGGCCCCGTACCGACGACGCTGCTGTTGCCGTCCGTCCTCGACGCGGTGGACATCCCGGTGGTGGCAGCCGGGGGTTTCTTCGACGGACGAGGGCTGGCGGCGGCGCTCTCGTACGGCGCGGCCGGCGTCGGGATGGGTACGCGTTTCCTGCTCACCCGCGACAACGCGGTGCCGGACGCGGTGAAGCAGGTGTACCTGCAAGCCGGGCTGGACGGCACGGTGGTGACGACGAAAGCGGACGGGATGCCGCACCGGCTGCTCCGGACGCCGTACATCGAGACGCTGCAGCGGGAGAGCGCGCTCGGCCGGGGCTGGCGGACGATCCGCCGGACCGTCGCGTACCAGCGGCTGAGCGGCACCCCGTGGGGGCGGCTGCTCGCCGACGGCCGGGCGATGAAACGCGCGGGCGACCGCACGTGGGGCCAGACGATGCTCGCCGCGAACACGCCGATGCTGCTGCGGGCGGGTCTGGTCGAGGGTGACACGTCCGCCGGGATGCTCGCGTCCGGGCAGGTCGTGGGTCTGCTCGACGATCTGCCGTCGTGCGAGGAGCTGGTCAGCCGCATCGTGGCCGACGCGGTCGCGCACCTGAGCGCGGCGGCTGCTGCGCTCTCTGCCGCGGAACCGGGCTCTCACAGCGCCGTAGAGCCCGGTTAGACGCCAATCCCCGGGCGCCAACCCCGGCTGCTACAACCGCTCGAGGATCGTCACGTTGGCCTGGCCGCCGCCCTCGCACATCACCTGCAGGCCGTAGCGTCCGCCGCGTCGTTCGAGTTCGTGCAGCAGGCTCGTCATCAGCCGGGTCCCGGTCGCGCCGATCGGGTGGCCGAGCGCGATCGCACCGCCGTTGACGTTCACCCGCGAAAGGTCCGCGCCGACCTCGGCGGCCCACGCCAGCACCACCGACGCGAACGCCTCGTTGACCTCGAACAGGTCGATGTCGTCGACCGACAGGCCCGCGCGAGCCAGCGCCCGGCGCGTCGCCGGGATCGGCCCGGTGAGCATCCAGATCGGATCGTCCGCGAGCACGCTCAGGTGGTGCACCCGGGCCCGCGGCGTCAGCCCGTGCTCCTCCACCGCCCGCGGCGACGCGAGCAGCATCGCGCTCGCCGCGTCGCTGATCTGGGACGCGAGCGCCGCGGTGAGGCGCCCGCCCTCACGCAACGGCGCCAGCCCGGCCATCTTCTCCAGCGTGGTGCCCCGCCGCGGCCCCTCGTCGGTCGTGAACTGCCCCACCGGCGCGATCTCGCGCTCGAAGTACCCCGCGTCGATCGCCGCCAGCGCCCGCTGATGGCTCGCGTAGGCGAACTCCTCCATCCGCTCCCGCGACAAACCCCACTTCTCGGCGATCATCTCCGCGGCCCGGAACTGCGACACCTCCTGGTCGCCGTAGCGGGCCTGCCAGCCCGGTGACTCGGCGAACGGCGTCGTGAAGCCGAACTGCGTCCCGACGGCCATCGCCGCCGAGATCGGGATCGCCGACATGTTCTGCACCCCGCCGGCGACGACCAGGTCCGCGGTGCCGGACAGCACGGCCTGCGCGGCGAAGTGCACGGCCTGCTGCGACGACCCGCACTGCCGGTCGATCGTGACGCCCGGCACGTGCTCGGGCAGCCCGGCGACCAGCCACGCGGTGCGGGCGACGTCCCCGGCCTGCGACCCGATCGTGTCGCAGCAGCCCAGGATGACGTCGTCGACCGCGCCGGGGTCGACGCCGGTGCGCTGCATCAGCGCGGTGAGGGCGTGCCCACCGAGATCCGCGGAGTGCACACCGGCGAGCGAGCCGCCGCGCTTCCCGACCGGCGTCCGGACCGCCCCGACGATGTAAGCCTCTGACACGACGAGCTCCTCAGGGATGCTGGCTGCTGACCGACACGACCTCGCCGGTCAGGTAGGACGAGTAGTCGCTGGCCAGGAACGTGACGACGTTGGCGACCTCCCACGGCTCCGCCGCCCGCCCGAACGCCTCCCGCGCGGTCAGCGAAGCGAGCACCTCGTCGCTGGTCACCTTCGCGAGGAACGGGTGCATCGCCAGGCTCGGCGACACCGCGTTGACCCGGATGCCGTGCGGCGCCAGGTCGAGCGCGGAGCAGCGGGTCAGCGCCATCACACCCGCTTTCGCGGCCGCGTAGTGCGCCTGGCCCTCCTGCGCGCGCCAGCCGACGACCGACGCGTTGTTCACGATGACGCCGCCACGGCCGACCATCCGCCTCGCCGCCGCCCGGGTGCACCGCATCGTCCCGGTGAGCGTGATGTCCAGGACCCGGGACCACTGCTCGTCGGTCATCTCCAGGATCGACGCGGTGCCGCCCAGCCCGGCGTTGTTCACCAGCACGTCGACGCCGCCGAACGGATCCGCGGCATCCAGCAGCGCGTCGACCTGGTCGGAACTCGTGACGTCGCACAGCACCGCGGCCACCCGGGAGGCGCCGAACTCGTCACGCAGCGACTCCAGCGCCTCGTCGAGGCGTCGTTTGTGGATGTCGCCGAGCACGACCGCCCGCGCGTCCTCCTCCAAGCAGCGGCGAACCACCGCAGCGCCGATCCCGGCACCCGCCGCGGCCGTCACGACCACCGTGCGATCGGCCAGCAGCGAGTGGCCCGGCACATACGCAGGAATCACGGGCGGGGCTCCTTCGGTAGACCGAGCACCCGCTCGGCGAGAATGTTCCGCTGGATCTCGTCCGAGCCGCCGTAGATCGTGTCGGCGCGGGAGAACAGGTACAAGGTCTGGGCGTCGTCGAGCTCGTACGGTGGTGCGACCGTCAGGCCGGACGGACCCCGGACCTCCATCGCCAACTCCCCCAGCTCGCGGTGCCATCGGGCCCAGAGCAGCTTCTGCACCGACTCCGCGCCCGCGAGCGGTTCGCCGGTCAGCGTCCGCAGCGCGTGTGTGCGCAGCACCTCGAGGCCCAGCTTGGCCCGGGCGATCCGGTCGGCGATCAGCGGGTCGTCGAACGTTCCGTTCGACCGGGCGTCGGCCACGACCGCCGCCAGCTCCCGCGCGAACCCGATCTGCTGCCCGACCGTCGAGACCCCGCGTTCGAACCCGAGCGTCGCCATCGCGACCCGCCACCCGTCGCCGGGTTCCCCCACGACGAGGTCCGCGCGCGTGCGCGCGCCGTCGAAATACACCTCGTTGAATTCGGACGTCCCGGTCAGCTGGCGAATCGGGCGAATGGTGACGCCGGGCTGGCGCAGCGGGACGAGCAGGTACGACAGCCCCGCGTGCCGTCGTGACCCCGGCTCGGTGCGCACCACCGCGAAACACCAGTCGGCGTGGTGCGCGAGCGACGTCCAGATCTTCTGTCCGTCGATCACCCACTCCTCGCCCTCGCGGCGGGCGCGGGTGCGGACGTTCGCCAGGTCGGAACCGGCGTCCGGCTCGGAGTAGCCCTGGCACCACAGCTCGGTGACGTCGACGATCGGCGGCAGGAACCGCGCTTTCTGCTCCGGCGTCCCGAGCGCGATCAGCGTCGGACCCAGGAGTTCCTCGCCGAGGTGATTGACGCGCGCGGGAGCGTTCGCGCGGGCGTACTCCTCGTGGAAGATCACCTGCTGGGAGAGGCTCAGCCCGCGGCCGCCGTGCTCGGCCGGCCAGCCCAGGCAGGTCCAGCCGGCGGCGGCGAGGTGGCGGTTCCAGGCGATCCGCTCGGGGTAGGCCTCGTGCTCCCGGCCGGGGCCGCCGAGCCCGCGCATCGCGCCGAACTCTCCGACGAGGTTGTCCGCGAGCCAGGTCCGAATCTCGGTGCGGAACTTTTCGTCTTCGGGAGAGTGGGTCAGGTCCACCGGCTCCCTCCTCGTCGGCGAGCGGGGTGAGCGAGAAGAACCCTATCCCACCAAGCACTTGGTTGGTAGCGTGCTGTGCATCCCCGGGATCGCGACGGAGGGCGTCCATCATGACGACGTACGAACCGGCCATCGAGGACGGCGAACCGGTCGTCACCTACGAGGTGCGGGGGCCGGTCGCGCTGGTCACCGTCAACCGGCCGAAGTACATCAACGCCCAGAACTCGAAGGTCACCTACGCGCTCGACGCGGCGTTCACCCGCGCGGTCGACGACGACGCGGTGAAGGTGATCGTCCTGGCCGGCGCCGGGAAGCACTTCAGCGGCGGCCACGACATCGGGACGCCCGGCCGCGACATCGACGAGACGTTCGACCGCAAAGCCGTCATCTGGTGGGACCACACCGACAAGGACGGCGTGGACTCGCGGTACGCGCGCGAGTCCGAGGTGTACCTGGGGATGTGCCGCCGGTGGCGGGAGATCCCGAAGCCGATGATCGCGATGGTGCAGGGCGCGTGCATCGCGGGCGGGCTCATGCTGGCGTGGTCGTGCGACTTCATCGTGGCGTCCGAGGACGCGTTCTTCAGCGACCCGGTCGTCCGGATGGGGATCCCGGGCGTGGAGTACTTCGCGCACCCGTGGGTGATGAACCCGCGCGCGGCGAAGGAGTTCCTGTACACCGGCGACCGGTTCCCCGCGCAGCGGGCGCGGGAGCTCGGCATGGTGAACCACGTCGTGCCGCGTGCCGAGCTGGAGTCGACGGTGTTCGCGATGGCCGAGCGGATCGCGACGATGCCGAGGCTGGGGCTGGCGCTGACCAAGAAGGCCGTGAACCAGGCCGAGGACCTGCAGGGCATGCGGACCGGCATGGACTCGGTGTTCGGCCTGCATCACGCCGCGCACGCGCACAACGCCGAGGTGTCGAAGGACTCGCTCGCGGGGCTGGACGCCCGCGCGATGGCCCGCACCGGCAAGGCGGCGGCCGGCGAGGGCTCGGGCGTGTACGGCGCCGCGGCAGAAGCCGCCGGAGCCGCCGCCGCAGGCGCAGGCCCCGGTGCGGTCCCGGCCGCGGGCGCGGCCCCGGCCCCGGCCGCGGGCGCGGGCTCGGGCGGAACCGGCGCCTCCGCTGGCGTCAGCGCGTCCGGGGATGCTTCCGCGGCGCGGAGCGGGGGCCCGGCATGACGTCGGCGCCGCAGGGCGGGCCGGTGTTCCTCGGGGATCCCGACGCGGTCGGCGACCCGGGCTACTTCGGCACGGCCGAATCCGACCTCGACGCGGGAGCCGGGCTCGAGTTCACCGACGCCGAAGACGCGTTCCGCGCCGAGGCTCGCGCGTGGCTCGCCGCACACCGCCCCGGACGGCTGCCGTCGATGGACACCCCCGAGGGAGCCGCCGCCCACCGCGCCTGGGAACACGAGCTCGCGGCCGCCCGCTGGTCGGTCGTGTCCTGGCCCGCCGCGTTCGGCGGACGCGATGCCTCGCTGGTCGAGTGGGTGATCTTCGAGGAGGAGTACTACCGGGCCGACGCACCGACCCGGATCTCCCAGAACGGCATCTCGCTCCTCGCCCCGATCGTGTTCACTTACGGAACCGCTGAGCAGCAGCAACGCATCCTCCCGCCGATGGCCGACGGCACCCACGTCTGGGCACAGGCCTGGTCCGAACCCGAGGCAGGCAGCGACCTCGCCGGCCTCACCAGCCGCGCGACCCGCGACGAGACCCGCGGCGGCTGGATCCTCAACGGGCAGAAGACGTGGAGCTCACGCGCGCCGTTCGCCGACTTCGGCTTCGGCCTGTTTCGCACGGATCCCGACACGGCTCGCCATCGCGGGCTCACGTACTTCCTGTTCCCGCTGGACGCCGACGGCGTCACGGTCCGGCCGATCCCCCAGCTCGACGGCGACCCCGGGTTCGCCGAGATCTTCTTCGCAGACGTGTTCGTTCCGGACTCCGACGTGCTCGGCGGCGTCGGCGACGGTTGGCGGGTGGCGATGAGCACCGCGGGCAACGAGCGCGGTCTCTCGTTACGCGCGCCCGGCCGGTTCCTCGCCGCCGCCGATCGCCTGCTCGGGCTCTGGCGCGAGCGCGGCGACACGGCGCCCCACCTGCGGGACCGGGTCGTGGACGCGTGGATCGGTGCGCAGGCCTACCGCGCGTACACCTGGGACACCGTCGACCGCCTGCGCGAGGGCGGCGAGGTTGGCGCGGCGGGCAGCGTCAACAAGTTGTTCTGGTCGCAGCTCGACGTCGACCTGCACGAGACCGCTCTGGACCTGCTCGGCCCGGAGCAGGAGCTCCGCGGGCCGTGGACCGACGACTACCTGTTCGCGCTCGCCGGACCGATCTACGCGGGCACGAACGAGATCCAGCGGACGATCGTCGCCGAGCGGGTGCTCGGGCTACCCCGGTCCGACGACCGGAAGGCCCGCTCATGAGGTTCGCGCTCTCCGCCGAACAGCGGGCGTTCGCCGCCGCGCTGGACGCGTTGCTCGGCGCCGCCGACGTTCCCGGCGCCGTCCGTCGCTGGGCCGGCGGCGACCCGGCTGACGGCCTGCGCCTCTGGGGGCGCCTGGCCGAGCTGGGCGTCACCGGGCTCCGGGTCCCCGAGGCGTGCGGCGGGGTCGGCGGCACGCCGGTGGACCTCGTCGTCGCCTGCGAGCGGCTGGGGTATCACGGCGTCCCCGGGCCGTACGTCGAGTCGCTCGCGGTGGCTCCGGCGCTGCTCACCGACACCGCGCTGCTCACCGACGTGGCGAAGGGCCTGTCCCGGATCAGCGTCGCCGCACCACCGCACTCCCCCTACGCACTGGACGCCGACACCGCCACCCACGTGTTCATCGTGACCGGACGGACGGTAACCCGCGGCCGGGTGAGCCGCCCCGTCGACTCCGTCGACCCGGCGCGGCGGCTGTCCGAGGTGTCGGCCGGTGAGGTCGTGGCGGACGTCGGGCTGGTGCGCCACGACCGGGCTCTGGACGCCGGCGCGCTCGCCACCGCGTCCTGGCTGGTCGGTGCCGGACAGCGGCTGCTGGACGACACCGTGGCGTACGTGTCCGCGCGTCGCCAGTTCGGGCGGGTCATCGGGGGGTATCAGGCGGTGCAGCACGCGCTCGCCGACGTCCGCGTGGGGTTGGACTTCGCGCGTCCGCTGGTGCTGGCCGCCGCCCGCGCGGCGGCGACGGCGGAGACGGCGTCCGGCTCACTCGCGTCCGAAGCAGAGCGGAACCGGACCGTCTCGGCGGCCAAGGTCCTGGCCGCCGAGGCGGCGCATCGCGCCGCCCGCACCGCGCTGCAGCTGCACGGCGCGATCGGGTACACCCGCGAACTCGACCTGAGCCTGTGGATTCTGCGCGTCCGTGCGCTGATCAGCGCCTGGGGCACCCCGGCGTACCACCGTGGACGGGTCCTCGACGCGCTCACCGGGCGGTGAGGCGTGCGCTTCGACCTGGACGACGACCAGCGGGCGCTCGCCGACACCGTGGACAGCCTGGTGGCCCGGCGCGGCGATCTCCGGGCGGCGATCGAGGCGGGTTACGACACCGCGCTCTGGCGGACGCTCTGCGACCAGATCGGTGTGGCCGGGCTCGCGATCCCCGAGGAGTACGGTGGCGCGGGCTGTACGTACGTGGAGTCGCACGTCGTGCTGGAACGGCTCGGTGCCACGCTCACCCCGTCGCCGCTGCTGGGCTCGGCGGTGCTGACCGCGCAGGCGGTGCTGGCCGCCGCACCGCCCGCCGACCGCGAACGCCTGCTGCCCGACCTCGCCGCCGGCCGTTCGCTCGGCGCGCTGGCTTGGGCGGACGCCGCCGGACGGTGGCGCGCTGACGGCTCGGACGTGACCGCGCGCCCCACCGGCTCCGGCTGGACGCTCACCGGCACCGCGACGCTGGTCCTGGACGGCGCCGACGCCGACCTGCTGCTCGTCGTCGCGGGCACCCGTACCGGCGTCGGGCTGTTCGAGGTGTCGCCGGACGCGACCGGCGTCACCCGGGACGTGACGCCCGCACTGGACCCCACGCTGCGGTTCGCCACGCTGACGTTCCGCGGTGCGCGGGCGAGCGCGCTGTCCACCGACGCCGCGCCCGCACTGCGCCGGGTGCGGGACGTCGCGGCGATCGCGGTCACCGCGCTCCAGGTCGGCGCCGCCCAGCGCTGCCTGGACCTGACCGTGGCGCACCTGCGCGACCGGGTCCAGTTCGGACGGCCGCTCGGCTCGTTCCAGGCGCTCAAGCACCGGGTCGCGGACCTGTTCGTGGAGGTCGAGACCGCCCGGTCGATGTCCTGGGCCGCCGCGTGGGCAGCCGCGCACGATCCGGACGACCTGCCACTGCGCGCCGCGCTGGCGAAAGCCTGGTGTTCGGACGCGTTCACCCATGTCGCCGCCGAGACGATCCAGCTACACGGCGGGATCGCGATCACCTGGGAACACGACGCCCACCTGTACTTCAAACGCGCGCACGCGACCGCCCAGCTGTTCGGCGCGGCCCGCGAGCACCGCCGTCGCCTGCTCGAGTACGTCTAGCCACGGAGTATTGATGGACAAAACCATGCAGCTCGCTGACCTGACGTCCCACGTCGAGTCGGGCATGACGATCGGCATCGGCGGCTGGGGATCGCGCCGCAAGCCGATGGCGCTGGTGCGGCAACTGCTGCGCAGCGACGTCACCGACCTGACCGTGGTGTCGTTCGGCGGCCCGGACGTCGGGCTGCTCTGCGCCGCGGGCAAGGTGCGCCGGGTGATCTACGGGTTCGTATCGCTGGACAGCATCGCGCTCGACCCGCACTTCCGCGCCGCACGCGAACAGCACGGCCTGCCGGTCACCGAGTACGACGAGGGCATGTTCGTCGCGGCGCTGCGGGCCGGGGCGAGCCGGCTGTCGTTCCTGCCGACCCGGGCCGGCCTGGAGAGCGACGTCCTGACGCTCAACCCCGAGCTGCGCACGGTCGCGTCGCCCTACGACGACGAGGTGTACGTCGCCGTGCCCGGGATCCGGCTCGACGTCGCGCTGATCCACCTCAACCGTGGCGACGCGCACGGCAACGGCCAGTACCTCGGCCCCGACCCGTACTTCGACGACGTGTTCGCGATGGCCGCCGACCGGTGCGTGCTGAGCGTCGAGAAAATCGTGGACACCACCGAGCTGACCGCTGCGGCTCCGCCGCAGTCGCTGCTCGTCAGCCGGATGTTCGTGCACGCGGTCGTCGAAGCGCCGAACGGCGCGCACTTCACCTCGTGCGTTCCGGACTATCCGCGGGACGAAGCCTTCCAAAAACGCTATGTGGACGCTGCGGGCAGCGGCGAATCGTGGCGGGCGTTCGAGGCGTCGTACCTGGCCGGGGACGAGGCGCAGTACCAGGAGGCGGTGCGCGCGCTGCGCGTGCCCGAGGAGGTGACGGTGTGAGCGTGCTCGCCGCGACCAGGGCCGAGGTGTGTGTCGTCGCGTGTTCGGACGCGTGGCGCGGTTCCGGGGAGGTGCTGGCGCACGCGGTCGGGACCGTACCGACGATCAGCGCGCGACTGGCCCGGCTGACGCACTCGCCGGATCTGGTGCTCTCCGACGGCGAGGCGTTCCTGATGAGTTCGCCGCCCCCGCTCGGTGGTACGGCTGCGGACGGTGGCACGGTGGAGGGCTGGCTGCCGTTCCGGAGCGTCTTCGACGTGCTGAACGCCGGGCGCAGGCACAGCATGATGGGCGCGAGCCAGATCGACCGGTACGGCAACCAGAACATCTCCCGGATCGGCGACCCGCAGCGTCCGAAGCGGCAGCTGATCGGTGCCCGTGGAGCGCCGGGCAACACCGTCAACCATCGCACCGACTACTGGGTGGCCCGCCACTCGCCGCGGGTGTTCGTCGAGGCCGTCGACGTCGTCTGCGGCGTGGGAAACGACCGCGCGCGAGCGCACCGGACCCGGTCGCTGCGGTTCCACGACCTCGGCGTCGTGCTCACGAACCTCGCGGTGCTCGGCTACGACGCCGAGGGACGGCTGGAGATCCGGACGCTGCACCCCGGCGTGCGGGTGGACGAGGTGCGGGCGCAGACCGGGTTCCCGCTGGCCGGGCCGGTCGACGGGGTGACCCGGGTGCCCACCGACGAGGAGCTGCACCTGATCCGCGAGGTGCTCGACCCGCGCGGGCTCCGTGACCGCGAGGTGCCGGGGTGAAGCGCGCCCTCGCCCTCCGCGGGCCAGCCGCTCGGCACGGCGCGAGCGCGCGATCGGGCTGCGGGGCGGAGCATTGTCAGGCGCGGAGCAGGCCGCCGTAGAGCATCGTGAGGTACTGGTCGGCCAGCGTGCTGTGCGCGAGCTTGCCGTCCGGTTTGTACCAGCCGACCGCGCCCCAGACGCTGTCGCGGATGAACCGGTACACGACGCCGGGCTCCAGGTCGGCCCGGAAGTCGCCGGACTCCTGCCCGGCCGCCAGCACTCCCAGCCAGAGCCCGGTGATGTCCTGGCTGGTGCGGGCCACGAACGTGAAGTCCGGCAGGTGGGCCAGCAGCGCCGACTCGTTCTGGTAGAGCGCCACTGCGTGCGGCCGCTCGTGGATCGTCCCGAACGAGCAGCGGACCAGGCCCTCGAGAACCTGCCGCGGCGACTCTCCGCCCGCGACGATCTCCGCGAACGCCGCGTGGAGGCTGCCCATGAAGTCCCGCAGGATCTCGTCGAGCATCGCCTCTTTGGAGTCGAAGTGGTGGTAGAGGCTGCCGGACAGGATGCCGGCCGCGTCGCCGATGTCGCGGACGGTCGTCTGCGTGTAGCCCTTGGTCGCGAACAGTTCGGCGGCGATCGCGAGCAGCTCGCTGCGGCGGCCCTGCGCCTTGGGGGACGTGGCGCGGCGCTTCGAGCGCGGCACGGACTCCCGAGTGGCCATCTCTCCCCCGATCGTTTCGTTCACCTTACCGAACAAGCATTTGCTCAGGGAGGCGACCATGACCGAGGCCCGCACGATGCCCGAGCTGCTGCGTACGGCGGCGGACCGGTTCGCGGACGGCACCGCGATCGTCGACGGCGCGGTCCGGGTCACCTATACCGAGCTGGCGGATCAGGTGCGGACGGCGGCCCGAGCGTATCTGGCGTCCGGGGTGCGTCCGGGTGACCGGATCGCGATCTGGGCCCCCAACCGCGCGGAGTTCGTCGCCGCGCTGCTCGGCGCGGAGTACGTCGGGATCGCGGTCGTCCCGCTGAACACCCGGTTCCGCGGCCACGAGGCCCGCGAGATCCTCGCACGCTCGCGGGCGGTCGCCCTTGTGGTGGCCGACGGTTTCCTCGGCGCCGACTACCTCGGCATGCTCCGCACCGCAGCCGCCGACACTGTGGACGCGAGCGGCGCCGGGCCCGTGCCGGGGCTGCCGCATTTGCGGCTTGTCGTGGAGCTCGGCGAACCGCGTTCCGGAACCGTCAGCTGGGCCGACCTCCTCGCCGCCGCGGAGCGTGTGCCCGCCTCCGCCGTGGAGGACGCCGCCGGCGGCGTCACGCCCGAGACCGTCTGCGACGTGCTGTTCACGTCCGGGACGACCGGCGCACCGAAGGGCGTGATGAGCAGCCACCGCCAAACGCTCAGCGTGGCCGCGGTCTGGGCCCGAGGCGCGTCGCTCACGCCCGACGACCGGTACGCGGTCGTCAACCCGTTCTTCCACAGCTTCGGCTACAAGGCCGGCATCATCGCGGCGATGACCGCGGGCACCACGATCTACCCGGTCGCGACGTTCGACCCCGAGGCCCTGCTCGGACTGATCGAGCGCGAGCGCATCACCGTTCTCCCCGGCGCGCCCACGATCTTCACGACGCTGATCAACCACCCGAAGCGCGAGACCTACGACCTCTCCTCGCTGCGGTTCGCGATCGCCGGCGCCGCCTCGGTACCCGAGAACCTGTTCCAGCAGATGCGGGACGTGCTCGGCTTCGACACGGTCGCCCAGGCCTACGGGCTGACCGAGTGCGTGGTCGCCACCCAGTCCCGCCCGAACGAGGACCCGGCGCACATCGCGGGAACGACCGGCCCCGCCGTGCCCGGCCTGGAGATCCGGATCGCCGGGCCGGAGGATGAGGTGCAGATCCGCGGCGCGAACGTGATGCTCGGATACTTCGAGGACCCCGACGCCACCGCCGCGGCGATCGACCCGGACGGCTGGCTGCACACCGGCGATCAGGGCCGCCTCGACGAGCACGGCTGCCTCACGATCACCGGCCGGATCAAGGACATGTTCATCGTCGGCGGTTTCAACGTGTACCCGGCCGAGGTGGAAAATGTGCTCGCCGACCATCCGGCGGTGGCCGAAGCCGCGGTGATCGGCGTCCCGGACGAACGCCTGGGCTCGGTCGGCCGGGCCTACGTGACGCTACGGCCTGGTGCGACGCTCGACGAGGACGCAGTGTTGGCGCACTGCCGGGAGCGGCTAGCGAACTTCAAAGTCCCGCGCTCGCTCGTCGTCCTGGACGAGCTTCCGCGCAACGCGGCGGGCAAGATCCTCAAACGCGTCCTCGCCGACAAGCCCTGAGCCCGCCGGCTCTGCGCCCGCCAGCTCTGCGCCCGCCGACTCTGGACCCGCCGACTCTGCGCCCGCCGGCGCTGCGCCCGCCGGCGCTGGGCCCGCGCACGCCGCCGCGAGCACTCTCGCCGCTACGCCTTCCCGCTCGCGCAGCAACCCGAGCAGAAGGTGCTGCGGGCCGACGACGTCGTGACCGAGCGCGCGCGACGCCTCGTCGGCCAGCCGGAGTGCGGCCTTGGCGCCCGCGGTGAACGGACGATGCCCGCGCGGCGTGCCCTCGCCGAAGCCGACGATCGCCTCGACGCGCTGCCGGACGTCGTCCGCAGAGAGGCCGAGCGCGTCCACGGCGTGCGCATCCTCCAGGATCAGCCCGAGCAAGAGGTGCTCGGTGCCGAGGTGAGCGTGCTCGAGATCTCTGGCTTCCTCAGTGGCCAGCGCGAGCACTCGGCGGGCGCGGGGAGTGAAGCGCTCGAACACCCGTCCGTCCTATCTGGTCCAGCGTCGAGAAACTGTCGCTCTCACGACAATAACTCGACGCTGGACCACTGTGGACTGCCCGCCGGCGCACTCAGGAGTTCTCAGCTACGTACGTGTCGGGGTCTTTATCCACGATCGGGACGCCGGTGACGTGCTCGGCCTCGTAGGCGGAGAACACCACCGCGATCCGGTGTTCACCCCCGCCCACCAGCCCTCGGAGCCCACCTCGTGCTTGCCGGCCTCGAGGATGTCGTTGTGGTCGCCGATCGCGTCCTTGGTTTCCTCGACCTCGTCGCCGTCGGTGTGGCGGCCGAGCGCGAGCAGCGCAGGGCGGCGATGCGGTCCCAGAGCGCGCGCAGCGTCCCGGTGTCGGACGGATCGACGTCGTCGAGCATCGCGAACATCCGGCGCTGTTCGGAATGGTCGTTCAGGATCAGTTCGGTGATGTCCACGCCAGTTTCTTCCCCCGGGTCGCACCGCCGAAGCACGCTCAGTGGAGGCGGACCTCGGGGAGGCGGTGTAGCCAGCGGGGGAGCCACCACGCGCGCTCCCCCGCCAGCGCGAACACCGCCGGAACGACCAGGCACCGCACGATGAGCGCGTCGACCAGCACCGCGGCGGCCAGGCCGAGCCCCATCTCGCCGAGCATCCGGTCACCGCTGAGCACGAACGAGCCGAAGACGACGATCATGATCGCGGCGGCGGCGGTGATCACTCCGCCGGTCGTGGCCAGGCCCTCGCGCATGGCGTCGGGGGCGCTCAGACCGCGGCGCCACTCCTCGTGCACCCGGCTGACCAGGAACACTTCGTAGTCCATCGAGAGTCCGAACACCACCGCGAACACGATCACCGGCAGGAACGCCTCGATCGGTCCGGGTTGCGCGCCGAGGTTCCCCTCGCCGTAGACGAACGTCATGACGCCGAGCGCGGCGCCGATGCTCAGCAGGTTCGACACCGCGGCCTGCACCGGCACGAGGACGGACCGGAACACGACGAGCAGCATGAGCGCCGACAGTCCGACGACCGCGGCGATGAACCAGGGCAGCCGGGCGGACACGGTGTCGGCGAAGTCGATCGCGGCCGGGACCGATCCGCCCACGGCGTAGGCGTCTCCGAGGGAGTCCCGCAGCCGGTGCACCAGGTCGGCGGTGCGCTCGTCGGCGGGTCCCCAGTCGGGAACGACGAGCACGCCCTCGGCGACCGGGGTGTGCGGCAACACCGACGCGACCCCTCGGACGGATCGCACGGTCGCGGCCGCCTCCTCCGCCGACGCCTCGTCCGGCGCCAGGACCAGCAGCGGGCCGTTCGTGCCGGGGCCGAACCCCTCGGCGATAAGATCGTAGGCCTCGCGGGTGGTGGAGCCGGGCGGGTCGGTGCCCGCGTCGGCGAAGCCCAGCCGCAGGTTGGCCGCGGGCAATGCGAGGACGATGAGCACGAGCACCCCACCGACCAGCGCCGGCCACGGAAAGCGCTGAATCAACCGCGCGAGAGCCCGCCAGCGCCCCCCACCGCCCGCCGCCGCACCCGGCAACCCCGCGTCCGGAAGCCCCGCGCCCGACCCTGCCGCGCCCGCCGCCGCGCTCGAAAGGCCCACGCCCGGCAACCCCGCGCCCGGCCCTGCCGCGCCCGGAAGCCCCGCGCCCGGCCCTGCCGCGCCCGCCGCCGCGCCCGGCAACCCCGCGCCCGGCCCTGCCGCGCCCGGAAGCCCCGCGCCCGACCCTGCCGCGCCCGCCGCCGCGCTCGAAAGGCCCGCGCCCGGAAGGCCCGCGGCTGGCGCGCCCGCGCCCGGGAGCCCTGCGGCCGGCGCGGCCGGGGCGCGCTTTTGGGCGCGTCGGGCAGCGCGCTCCGTGCGGCGGTGCCACTGGCGCTGGATTCGCGCCTCCAACCTGCGCCCGAACAGCGTCAACAGCGCGGGCAGCAACGTGATCGACGCGATCATCGTCGCCAGCACCGTGAGCGCCACGCTCAACGCCAGCGACCGGAACGCGGCCTGCCCGAGCGTCAGCATGCCGAGCAACGCGACGATCACCGTCGCGCCGGCGAACAGCACCGACCGGCCCGCGGTGTCCAGCGCCCGCTCGGTCGCGGACGACCGGTCAGCGCCCTGCCGGATCTCGTGCCGATACCGGACGAACACCAGCAGCGCGTAGTCGATCCCCACGCCGAGCCCGACCAGCGCCATCATCGCGGTCGCGTAGCTGGGCACCGTGAGCAGATGGGACGCCAGGATCACCGCGCTCACCGCGCTGCCCACCGCGAAGATCGC
Source organism: Cryptosporangium aurantiacum (assembly GCF_900143005.1). Taxonomy (NCBI): domain Bacteria; kingdom Bacillati; phylum Actinomycetota; class Actinomycetes; order Cryptosporangiales; family Cryptosporangiaceae; genus Cryptosporangium; species Cryptosporangium aurantiacum. The sequence continues at coordinate 329,153 of NZ_FRCS01000009.1, forward strand.
GGTGACCAGCGGCATCGCCGCGGCCAGCACCGAGCCGAACAGCGGCACGAGGATGATGATCGCGGCAAGTAGCCCGATGCCCTCGGCCGGTCCACCTTGCGCGGTGGCCTCCCGCACCGGATCGCCACCCCATTCGACCCGGTAACCGTCCAGCGAGGTGTCCACCAGCGCAGCCACGTCGTCGGACGACGCGCCGGAGTCGAGGGTGACCGTCGCCATGACCGTGTCGCCATCCTCGGAGACCGACCCCGGCGTCGCGAACGGATCGGAGACCCCGCTCACGGCGGACTCGGCCGCGATCCGGGCCAGCAGGCCCTGTACGGCGGGCTCGTCGAGGCCGTCGTCGCGGTGGACGACGACCGTGACCTCGTCCGGTGCGGGGCCGCCCTCGTGAACGGCGAGCGCGTCGGCGACCCGTTGCGACTCGCTGCCGGGCAGCGTGTTGTCGTCCTCGAACGCACTGCCGACCCGCCCGGCGGCCACGGCGAGCGCGCCCACGACGAGTACCCAGGCGACGATCGCGGCCCAGTGGTGACGGTGCGACCAGCCGGCGAACCGGCTGAGCAGGCTACGGCGGCGGAGCGAAGTGTCGGTCACCCCGGCGACGCTAGGGACGCCACCGCCCGCCCACATCGGACGACGTGCGGCCCGGCAATCGCCCGTCGACGTACCACCGTACGTCGGGAGGCGACAGACATCCCGCGCACGCGTGGTTACGCTCACGAACATGCGGCGCGTGGTCCTGATCGACATCACGCTCGGTGTCCTCACCGCGACCGCGGTCGCGATCGCGATCGCCGCGGACCTCGGCGACCACCGCCGGCCCGGCGTCCTCGCGTACGGGATCGCGGTCGCGCTCGGCGTGGTGCTGCTGGTACGCCGCCGGTTCCCGCGGCTGGTCCTGCTGGTCAGCGCATTCCTGCTGATCGCCTACTACGTGCGCGACTACCCGCCGATCGGCCTGCCGGTCCCGATCGGCGCCGCGCTGTTCTCCGCCGCCGAGGCGGGTCGCACCGGCTGGGCGGCGACGGTCACGGCAGCGCTCCTGGGTATCTCCACCGTGGCTCGGCTGATCGACGACGAGGACGCCGCCTACCTGTTCGGTTACGAGTTGCTGGTCACCGCCACCGCGATGGCGGCCACGATCGCTCTCGGCGACGGCCTGCGCTCCCGGCGCCTCCTCCGCGCCGAACAGCGCGAACGCTCACAACGGGAACGGGAGGCGCACGAGCGCCAGCTGGCCGGCGCGATCCAGGCCGAGCGGCTGGAGGTCGCCCGCGACGTCCACGACGCGGTCGGCCACACGCTGACCGTGGTGTCGCTGCACACCGACGTGGCGCTGGAAGCGGTCGACGAGGATCCGGCCGCGGCCCGGCGCGCGTTGGAGCACGTCCGGACCGCCTGCGACGCGGCCAGCGCCGAGCTGCGCCGCACGCTCGGCCTGATCCGCATCGCGGACGCTCCCGGCCTGCGTGCCCTGCCCGCACTCGCCACCGACCTGGGTCCGGGCATCACGCTCGACGTCCCGGACGACCTGGGCCCGCTGCCGCCGGTCGTCGACGCGGCGGTGTTCCGCATCGTGCAGGAGGCGGTCACCAACGCCCGGCGACACGCCGGCGCCGTGCCGGTCACGGTCCGGCTGCGCCCGGTCGGCGACGAGGTCGAGGTGGAGGTCCGCGACGAGGGTCCGCCGACGAACGGCACGCCCGACGGCGCCGGCCTGGGCCTGGTCGGGCTCACCGAACGCGTCGCGCTGCTCGGCGGCCGGACGGAGATCGGGCCCCACCCCGGCGGCGGCTACCGGGTGTGGGCGATGATCCCGACGACTGCGGTGGCGCCGCGATGAGCGTCCGCATCGTGCTTGTCGACGACCAGGACCTCGTGCGGGCCGGACTGCGTGCGCTCCTCACCCACGACCCTGACCTCGCCGTTGTCGGCGAGGCCTCCGACGGTGCGTCCGGCGTGACGCTGGTACGCCGCCTTCGTCCGGACGTCGTCCTGATGGACGTGCGGATGCCGGGCGTCGACGGAGTGGAGGCGACCACCCGCATCACGTCCGACGAGAACCTCACGGGCACGAAGGTCGTCATGCTGACCACGTTCGACACCGACGAGCACCTGTTCGACGCGCTGCGGGCGGGCGCGTCCGGGTTCCTGCTCAAGGACATCCGGCCCGGCCCGCTGCGGGACGCCGTCCGCACGGTCGCCGCCGGGGAGGCGCTGCTGGCGCCGTCGGTGACACGGCGGGTGATCGAGGCGGCCGCCGCCGGAGCGCCACCGGGCACCGACACCCGGCTGGAGGCCCTCACCGGACGGGAGCGCGAGGTCCTGGCCGAGGTCGGGACCGGGCGGTCGAACGACGAGGTCGCGGCCACGCTGTACCTGAGCCCGGCCACCGTTCGGACCTACGTCAGCCGCCTGCTCGCCAAGCTCGACGCGCGCGACCGGGCCCAGCTCGTCGTGCTCGCGTACGAGACCGGGCTGGTGCGCCGGTCTCAGCCCAGGTCACGCACGTAGCGGCGGCACGGGACGGCGACGGTCGTGCCGTCCTCGGTGAAGGCCCGGTAGTCGAACGGACCGCCGTCGTACCAGCCGCACCGCTCGTAGAAGCGACGCGCGCGCCGGTTGCCGTCGACGACCGCGAGCCAGGCCCGACGGTGGTTCGCCGCGATCACCCGCTCGGCGTGGCGCAGCAGGGCGGTCGCCACGCCGCTCCCCCGGGCCGCGGTGCTCACGTAGAGCTGCTCCAGCTCGTCGTCGTGCGCGACCGCGAAGCCGACGACCTGCTCGTCGACGGTGGCCACCGTCGTCACGTCCAGCCGGATCGGGACCCGGCGGACGAGGTCCTCGAACGTCCGGTGGGCCAGCAGCGCGTCCGGCACGCGTCCGAGGTGCGCGTCGGCCCAGCCGTCGTGCCAGATCTCGGCGATCGTGCGGACGTCGGTGTCCGCACCGGGCCGCAGGGTGAACTCCGGCGGCGGGAACGGCGCCCGGAACGTGAACGCGGTCTCGGTGGGTCCGTGTTTCCGCAGGTGCCGCACCCGTTCCTCAGCTTCCTCGGTCGTCGGACGCTCACCGGCAGGCACCCACCAGAGTGCGGTGTACGCCTCGCTCATCGGGGCGAACCACTCGCGGCGGCGACGCAACACCGTGCGGTGTAACTCTCCGAACGTGAAGTCGGAGAGGGATTCCACCGAGTCCCAGACCGACATGTTCACGATGACGCCCACGCTGTCGGCCGCGTCCCACTCGAACGCGCGGATCGCGGTCGCGTTGCCCTCGTCGGTGGCCAGCCGCCACCGGAAGCCCGGCGCCGCGTCGGCGGCGGCGTTGATCGGGTCGAGTGCGGCCATGAAGTCCGCGAGCACCGGGGAGTCCAGCGGAGCCCGTAACCGGCCGACGTTCACCTGTGCGAGTTCCCACGCCATGGCCCGCACGGTACCCGGCGGAATCACCTCACCAGCGTGCCGTGCAGGAACACGTCGACCGCGGTGGTGATGCTGTGCTCCACTTCGGAGGGTGCCGGCCGGGACGGCGAGTTCGTGAGCAGCCGCATCTGCGGGTCGCCGAGCATGGCCTGATACAGCTGCGCCCCGGCGGCCCTCGCGTCGGCGATCCGGATGAGGCCCTGGTCAGCGGCGGACTGCAGGTAGCGGCCGAGCACCGCCTGTCCGAACGCCGGTCCGTGCTCGAAGAACGCCTGGCCGATCCCCGGGATGCGCTCCGCCTCGGCCGTGACGAGCCGGTGCAACGCGATCGAGGACGGGTCGAGGACGATCGTCGCGAAGTGCCGGCCCAGCGCGACCAGCGTCGCCGCCACGTCCGCATCCTCGGGGGTGAACGAACGTAGCGGCGCCGACTTCTCGTCCAGCAGTGCCTCGACCGCCGACCGGAACAGCTCGGCCTTGTCCGCGAAGTGCCGGTACAGCGTCGACTTGGACCCGCCGACCGCGTGCAGCACGTCCTCCATCGACACGCCGGCGTAGCCGCGGGCGAGGAACAGCTGGCCGGCCGCCCGCAGAATGACCGTCCGCCGCTCCGTGCCCTGTCTGGTTGGCATGGTCCACATCATCGCTCACGGCAGTCCGCGGGTGCCGTCAGCTGCTGTAGTGCGCCTCCAGCAGGTCCGCGTGGCGTCGCTCGACGACCCGGCGCTTCAGCTTCAGCGACGGCGTCAGGTCGCCGTCCTCCACGGTCAGCGGCCGGTCGAGGATCGTGAACTTCTTGATCGTCTCCCACTTGCCCAGCCCGGCGTTGAGCCGCTCGACGTAACCGGCGATCTCCGCCCGCAGCGCCTCCGACCCGGCGATCTCGGCGATCGATGCCCCGGCCAGCCCGTGGCCGGCGGCCCAGGCGGCGGCCGCGTCCGGGTCGAGCGCGACCAGCGCGGTGACGAAGTTGCGTCCCTCGCCGTGGACGACGATCTCGGTGGCCAGCGGGCACATCGCCTTGAACCGCACCTCGATCGGCTGCGGGGCGACGAACTTGCCGCCGGACGTCTTGATCAGGTCCTTCTTGCGGTCGGTGATCTTCAGCGAGCCGCGCGCGGTGACCTCTCCGATGTCACCGGTGTGCAGCCAGCCGTCGGTGAGCGTGTCGGCGGTCGCCTCCGGGAGCTGGTGGTAGCCCTCCATCACACCCGGCCCGCGGACCAGGACCTCCCCGTCCTCGGCCAGCGCCACCGACGTGCCCGGCAGCGGCAATCCGACGGTGCCGAACTCGACATGGTCCGGCCGGTTCACGAACGACGCCGCGGCGGTCTCGGTGAGCCCGTACCCCTCGAGCACGAGCAGCCCGATCGCGTCGAACCACTCGGCGATCTCACCGGACAGCGGCGCGGCCCCGGAGATGAAGTACCGCATCCGGCCGCCGAACCGTTGCCGGATCTTCGTCGACACCAGCCGGTCGGCGATCGAGTGCTGGAACGCCAGGAACGCGGCCGGCCGTTCGCCCCGGTGCCGCGCGCGGGACACCTGACGCCCCACGTCGACCGCCCAGTCGAACAGGCGGGCCTTGACGCCGCCCTCCTGCTGCATCGTCGCGGCGACGCCCGCGTACACCTTCTCGAAGATGCGCGGCACCGCGGGCATCACGGTGGGCCGGACGACCGGCAGGTTGTCGATGATCTTCGTGACGTCGCCGTCCACCACGGACGGGTGCCCGACCGCGAGCTGCCCGCCGAGCAGCGTCTTGCCGAACGCGTGCGCCAGCGGCAGCCACAGGTAGGCCAGGTCGTCGGCCTTGATCAGGCCCACGGCCTGGATCGCGAGGCCCTCGTACACCCACGCCCGGTGGGTCAGCCGGACGCCCTTGGGGCGTCCGGTGGTTCCGGAGGTGTAGATCAACGTCGCGAGGTGCTCGGGCGCGACGGCCGCGGTCGCTTCCTTCACCAGCTGGGGACGCTCGACGAGAACTGCCCGCCCGCGCTCGCGGAGAGCGCCGAGCGTGAGCACCCGGGGGTCGTCCTGCGGCGGCTCGCCGTCGATCAGCACCGCACACTCGATCGGCGACTCGAGCACGCTCGCCAGGTGGGCCGTGGTCTCCACGACCGCGAACCGCGCGCCGGAGTCGGTGAGGATGTGCGCGACGTCGACCGGCGTCGATGTCGGATACACGGTGGTCGTCGTGCCGCCCGCGCACGCCACCGCGAGGTCGGCCTCGATCCACTCGACCCGGGTGGCGGACATCAGCGCGACCCGGTCCTCCGGGCGCAGGCCGAGGTCGAGCAGCCCGGCGGCGAGCTCGGTGACCGTGCGGCCGGTCTCGGCCCAGGTCTGCGAACTCCAGCCGCCGGTGCCGTCGGGGCGGCGGTACGCCTCGGCGTCGGGCGTCCGGCCGACCCGGTCGAGGAACAGCGCACCGAGCGAGGCCGGTGCGGTGGCCTGCAGCTCGGTCAGCAGCGTGGTCTCCGCGTCCGGCGCCGCGCAGGCATCCGAGGCCTGGTACTCGACGATTGATTCCACGGCGTCTCCTCGCTGAGTCGCGGTAACTTACGGGCCGTAAGTTACAGGCCGTCAGTTACGCTCGGAGGCGTTTCGGCGAGAAAGGCGGCGCCCGTGGTCGACGACGACCCACCCCGGCGGCGGCGAATGACCCGCACCGCGCGTGAGCAGCAACTTCTCGACGTCGCCGAGGACCTGTTCCTGACCGCGGGCTACGAGCGGACGTCGATCGAGGACATCGCCAGAGCCGCGGGCATCACCCGGCCGGTCGTCTACGAGCACTACGGCAGCAAGGAAGGCATCTACCTGGCGTGCGTCCGCCGGGCGCGGGTGCCGCTCAACGAGGCTCTGCAGACCGCGTTCGAGAGCAGCCAGGACCCGGCGGAGCAGTTCGCGCGCGGCGTCGACGCCTACTACACGATGCTCGAGGGCGACCCGAGCCGCTGGCGCCTGCTGTTCAGCCCGCACGGGGTGCTCACCGGGCCGCTCGCCGACGACCTCCTCCGCGAGCGATTCCGGACCACGAACCTGATCGCGGATCTGATCGAAGCCCACCTGCCGGACGTCGACCCGCAGCGGATCGACGCGTTCGCGCACGCGATCTCGGGCAGCGTCGAGCAGTTGGGGCGCTGGTGGCTGGCTCACCCCGAAGTGGAGCGCGCCACCGTCGTGGGCTACCAAGTCGCGTTCTTCCTCCCGGCCTTCGAGGCGATGCGCACGTCGTGCCCCTAGGACGGCACGAGGCGCGCATCGCCTCGAACGTGCTCAGCCGGGGGCGTTGGCGGTCGTCGCCGGCAGCAGCGCACCGGCGTCGACCTTGAGCTGCTGGCCGGTCACGTACCGGGCGGCGTCGGACGCCAGGTAGAGCACGGCCTCGCTGATGTCGACCGGGTCGAGCGTGTTCACCGGAAGCTTGTGCATCGAGCCGAACGCGGGCTCGGCGTCCTCGCGGGTCGGGTGCTCCAGGTCGGGCCGGAACACCTTGTACATCATGTCGTTGAGCAGCATCGGCGTCGCGATGTTGCCCGGGTGCACCGCGTTGACCCGGATCGACAGCGGCGCCAGCGTTAGCGCCAGGTCGTGCACCAGGCGGGCGACGGCCTTCTTGGCGTGCGAGTAGCCGGCACCGCCGGGGCCCGCCGAGTCGACCGAGCCGGCCATGAACGCGGCCATCGAGCCGGTGACGACGATCGACGCACCGGCGCCCAGGTGCGGGAACGCCGCCTCGAGCGTGTTGATCACGCCGACCAGGTTGGTCGACACGGTGTCGAACCACCCGATCGTGGGCACCGACGTGCCGATCGGGCTGATGCCCGCGTTCGCGACGACGACGTCGAGGTGGCCCAGCTCGGCGACGCCGGCCTCGACCGCAGCCACCAGCTGGGCGCGCTCCCGGACGTCGGCGACCCGGGTCACCACGCGCCGGTCGAGCGCTTCGACCAGCCGGGCGGTCTCCGCCAGGTCCGCCTCGGACGCCATCGCGTACGGCACCGACTCGAGCTGGGCGCAGATGTCGACCGCGACGATGTCCGCGCCCTCCTCCGCCAGCCGCACCGCATGGCTGCGGCCCTGTCCGCGCGCTGCCCCCGTCACGAAGGCGACTTTGCCTTCCATTCTCCCGGCCATCCGGCTGCTCCTCACCGCTCTACCGACCATTCTGGTCGGGAAAACTACCGCAGTGGTCGGTGGTTCGTAAGATGGTCCGGTGGCGAGAGTTTTCCGGCAGCAGATCGACGAAGGCATCCTCAACCGCGCGGCGACGCTGTTCGCCCGGTACGGCTACGCGCAGACCTCGGTGCAGGCCATCGCCGACGCGGTCGGCATGTCCAAGGCCGGCTTGCTGCACTACTTCCCGACGAAGGACGCGCTGCGGGACGCCGTCGTCGCGCACAGTGCGGCGCTCGCCCAGGAGGTGCTCGACGCGGTCGACGGCGAGCCGCTGGGACCCGCCCGCGACCGCCGGGTCATCGAGGCGCTGGCCGACCAGGCCATCGCCCGGCCCGGCATGGTCGCGTTCCTGGTCAGCTCCACGGCCACCGAGCCGTCGACGCCCGGCGCCGAGCGCATCCACCGCACAGTGTTCCGCGCGTTCGGTGCCGACCCCGACGGGGAGCCCGAGCGCGCGATCCGGGTGCTCGGCGCGCTCGGCGCGCTCTCGATCGTCGTACTGGCCGCTCAGCGCGTCGGCAAGGCGATCCCGTGGCGGTCACACGTCATCGCCACCAGCTTTGACGCCCTGGGGCACCGCATCTGAATCACCCCTAACGAGGCCTTAAAGCTGCCAGATCGGTACTTTGTCTCCGGATCTGGGAGAACAGTGCGGCTCTACGGTTTCTCGGGACAGCACCCGAACCGTCCAGGAGCCCCGACCGTGCCGCCCGTACCTGTGCGTGAGCAACCACCCGACGGTTTCCGGGGTGGGCACCGGCGGCGCAGATCCCGGAAACCGATCCGCCGGCTCGGGGTGGCCGGACTGCTCGCCACCGTCGTCGCGGTCACCGTCGCCACGTTCACCGCGGGGCAGGCTCAGGCCGCCGGGTTCTCGGTGTCCTACGTCCAGTCGGCGCGCTGGGACAGCGGCTACACCGGCGCGTACACGGTGACCAACACCGGCGCGGACGCCGTCGAGAGCTGGTCGCTGGCGTTCACGCTGCCGGACGGCGCCCGGATCACCAGCCTCTGGAACGGCCGGATGAGCGTTTCCGGCCGGGACGTCACCGTGCGCAACGAGACCTGGAACGGGCGGCTCGCCCCGGACGCGTCGGTCGTCGTCGGCTTCGTCGCGGACGCGACCGGCACCGAGCAGGCCGCACCCGACGGGTGCACGATCAACGGCGTGAGCTGCACCGAGAGCACCGGCGAGCCGATCACCGCCGGGCCGTCCGACGCCCCGTCCGCACCGGCGGCTCCGAAACCGACCGCTCCGAACCCGGCCGCGACCTCGACGGCACCGGCGACCTCCGCCGCGCCGGTGGCGCCGGGCCCGCCGGTGATTCCGGGCTCGCCGGTGATGATTCCGGGCACCCCGGCGCCCACCGGCACGGAGTTCGCGCCCTACGTCGACGTGCTGCTCCATCCGCCCTACGACCTCGCGGCAGCCGCCGCGTCGACCGGCGTCCGGCAGTACACGCTCGGGTTCCTCGTCGCGAACGGCGGCTGCACGCCGAGTTGGGGCGGTGTCCTGCCGGTCGGCGACGCCGGGATCGCCCGCCGCGTCAGCGCGCTCCGCGAGGCCGGGGGCGACGTCCGGCTCTCGTTCGGCGGCGCGACCGGCACCGAGCTCGCGACGGTCTGCAGCACGCCCGAGCAGCTCGCCGCCGCCTACCAGAGCGCGATCGACGCCTACGCCGCGACGCGGATCGACTTCGACGTCGAGGGAGCGGCGCTCGCGGACACCGCGGCGAACCGCCGCCGCGCGGAGGCGATCACGATCCTGCGGCAGACCGCGGCCGCGGCCGGGCGACCGCTGGACGTGTCGGTGACGCTGCCGGTGCTCCCGCAGGGCCTCACCCAGGGCGGCGTCGATCTGCTGACCGACGCCCGGGCCGCGGACGTGGTGTTCGACGCGGTCAACGTCATGGCGATGGACTACGGCGACGCCGCCGCGCCGGACCCGGCCGGGCGGATGGGACGGTTCGCGATCGACGCGGTCACCGCGGTGCAGGCCCAGGTGAGGGGCGTCTTCGGGCTGTCGGACGACGCCGCGTGGCGGTCGCTCGCGGTGACGCCGATGATCGGCGTCAACGACGTCGCCACCGAGGTCTTCACGCCTGCCGACGCCCGGATCGTCGCGGAGTTCGCGCGCTCGAAGGAGCTGGCCTGGTACTCGATGTGGTCGGCCGCCCGGGACACGCCCTGCGTCGGCGGCCCGAAGCCGGTCGCGGATCCGACCTGCTCGGGCCTCGCCGAGGAGCCGCTGGCGTTCACCCGCGCGTTCGTCGAGTGAGGACGTGACGTCCTCACTCGAACGTCCGCGTGGTTCAGGTTCAGTCGGTCACGGGGTTCAGTCGGTCAGGGGGTTCAGTCGGTCAGGGCCTTCGCGAGGTCGTCGCGGAACGCGCGCTCGGTCTCGGTGACGGTCTCGCCGCCGAGCCCGAGCACCCCGCCGGACGACGCCGCACCGACGACGCTCTCCGCGACCTCGACCAGCCAGTGCCGGTACGTCTCCGCGTCCGCCTTCTCGGCCTTGGCCCTGAGCAGCGCGTTCGCCTCGGCGGCGCGGCCCAGTACGTCCTGGGCGTACGCGGCGGGGTCGGGGGGTTCGATCACCGGGGCCTCCTCCCCGAGGGTCGGGTCGGCCACTTCGGTGACGATCGAGCCCGCGATCGCGGCCACCAGCGGACTCGCCGAGGCCCGCGCGTCCGCGATGACGTCCAGACCGGCAGCGGTCTCCGCGCGGGTCTTCCGGGTGCTGTCCGGCGTGGCGGCGCTCGCCGCGACGAGTACCGACTGCGGCAGGCCGACGAGCAGCCCCCACTCCGCGTCGGTGAAGCCCAGCGTCGCGTACAGCGGCAATTCGGTCACAGGTGCGTCCTTCTCCCTCGGATCCATGTGCTCCCGCCTATACCCGTACCCCAGCGGGGGTACGCCGAGTGTCCTCGTCAGGGGGACGGTTCGGCGCCGGGGCCGTCCTACCGTCCCGACATGCGAACGACGAGGCAGTTGTGGGACGCGATCCGGCCGCTCACCGGGCAGCAGCGGTTCCTCTGGTGGGCGGGCACCGCGCTGATGCTGTCCGGGGTCGTGCACCTCGGGATCGCGGCCGTCGACGGGCCGTGGGCGGGCTCGGTATCCTGGCGCAAGCCGGCGCTGTTCGGCGAGTCGTTCGGGCTGCTGCTCTGGTCGGTCGCCTGGGTGCTGCGCCACCTGCCGGACCGGCGGTGGGGCTGGCTCCCGACCGGCATCGTCGGCAGCATGTCGGTGATCGAGGTCGTGTTGATCACCGTGCAGCGGTGGCGCGGAGTGCCGTCCCACTTCAACGCGGAGACCTCGGGTGACGCCGCGATCTGGAGCATCATGGGGACCTCGGTGTTCGTGCTGGTGGCGGGCCTCGTCGTGATCCTGCTCCGGGCGCTGTTCACGTTCCGCGGCAGCCCCGCCGCGCGAGTCGCCGTCCTGGCCGGGCTGCTGCTGGTGCTGGCCGGAGGTGCGGTGGGCGGCAGCATGGCGTCGGTCGGCGAGGAGGTCGTCGCGACCACCGGGCACGTGCCCGAGGAGCTGGTCTTCGGCGCCGCCGGGAGCGCGAAGGTCGCCCACGCGCTGGGCATCCACGCGCTGCAGGTGCTCGGGCTGCTCGCGATCGGGCTGGAGTTGAGCGGGCGGCGCGGCCTGCGGACCGTCCTGCTCGGCACGGCCGGGTACACCGCGCTGTTCGCCGCGGTCACCGTCACCGCGTACGCCGGCGAACCGTGGATCTCACCGACGCCGGCGATGGGGCTGCTGGGCGGCGTGGGCGCCCTCGCGCTCCTGGCCGCCGCCGCCCAGGTCGCGAACGGCCTCCGCGCTCCGGCCCCGGCGGGCCCCGGCGCCCCCGCGGGTCCTGGCGGCCCGGCGCAGGCAGGCAGCCCGGCGCAGGCGGGCGGCCCGGCGCAGGCGGGCGGCCCGGCGCAGGCAGGCAGCCCGGCGCAGGCAGGCAGCCCGGCCGCTCCCGATTACGCGGCGGGGACGGCCGTGCGGCGCGCTCCCCGGCCGTGATGAGGTAAGCCGGTGACCCCCCTCGCGCGCACCGCGCACCTGGTCGCGGCCCGCGTGCGCGCGGTGCCGCCGCCGGTCGTCGACCTCGCACCGGCCGTCGTGGCGTTCGCCGCGATGGTCGCCACCCGAGCCGCGACCGACCCCGGCGACCGCCTGGCGATCGGCGTCGCACTGAGCGCGATCGTCGCCACCGGCCTGGCCCTGCGGCGGCGCGCGCCGGTCATCGGCTATGCCGTGCAGACGGGCGCGCTGGCTGTGGAGTCGCTGGGGCTCGGCCCCGGCGAACTCACCCCGCTCGTCAACCTGATGGGGCTCTACGCGCTGGGGCACGGTGCCGCCCGGCAGCGCGTGCTCTGGGGGCCGGTCATCATGCTGCCCGGCATCCTGGCGTACTTCGGCCCCGACGACGGCCCCGCGCTGGCCCCGGCCGGCGTGGTGTTCCTCTGGCTGCTGGTCTGGGCGGCCGGCTACACCGCGGCACGACGTCGGGACGCACAGGCCGAGGCCCGCGCCGAGGAAGAACGGCGGATGCGCCAGGACGCGGTGGCCGACGAGCGGACCCGGATCGCCCGCGAGCTGCACGACCTCGTCGGGCACACGCTCACCGTGATGCTGGTCCGGGTCGGCGCGGCGCGCGTGGTCCTGGACCGCGACCCCGGTCAGGCCCGCGACATCCTGCACGGGGTGGAGGAGAGCGGACGCGCGGCGCTCGACGAGCTCGACCACGTCCTCGGCGTGCTCCGGCCGGACGCCACCCCGGACGCCACCCCGGACCCCACCGACGCGCAGCCGGGCCTGGCCTCGGTGCCCCGGCTGGTCGAGCGGATGGCCGGAACCGGCACCGCGGTCTCGGTGCGGATCGAGCCGCCCGCCGACGCGCTTCCCGCCGGCCTCGACCGCGCCGCGTACCGGATCGTCCAGGAAGCACTGACCAACGCGCTCCGGCACGGCAGGGCAGCCTCGGTCAGCGTGTCCGCACGGTGCGACCGCGGCACGGTCGAGCTGGTGGTGTCCGACGACGGCGCCGGACCGCCGCCGGGTTACCGGCCCGGACGAGGCCTGCTGGGCATCGCCGAACGCGCCGCGCTGTTCGCCGGAACCGTCGAGCACGCGGCCCGCGACGGTGGCGGCTTCCGCGTCCGAGCCGTGCTTCCGCTGCCGTGACCGCGTCCGGCGTCCGAATTCTGCTCGCCGATGACGACGCGCTGCTCCGCGCGGGTCTCGCGGTGATCCTCGGCGCAGCCGAGGACATCGACGTCGTCGGCGAAGCCGCCGACGGACTGGCCGCGGTCGAATCCTGTCACCGCCTCGATCCGGACGTCGTCCTGATGGACGTCCGGATGCCGGGTATCGACGGCATCGAGGCCACCCGGCGGATCGTCGGCGCGGCGCTGCCCGCGCGGGTGCTCGTCCTGACCACGTTCCGCCACGACGAGTACGTGTGGGGCGCTCTCCGTGCGGGAGCCAGCGGTTTCCTGCTCAAACGCACGTCGCCGGAGCGGCTGGTCGACGCCGTCCGGACCGTGGCGGGCGGCGAGGACCTGATCGATCCGGCGGTCACCCGCGACCTGGTCGAGCACTTCGTCCGACGTGCCCCGGGTACCGAGGCGGGCGCGGCAGCCGCCGCCAAACGTCGACTCGGGCCGTTGACCGAGCGGGAGGCCGAGGTCCTCGCGCTCGTCGCACACGGTCTGTCCAACCAGGAAATCGCCGACCGGCTGGTCATCGCGGAGTCGACCGCGAAGACGCACGTCAAACGGATCCTGGGCAAGATCGGAGCCCGCGACCGGGCACAGGCGGTGGTGCTGGCCTACCAAGGCGGGCTCGTCGGCTGATTCGGACACTCAGATAGTGGTACTGCCGCGCCACATACGAACAGTCACTTCACGGCGACTGTCCGGTTGAGTTCCAACCGTAGGTCGTCCATCTCCACACAAAGCGGCACCCGAGATGCAACTCCCACCTCTAGCGTCCCGGGCGTGGCCAGCCCTCCTCTGTTCCCACCGCCGACTCCCCGAGATCCATTGCGCGTCCTGGGTCAGTCCGAACAGATCACCTTTGACGGCACCTGGGTCACCGTCCACCGCAAGGGCGAACCGGTCAGACCCGGCGACCGGCGCGTCCACGTGCAGGACATCATCTCGATGGAGTTGAAAACTTCCCGGTTCTCCGGCGGTCAGTTCACGATCGAGGTCGCAGGCCCCGACGGGCTCCGGCCGATCGCCGAGCTGACGGTGGCGTTCCGCGGTGGAAGACAGGACGATTTCGCCCGTCTGAGAGCGTTCGTCGAGGCCTCGCGCGCTGCGGCGCTCGCCCAGCACCAGCAGCCCGCCGCGCCCGCACCGCCGGACCCCGCGGACGAGCTGCGTAGGCTGTGGCAGCTCGTGCAGGTCGGTCAGCTGAGCAAGGAAGAGTTCGAGGAAGCGAAGCGTCAACTGTTCTGAAATCCGAGGGCCGTAGGTGGTGGAGTCCGCGGTGGTCGTCACCGGCGCCGCAGCCGGTATCGGCCGGGCGACCGTCGAGTTGTTCGCCGAGCGGGGCTACGGTGTCGTCGCGGTCGACCCGGTCACCGGCGATCTCGACGGGCTGGCGAACGTCGTCCACCTGGCCGGCGACGTCGCACAGGAGGAGACCAACCGCGCGGCGGTCCGGCTCGCGGTCGAACACTTCGGACGGCTGGACACCGTCGTCCTCAACGCGGGTCTCGGCGGGGCTCCGCCGATTGAGGCACCCGGCGCGATCGAGGCGCTCGACCGCATCTACGCGGTCAACGTGCGCGGTGTCGCGCTGGGGCTCCGCGCCGCGGCCCCGGAGCTCCGCAAGACCCGGGGTGCGGTCGTGGTCACGGCGTCCGTCGCCGGGCAACGCGGCGATCCGTACACGTGGGCGTACAACACGACCAAGGCGGCGCAGCTCAACCTCGTCCGTTCCGCTGCGATCGACTACGCCTACCAGGGCATCCGGATCAACGCGATCGCGCCCGGCCTGACCGTCACACCGCGCACGGAGCCCACTCTCGCCGACCCGGAGCTCGCCGCCGCGATCACCCGCCGCATCCCGCTCGGACGCTGGGGTGACCCGCGCGAGCAGGCCGAAGTCATCTGGTTCCTCGGCACCCCGGCGTCGTCGTACGTCACCGGTGCCGTGCTCCCCAGCGACGGTGGTCTCACCGCGACGAACGGGTTCCTCCTCCCGCCCACCTACGACGGCGAGCCACCCTGCTGAGTCGGCGTCCGCTACGCTCGGCGACCGTCCGATGTGGCCGACAAAGGTGAGCGATGATAGACGTTTCCGACCTCGTCACCGACGACTTCGCCGAGTCCGTCGCGAGCCGGATGGCGCAGTACGTCGACTCCGTCCCGCGGAAACCCGCGGCCGAGCTGGGTCGGGTGGGCGCGCCCCAGGACACCGAGCGCGCCTCGCCGCACGCCCGCGTACGCGCCATCCAGGCCCGCCGCGCGAGCCGCCGTTCCCGCCGGCCGGGGCCCGAGCCGCAGCCCGCCCCCGGCCAGGGGCGGCACAGCCTCCGGCCGGGGGCCGAGCCGCAGCCGGTCGCACTCGCGGCGCTGCGCGGGCAGGATCCGCTGGTGGTCGAACGCCTGCTCGGGGCGCTCGAACGTTCGGTCGCCGACGCCCCGGCCGGCCTGCCGGACCTCTCCGCGCACCTGCGGCCGCTCCCGGACGGTTCGCACATCGCGTTCCTGTCGAGCGGCAGGGAGAGCGCGGCGTACACCGCGGCGTCACTGATCGACCGGTTGCGTCCGGGCGTCGCCGACCTGGTTCTGGCGCTGGCGCGAGCGCTCGCGGAGCATCCGGCGATCCAGCCGCACCTGCGCGCGGATCCGGCCGTCCCGCCCCCGGCCACGGCCTCCTCGTCGGCCGACGCGGCGTCGGCGGACGCGGCCGCGGCGTCGTCGTCGGCGGCGTATTCGGCGGCGGCCGACGGCGAGGAGGCTGTGGCCGCGCAGCACGGGGCGGCCTACCTCGCCCTGTCCGTCGCGACCGCGAGCGCGGTCATCACGCAGGCTGACGCGCCGAACCTCGTGGAGCCCGCCGCGGCCGTCGTCGGCCTGGGCCTCGGCACCGCCGCCACGCTCCTGGCCGAGGTTCCGATGCCGGCGGCCTACGCCGCAGCGCTGCTCGAGCGGATCCGCGCGGAGTACGTACTGCCCCGCCACGCGTACGGCTCGGTGCGGGTGGCGGATCACCGGTTCGCGCTGGCCGAGGGCGGGGTCCCCGAGGGCGGGGTCTTCGAGGGCAGCGTCCCCGAGGGCAGCGTCCCCGAGGCCGCGGACTTCTCCGCGAACGGACTGGTAGCCGTGGTCGACGGCGGCGCGGTGATCCGCACCGGCGTACCCTCCGGCCACGTGCAGATCCAGCTGGCCGTGCTCGCCGCCGCACCGTCCGAGGTGGAACCCGGCTGGGAGGACGTCGTCGAGGTCAGCTGGCGCGCACGGGAGGGCCGGGCCTCCGTCGTCGCCGCGGAGCCCCAGCTACAGCAACAGACCCCGCCGTGGCCCGGCGACTACCGGCTGCGGGTGCACACCCGCGGACGGGACGAGGTCGACCACCACTACGAGAGCTACCGGCTGGTCGTCTGGGCCGCCCCGGCCGCGCCGACGATCATCCACCAGCGCTCGGACGCGCTGGGCCACCGCCTCCGCGGCGAGCCCGAGCCGGTGCGTCCGGCGCGGCCCGAACGCGCCTACCGGTGGATCCAGCGGAGCGCGCTGTCCACCGCGGCGACGGTCACCGTGACGACCGGCGCAACCGTGGACGAGGTCCTGCGCGCGTTCGGCGCCGACCCCACGCGCCCGGAACCGATGGCGCTGCTCCAGCACGTCGCGGACTGGGTCGCCGTCCTCGACGTCGGCGACGCGATACTGGCCGTCGAGTTCAACGGCTACCTGGGTTCCCGCGAGCCGATCCTGTGCGCCGCCTCCGCACAGGGACGGGCGGCGAGCATGTTCTGGAACGTCAACGCGGTGACCCGGCTCTCGTTCGCCGAGCACGGCGAGCTGCTAGCCGGGTTCGAACCGTGGGGCGACGTCCCCGCCGAACCGGCAGTCGCCGCAGCACTCGACGGACTGGACTTCGCCGAACTCGGCGACCGCGAAGAAAAGGGGCTGCTGGCCGTCGAGCGGTTCACCGGTCGCGGGCTTCGCGAGGAAGACCTCGCACGCGTCGAGGAAGCCGGCCTCGGCTACCGCGTCTCGTCCCGGTAGCCGCCGTGCGTGCCACGCTGACCACCGCGCGCCTGGTGCTGCGCCCGGCCACCGACGCGGACGTCCCGGCGCTCCGCGCGCACTGGAACCGGCCGGAGGTCCGGCGTTTCCTGTTCGATGACACCCCGGTCGGGGTGGCTCAGGCCCGCGGTCTGCTGCCCGATGTCTGGGTGGTACACAAGCGCACGGGGACGACGTTCGTCGGCGCGGTCGGGCTGCGACAATTGGACGACGTCGGGCACGAGGTGCTCTACAGCCTCGAGCCGACGCACCAGGGAAGCGGCTACGCCACCGAGGCCGCCGCCGCAGTGGTCGACCACGCACTGGACACGCTGGAACTGCCCTACGTCGTCGCCGAGGTCGACGAGGCGAACGTGGCCTCGGCCGCGGTAGCCCGGCGCCTCGGCATGACGCCGTTCGCCACCGTGCCCGGCCCCCGCGGCCCGCTGATCCGCTACCGCCGCCGCGCGATTTCTGTCGGTGGGCAGCTTTAGAATTTCGCACATGAGTTCGATGGTCGAGTGTGTGGCGGTGTTGCGGGAGCTGGCCGGGGAAGACCTCGGCGGGCTCCCCGATTCCGCGCAGCTCGGCCGGGTGGAGGACTGGGAAGAGATCGTGCGGGTGGCCCAGGCCGGCCTTGCCGAGGCCGTCGGTGCGGTGCACCGCCGAGGCGCGGTCGCCTACAACGGTGCCCCGTCGACGAAGGCCTGGCTGCAGGGCTCCTTGAGGATGACCTCCGGTGAGGCCAGCGCTCTGGTCGATACCGCGCGCCGGTTACCGGTTCTGCCGCGTTTCGCCGGCGCCCTGTCCGCCGGCAGGGTGTCTTTCGGGCATGTGAAGGTCGCCGCGTGGCTCGCCCGGAAAGTCGACGCGGTCGATCCGGATTTGGTGCCGGTCGCTGAGGAGATGTTGTTCGAGAACGCCCACCGGCTCAGCTGCTCGGAGTTGCGGCAGATCGCCAAACGGATCCTCGAGCACCTGCTTCCGGCGAAAGACCACCCGCCCGAACCCGAACGCGCCATCTACCTCGGCCAGACCTACGACGACATCTGGGACCTCAAAGGCTCCCTCTCGCCCGAATGCGGCGCCATGCTCCAGACCTACTTCGCGACCCTGCCCAAGCCTGATCCCGACGACATGCGCTCAGCGGCCGAACGCCGCCACGACGCCCTGCGAGACCTCATCCGGCACATCCTGGACACCGGCGAACTCCCCACCACCGCCGGTGAACAACCCCACCTCACCGTCCTCGTCCACGCCAGCGACCTACGCCGCACCCCGGCCGGCCGCACCGTCCTGGCCGACACCCCAGTTTCCGCCCCGGACACTCCACTGCCCGAGATCCTGGTCCGGCCGGACGACGAGTGGCCCCTCGACACCGGGGAGCAGGAGTGGGTCACCGACTGGGACTGGGACGTGGTCACCGACTGGCTCACCGACCCCCAGCACCAACCCCAACCCGCAACCCCCACCGGCAACCACCCCGACACCGGACC